>JBEGUF010000098.1:0-3460 GCA_041179025.1 Actinomycetota bacterium | reverse complement strand
AAGAGATGCAGGAACTCTCGGCGAAGGCGTTCAATGCACTCGGCTGCGAAGGTCTGGCGAGAGTGGATTTCTTCCTCACCAAAGACGGCTTCCTGGTGAACGAGGTAAACACCATGCCTGGTTTCACGCCGGTTTCGATGTTCCCGCTGGTTTGGAAAGCATCTGGCATTGGCTATAGCGAACTGATCACCGAGCTGATCGAACTAGCGCTCGAGCGCTAACCGCAGTTGGCAGTTGCTTCCTGAAACTTTAGGGTGGAGGCAAGCTGATCCAAAACGTTCACGCCAACCGCCTTGGTTGAATCGATGATTACCTCTGAAGCAGGGTTTCTTCCGAAAGTTATGAAACGATAAGAAGGGGCCTTGGATTCGTCGACCAACCAGTCGACTCCCTCACTAGTCACGCAGGGCAGCTCAGAAACCGTCACCAGGGGCAAACCGCATCGAAAGATCACCGCGGTCGGCTGCCCCCAAGCGGCCGTTGCCTGAGCATCGGTAGAGCGCAGCGCCAAGCCGTCTACCGAATCTGGCAATCGCACCTGAAGATTCGCGCAGGTAACCGAATTTGCTTCGTCGGCAGGCGAAAGGTGCACGGTTGCGGAGCAACCGGTTAGCAATAGGGGAAGAACCGTTAGGCTCAGTTTCAAAAACTTCATCAAATACAGGCTACCTTTGGTTTGTGACCAATCCTGAAACTCTGGCCAGCCTTGGCGAAAACGAAGCGCTCAAACGAACCGTTGCGCGCCTCAAAAAGAGCGAAAACACCATCGTAGGCTCAGGCGACGACGCCGCTGTGGTGAGAACATCAAACGATCAATTCGTGGTCACCACCGACACCATGATCGAAGGCAACGACTTCAAAACCAATTGGTCTTCAGCTTTCGATCTCGGCTGGAAAGCCGTTGCCACCAACATCTCGGATGTTGCCGCCATGGGAGCCAAACCCACAGCACTCGTAGTGGCCCTCGCCGTTCCTAAGGAAACCGAAATCACCTGGCTCGAAAATTTCGCCGACGGCCTTCAAGCAGCCGTTACCCACTTCGTTCCGAACGCCGAAATCGTTGGGGGAGATCTAGCTCAGGCCGAACAAATCGTCATCGCTGTAACCGCTCACGGCGACCTCGAAGGCCGCGAGCCAATCCTTAGAACCGGCGCCAACCCTGGCGACATCCTGGCAGTAGCCGGCACCCTCGGCCAAGCTGCCTGCGGTCTCAGCCTTCTCCAAAGTGGCAACCAAGACGCCATCTCTGCCTACGACGACTGGGTCAACATCCAGAAGCGACCAATGCCGCCAATCCAATCCGGCATCGAAGCCGTGAATGCCACATCAATGCTCGACATCTCAGACGGCCTAGCCAAAGACGCCCACCGAATCGCCAAAGCCAGCGGCGTAAAACTTGTAATTTCAAAACAGGCCCTCGACGGCTACTGCGCACGCCTCGACGACGTTGCCGATCGACTCGAATTGAAGTCACTCGACTGGGTTCTGTTCGGCGGAGAAGATCACAGCCTCCTTGCTACCTTCCCCGAAGGCGCAACCATCCCTCGCTCGTTCAAGGCCATTGGCAACGTAGAGTCCGGCGACGGTGTGTTCCTTGACTCCGAGAAGCTGCCAGAACGTGGCTGGGATTCGGCGCTCTCCCACTAGATTCTAGAAGGAAAGTTTAAAGTTTCAATTTGGTAAATTCCGACTAAAACCATGAAATTTGTTCCTAATTGCGAATACTTTTAATGAATGAGAGCATTGCTTCGGAACGCGTCCGCCGTTCTAGGTCTGACGCTGATGTTGCTCTCGGTTGTTACTCCTGCTAGAGCAGTTGCCACCACTCAGACCGTCACGATTCTCGGCGGCGTTATCGATGAGCAGCATATTCTCGGAAGCCAAGACCCTTACACCGAAGCTTCAACCGACAACGGCGAGACGTGGAATCCTGCCTACTTAGTGGGAGAGCATCCTTGGGGGTTTGTTGATGGAACCAATTCATGGCTCAACTGCGGTCCAACTGTCTATGATTGCCTCGGCCAAACTTCCCTGTACCGTTATCGATTTTTCGTTCCAGACGCGTATTCAAGCCCAACCTTGGAAGCCGCGTTTATCGTTGACAACCTAGGTGTGATTACACTCAACGGAACAGAAATCTCTCCGGGTCAAGTTGCTGGAAATTGGGATACTGGTGGTCCGATTGATGTGGCTTCTATGCTTCACCCTGGCTGGAATGAACTTCAAGTGACCTTGGTGGATCAAGGGGGATTAGCCGGGATCAACTACCGCCTTGTAATTTCACTGCAGTCAGAGGAAGAGGTAATTGTTGCACCTCCAGGCTCAGAGCCAATTCAGGTCAGTTACAACGCGCACGGCGGAACACTTTCGAGACTGAGCGATTTGTACAACATTGGCGACCCAGGCTTTGATCTCCCAACGCCGCAGCGACTTGGAAAGGTGTTCTTAGGCTGGTTCACCGACCCGGTTGAAGGGGTGCAGGTCTCGAACACAAATTTTGTGCCAGCTTCAAGCAGCACACTACATGCTCGATGGGCTGCCGCAGAGGCGACACCTTATGAGCTTGCGAATACCGGAGCCAATCTATTGTGGTCCGCTACGGCCGGTATTACGGCCATGATCCTTGGAATAATCCTCTCGCTTCGGCGAGGGAGAAAACTTACCGAACGGTCGCCGTAGTCGCTAGCGCGACTTTGCCGGCAGGTAGGTCTTTGACCACGATTGCTCCGGCGCCAACCTTGCAGTTATCGCCGATGGTGATATCGCCGAGGATGATGCTGTTGGCTCCGAGGATGACGTTGTTGCCGATGGTTGGGTGGCGCTTCACTGGTTCGTTTACTACTCCGCCAAGGGTGACACCGTGGTACATCAAAACGTCGTTGCCAATGATGGCGGTTTCGCCGATGACTACGCCAACGCCGTGGTCAATCACAAAACGGCGGCCGATGGTGGCACCAGGGTGAATTTCGATGCCGGTGGCGATGCGGGCGATGTTGGCAAACATACGTGAAAGCGTGCGAAGTTTTAGTTTCCAGAGGAAATGGGCAACGCGATAGTTCCAGATTGCGTGGAGACCAGGGGAAGTTAGGAATAGTTCAAATCCAGTTTTAGTGGCTGGATCTCGGTCTAGGCCCGCTTTGAAGTCTTCGATGAAGTGGGCCACAGACCATCCTTAGTTCTCTTCGAGTAAGTCCTTATAAAGAATAGTCGATAGGTAACGCTCACCGAATGATGGGATTATTACCACGATCTTCTTGCCGGCGAACTCTGGGCGCTGAGAGATGATGTTGGCACCCCACATTGCGGCACCCGAAGAGATTCCTCCGAGGATGCCCTCTTCTGCTCCCATGCGACGCGACCAGGCAACTGCGTCGTCGGCAGATGCGTCTAGTACTTCGTCGTAGACGTGGGTGTCGAGAACTTCTGGGATGAAGTTAGCGCCGATGCCCTGAATTGGGTG
>JBEGUF010000097.1:0-17981 GCA_041179025.1 Actinomycetota bacterium | reverse complement strand
TTTGAGAGTGCTTCTAAGCTGGCTGCGCCAATAAAACGCAAGGCGTTTGTGGTTGCGATAACTCGAACCTCATGGCCGAGTTCTGCGAGAGATCTAACGATTTCTGCAGCCTTATACGCTGCAACGCCACCGGTTATTCCAACCAGTACCCGCATGATGCTACTGTGCGGTAGCGGTCTTGACCAGTTTGTCCTGGTCGATCTCGCGAAGAGCGATGGTTAGAGCCTTCTCATCGACGGTTGCGTCTACTAGCGGTCCAACGTTGTTGAATAGGCTACCTGCCTGCAGTTCGGCGTAGTACTGGTTAATCTGGCGTGCGCGGTTAGCGGCAAACATAACCAGTTCGTACTTCGAGTCGACTTTACCTAGTAGGTTGTCGATGGAAGGCGAAACAATGCCTTTTAGGATTTCGGTAGTCATGACATCAATTCTAAGACTTTAGCGGCGCATTTATCCACATCATCGTTGATTACCTGGAATTCGAAGCTATCTGCGGCTGCCAATTCAACCACCGCGGTCTCTAGCCTCTTAGCCTGCTCGGCCTCATTTTCGGTACCTCGTGTATTCAGGCGGCGAACAAGTTCATCCCAACTCGGCGGCATGATGAAGATCGTGAGAGCTTCAGGCATAACAGATTTGACCTGTTTTGCTCCTTGAATGTCTATTTCTAGGACGACCTTCTCTCCCCTAGCGAGAGCGTCCTCAACCGGCTTTCTAGGAGTTCCGTAACGGTTCGACCCGTGAACAGTCGCATATTCAAGTAACTCGCCCTGTGCAATGGCCTGATCGAAGCGCTCTTGAGACCAAAAGTAATAGTGAACTCCGTCAACTTCGCCAGGACGCGGTGCGCGAGTGGTCGCAGATATTGAGAGTTTGATTTCGGGGTGCTCGGTAAGCAAGTGTTGAACGACTGTACCCTTGCCCACCGCGGTGGGACCGGCAATCACTGCGAGCTTCGAAACCATTCCCCAAGCCTACTTCCCGAGAGCCACAGCTAGCTCTTTGGCGGCAAGTTCAATCTGTTGTTCTATTCCACCGGGGCCAGCGCTCAAAACCGACCGTGACACCGAAAAACAAACCTGGTCCGCCAAGTCACCGAAGATACTGCGCGCATCAGCTAACCGTGCTCCCTGAGCCCCAAAACCTGGAGCAAGAACTGGCGTTCTAGAGCCACTGAGTTCGATTCCGAAACTATCGAATTCTAAAGTTGCGCCCAAAACAGCCCCGAAATTGCCGATCGATTCAGCACCAGCGTTCAAGCTTTCCAATTGACGCAGTTGATCGGAAGCGATGGTACGCGACCCAACCTTTGCCAACTGAACCGATTTACCCTCCGGATTGGATGTCGCAACGAGCGAGAAAAGCCCCTTGCCCTGCTCTTCGAAACGAGCAAACCCATTCGTCACGGCCCCCAGACCTAGATATGGCGATACGGTGAGCGCATCGGCAAATAGACCAGAGTCCTTGCCGAACCAGGCCTCGAAGTAGGCGTCCATAGTGGTTCCGATATCTCCCCTTTTGGCGTCAGCGATGACGATTAGCCCCGCCTCTGCAGAATAATTGGTAACTTCTTCCAATGCCGCGAAACCTTTGGAACCGAACCTTTCGAAGAACGACACCTGCGGTTTGATTATGCCAACTCTCGAATGTGCCGCGTCAACCACTCGCAAAGAGAACTCGCGAAGACCCTGAACGCTCTGTTGTAGACCCCAGGAATCCAGAAGAGAGTCATGCGGGTCAATTCCTACGCAGAGCTGGCCATTTTCTTGAAATGCCCGCTGTAAGCGTGATCCAAAAAGGTTAGCCAAGAGCCGCGGCCCGATCTAAAGCGTGCTGCTGAAGAGACCTCACCTGGAATGGTCCGGCGATGACGGTCTCGAAGGAACCAATCGCTGCGCTTAGCTGTGCAATTGTGGTGAAGATAGCCTTGTCTGCGGCAGTTGTTGCTGCACGAATTTCATAACCATCCTTTCTGGCAGAGGAGCCAGAAGGAGTGTTCACAACTACATCTACAACGCCAGCGGTTATCAGTTCAACAATTGAAGGCTCTGATCCGGGAACAGATTCCTTTCGCACGCTTTCGACTTCAATCCCGTGGCGGGACAGAATTGCCGCGGTGCCTGCGGTCGCCAGGATCTTGTAGCCAAGTTGCTGAAGTCTCCGAACTGGAAGAAGCACCTGAGGTTTGTCGCGGTCGGCTACGGAAACAAAGATGGTTCCGCTGACCGGCAAAGCACTTCCAGCAGCTGCTTGGCTCTTGGCAAAAGCCGTGGGAAAGTCAACGTCGATCCCCATTACTTCGCCGGTAGAGCGCATCTCCGGACCGAGAAGTGAATCCACGAAACGGCCATCCTTGGTAGCAAAGCGCTTGAAGGGCAGAACCGCCTCTTTTACAGCGATAGCCGAACCAGCCGGAATGTGTGTGCCATCAGCAACCGGAAGATGACCCTGAGCCTTCAAGTCGGCAATAGTGGTGCCGACCATCACTAGTGACGCGGCCTTGGCAAGAGTTATGCCGAGAGCCTTAGAAACGAACGGAACAGTTCTAGATGCACGGGGATTTGCCTCCAGTACATAGAGCACGTCGTTTGCAATCGCGAACTGAACATTGATTAGTCCACGCACGCCGATGCCCTTGGCAATGGATTCAGTGGCGCTTCGAACACGCTCAATCTGGGCTGATGAGAGGGTTATTGGCGGCAGTGTGCATGACGAGTCGCCCGAGTGAATACCCGCCTCTTCGATGTGCTCCATAACGCCACCAACATAAAGCTCATGTCCGTCGTAGAGGGCGTCGATGTCAATTTCAATTGCGTCGTCTAGGAAACGGTCAACCAGCAGTGGGTAGCCAGGACCGATTAGACCGTACTCGGCAATTCGGTCGAAGTAATCAACCAGTGAGTGCTGGTCATAAACGATTTCCATGCCACGACCACCGAGAACGAACGACGGGCGAACCAAAACCGGATACCCAATTCTCGTTGCTACTTCGGTTGCCTCGGCCAAGTTAATTGCGATGCCGTTTGCCGGCGCTAGGAGACCAGCGTTGTCGAGAATTTCGCTGAACAATCCTCTTTCTTCTGCCAAATCAATTGCCTCTGGTGAGGTTCCGAGAATCGGCACTCCGGCCTCTTTCAGACCCTTGGCCAAACCGAGAGCAGTCTGCCCGCCAAGCTGCACAACTACTCCAACCAGCTCGCCACTCGCGCTCTCAGCGTGGATAACCTCGAGCACGTCTTCCAGCGTCAGCGGCTCGAAATAGAGGCGGTCAGAGGTGTCGTAGTCGGTGGAAACGGTCTCAGGATTGCAATTAATCATGATGGTTTCATAACCGGCATCTGAAAGAGCAAACGATGCGTGAACGCAGGAGTAATCGAATTCGACACCCTGCCCGATTCGGTTGGGACCTGAACCAAGAATCACTACTTTCTTACGATCCGATGCCACAACCTCCGTCTCTTGCTCATAGGTTGAGTAGTGATAGGGGGTAAGTGCCGGAAACTCGCCAGCGCAGGTGTCGACGGTTTTGAAGACTGGACGAAGAGAAAGCGCGTGCCTGATTGATCTGACGTCTGATTCCTTCAGCGAACGTAGCTGAGCAATCTGCGCGTCCGAAAAGCCGTGTTCCTTGGCCTCAAGAATTACTTCAGCGGTCAATTCCTGGGCATTAGCAACGTAATCCGCAATTTCATTTATAAGCACTATTTGGTCGATAAACCACGGATCGATCTTGGTCGCTTCGAAGGCTTGCTCTGGGGTTGCTCCCAGGCGAAGCGCCTGCTGCAAGACAACAATTCGACCATCGGTCGGAGTCTTACTCTGCTCAAGTAATTCAGCAACACTCTTGGTTTGCTCGCCCCAGTGGAACGAAGAACCCTTCTTTTCAAGTGACCGAAGGGCCTTCTGAAGAGCCTGACTGTAGTTTCTGCCAATCGCCATCGCTTCACCAACCGACTTCATGGTGGTGGTCAGAGTTGGATCGGCCGCTGGGAACTTCTCAAAAGCAAAGCGAGGAACCTTAACCACAACATAGTCGAGGGTGGGCTCAAAGCTCGCAGGTGTAACCTTCGTGATGTCGTTCGGAATTTCGTCCAAGGTGTAACCGATAGCCAGCTTCGCAGCAATCTTGGCGATTGGGAAACCGGTTGCCTTCGAGGCAAGAGCTGATGAGCGAGACACACGCGGATTCATTTCGATGACGATGACGCGACCATCGCTTGGGTCAACGGCGAACTGTATGTTGCAGCCACCGGTGTCTACGCCAACATCACGAATGATTCTGATGCCGATGTCTCTAAGGTTCTGGAACTCGCGATCGGTAAGCGTAAGTGCTGGAGCGACCGTTATTGAGTCACCGGTGTGAACGCCAACCGGATCAACATTCTCAATAGAACACACCACCACGGTGTTGTCAGCGGTGTCGCGCATGAGTTCAAGCTCATACTCTTTCCAACCCAGGATTGATTCCTCGAGAAGAACCTCAGTGGTTGGGCTCGCTTGGAGCCCTGCTCCAGCAATTCGTCGCAAGTCGGCTTCGTTATAGGCGAAACCAGAACCTAAGCCACCCATGGTGAAGGATGGTCGAACCACCAGTGGGTACCCGAGAACATCAACGGCCCCCAGCACTTCGTCCATGTTGTGGGCGATAACAGAACGAGCCACATCGGCACCCGCATCGAGCACCAGTTGCTTGAAGATTTGGCGATCTTCACCCTTCTTGATGGCGTCTACCTTCGCGCCAATGAGCTCAACGTTGTACTTGTCGAGGATGCCCATCTCGTGAAGCGACATGGCAGCGTTCAGCGCGGTTTGACCACCCAGGGTTGGCAAGATTGCATCTGGCTTCTCCTTGATGATGATGCTTTCGATTACTTCAGGAGTAATCGGCTCAACATAGGTCGCATCGGCGAAATCAGGATCGGTCATGATGGTCGCTGGATTGGAGTTCACGAGAATTACGCGAATACCTTCCTCACGCAATACGCGGCACGCCTGGGTTCCGGAATAGTCGAACTCACACGCCTGGCCGATGACGATTGGTCCGGAGCCGATTACGAGGACTGATTTGATGTCGGAACGCTTAGGCATTCTGAGCCTTTCGGTTGATTTCGATGAGTTCGATTAGACGGTCGAACAAGTAGTTGGAATCGTGAGGCCCGGCAGCAGCCTCCGGGTGATACTGCACTGAGTAGGCGGGGATGTCCACGCACTCCAAGCCCTCGACCACATCGTCGTTTAGCGACACGTGACTTACTCGAACGCGGCCGAACCCAGCAGGAGAATCTACCTCTGGGCCGCCGTCAACCTTTACTGCGAAACCGTGGTTGTGAGCGGTAACTTCAACCTTTCCGGTTCGGCGGTCGAGAACGGGTTGATTGATGCCGCGGTGACCGAATGCTAGCTTGTAGGTTTCAAATCCGAGTGCCCGACCTAGCAGTTGATTCCCGAAACAAATTCCGAAGAACGGCGTCTTGCTTTTCAGAATCTCTCGCAGAGTTTCTACCTGGCTCGAGGCGGTCTCGGGATCGCCAGGCCCGTTTGAATAGAAAACTGCGTCTGGGAATCCCTCTAGAAGTGTCGTTGAACTTGCGGTAGCGGGATAGACATGAACTTCAAGGCCTCTCGCGGTCATGTTCTCAATAGTTGAAGACTTGATGCCTAGATCGAGGATTGCCACTTTACCGAAGGTGTCTCCATCGGCTGCAACAACGTACTTCTCAGAGGTCGATACAACGTCGCTGAGAGAAAGGCCTTGCATCTTCTTGCCTGCCTGAACTTCAGCCTGAAGCTCGGAGATTTCGCGCAAGGCTTCCTCACCTGAGAAAACACCCCCGCGCATCACTCCGCGGTCGCGAAGGTGTCTGGTTAGTGCGCGAGTGTCAACTCCCCTAATTCCGACAACGCCGTATTTCACCAGTTCGTCGTCAAGAGAGTTTTCACTTCTAAAGTTCGAAACTATTCGCGATGCGTCTCTCACAACGTAACCAGCAACCCAAACCTTCGACGATTCCTCATCGCGAGAGTTCACGCCAGTGTTACCAATGTGCGGCGCTGTTTGAACCACAATCTGACCGGCGTAACTCGGGTCAGTTAGTGTCTCCTGGTAGCCGGTCATTCCGGTGCAGAAAACAACTTCGCCCAACGACTTGCCCTCTACCCCGTAGCTGTGTCCAGTGAAGAACTTTCCGTCTTCCAGTACTAAAAGCGCCTTGCTCATTTATGCCTTCCTAGCTAAAACAGTGTCTCGAACCGTGAACTCACCACGGAAAATTGTGTGAACTACCTGACCGGGCAATTCCATGCCAACATATGGCTGGTTGTTGCTCTTACTAGCACCGCCATCGACAATGGTTCGCTTCTGCTTGGGGTCTAAAACCGTAAGGTTGGCCTTGGCTCCAACAACAATCCTTTGGCCCTGAGACTCAAGACCGCTGATTTCAGCTGGCTTCACCGAAAGAACCTCTGCCAAACGTGACCAAGACGAGTGACCACTTTCGATTAGGACTAACTGAGCAATTGATGCGGCGGTCTCCAGGCCTAACATCCCAAAAGCTGCTGCACTCCACTCGCAATTCTTAAGTTCATCCGGGTGAGGAGCGTGATCGGTGCCAATAACATCGATGGTTCCATCAATCAACGCCGCGCGAAGAGCCTCGACGTCGCGGTTGGTTCGAAGTGGAGGATTCACTTTGTAGACCGGGTTGTAACTTCTGGCGAGCTCATCGGTTAGCAGAAGGTGGTGTGGGGTAACCTCAGCCGTAACTTTCACACCCCTGGCCTTGCCAAGACGAATCTGCTCAACGGAACCCGCTGTCGAGACATGGCAGACGTGTAAGCGCGAATCGGTGAGCTCGGCAAGCATGATGTCTCGAGCGATGATCGACTCTTCGGCAACAGCCGGCCAACCAGCCAAACCAAGTTCGGCTGACACTGAACCTTCGTTCATCTGTGCGTTCTGTGTTAGGCGTGGCTCCTGAGCGTGTTGAGCAATTACGCCATCAAACGCCTTCACGTAAGTGAGCGCGCGACGCATAAGCAGTGGATCGCTAACGCACTTACCGTCATCGCTGAAAATGGTCACTTTCGCTTTCGACTGATGCATGGTCCCGAGCTCGGCAAGTTGCTCGCCCTCCAAACCAACCGTGACGGCGCCAATTGGTTGCACTTCAACTAGACCGACCTCATCGCCGAGCCTCTGGACCTGCTCCACAACCCCAGCGTTGTCAGCCACCGGGAAAGTATTCGCCATGGGGTGCACTGCAGTGTAGCCACCAAGAGCCGCTGCCATCGAGCCAGTTTCAACGGTTTCACTCTGTTCGAAGCCTGGTTGACGAAGGTGCGTGTGTAAATCAACAAAGCCAGGCAGCAAAATCAGGCCCTTGCAATCGATGTTCTCGCCTTCAACCTGGGAACCAATAGCGGTAACGACACCGTCTACAACCGTAACGTTGCCGATGGTGCCATCGGCGAGTTCAACTGCGCTGAGCGTGAAAGACATTAGATGTTCCTCTCGGTTCCTGCTAGATGATACAGAACTGCCATCCTGGCTGAAACGCCGTTTTTGACCTGCTCTAGAACTGTGCTGTTTGGAGAGTCTGCGCAGAAACTATCGATCTCCAAACCTCGATTCATCGGACCAGGATGCATAACCAGAACGTCTTTCTTCATCCTGAGTAGTCGGTCTCGATTCAAGCCCCAGATTCTGGAATACTCAGATTCGGTTGGGAAGAAAGAAGCCTGCATGCGTTCGGATTGCACCCGCAACATCATCACAGCGTCTAGGTCAAGGTTCGAAATAGCTTCATCGAAACTGAAGTGTGCCGATGCGGCCGAACTGGCGAGCGCCCTGGGCAGCAAGGTAGCTGGAGAAATTAGGTGCACATTCGCACCAAGGGTTTTCAGGAGAATCAAATTACTCCGTGCCACGCGAGAATGAGCAATATCCCCAACAATTGCGAGGTTCACACCATCGAGCGCCGACCCATTCTTGGAACCGAAGAGGCGGTTGCGCAGAGTGTAAGCGTCTAGAAGTGCTTGCGTCGGGTGCTCATGCGTTCCGTCACCGGCATTGATAACCGAACCGCTAAACCAATTGGAATTGGCAAGAGTGTGGGCTGCGCCAGATGAGCCATGGCGCATCACTATTACATCGGCCGAGATTGCTGCGAGAGTTTGCACGGTGTCTTTTAGGCTCTCCCCTTTGGAGACGCTCGAACCCTTTGCACTCACATTAATCACATCGGCGGAAAGGCGCTTCTCAGCAACCTCGAAAGAAACGCGCGTGCGAGTTGAATCTTCAAAGAATAGGTTCACAACAGTCTTGCCGCGCAAAGTGGGAAGCTTCTTTACTTCACGGTCACTTACCGCAGACATTTCTTTCGTCGTATCCAAGAGAGTTATTGCTTGTTCGCGGTTCAAATCGGCCGCCGATACTAGGTGTTTCAGATTCATCCCTCGATCACCACCGCATTCTCGGTATCGGATTCGTCAAGGCGCACACTAATTCGCTCGTGCAGTGCGGTCGGCAGGTTCTTGCCCACATAATCGGCACGAATAGGAAGCTCTCGGTGACCGCGATCTACCAAGACGGCCAAACGAACAGCACTGGGTCTGCCAAATTCGTTAAGTGCGTCTAGAGCGGCCCGAACCGTGCGACCGCTGAACAGCACATCATCTACCAGTACGACAGTCTTTCCGTCGATACCAGTACTTGGAATCTGAGTCTCTGTGATTTCCCTGGTTGGCTTAGATGCCAAGTCGTCTCTAAACAAGGTGACGTCTAAGCGACCAACGCTTGTTTCGGCTGAAAACTCTGGGTAACTCTGAGAGATAGAGCGGGCGATTCGTTCAGCCAACCAAACGCCGCGGGTAGGAATACCAAAAATTAGAAGGTTGGATGTGCCACGATTTGCCTCGACGATTTCATGGGAAATCCGGGTTACGGCTCGGTCGATATCACTCGACGATAAGACGGTGCGTGAATCCACGCCCACCTCCTTCTCCGCCTCACAGGACGGTTTTAAAGGATGTTTGAAATAAGTGTAACTAAAGTGCGCGCTGCGTGCCAGCAACTCGCGAGAGAAGCCCGTTGATAAATCCGCCAGATTCCTCCGTTGAGTAATCCTTTGCCAATTCAACAGCTTCATTCACAACCACGCCATTGGGGGTATCCGAGTAAAGTATTTCCCAAATTCCAACACGTAAGATCGCACGGTCTACGTTCGGCATACGTTCAATCGACCAGCCTTCAGAGTAGGTTTCCAGCAAATCGTCGATTTCCGAGTGATTCTCGATAACTCCGGTGACGATCTCATTGGCATAGGCGAAGATTTCGTTCTGGTTTTGACGGTCGGATACCTGGATTTGAGTTGCTGCCAATAAATCCTCTGGCGACTCCTTACGCAAGTCGGCTGCAAAGATGGCGTCAATTGCGCGCTTGCGTGCCTTGCTGCGGGAACTCATTAATCGCGTTCGCGACCGAGGTACTCCCCGGTGCGGGTATCTACCTTTACGCGAGTGTTGTTCTCAACAAACAGAGGAACCTGAATCTCTAGACCAGTCTCCAAGGTTGCTGGCTTGGTGCCGCCGGTTGAACGGTCTCCCTGAAGTCCCGGCTCGGTGTAAGTAATCGTTAGCACAACCGAAGATGGAAGCTCGACATAGATTGGGTTACCCTCGTGTAGAGCTACGGTAGCGGCCTGATTTTCCAAGAGGTAACCAGACGCCTCTCCAACAACTTCAGGGCTCAATTCGACCTGCTCGTAGTTGGTCTTATCCATGAAAATGAAAGATGAACCGTCGTTGTACAGGTACTCCATGTCTCGTTTATCTACGTTTGCGGTCTCGACCTTAGTACCAGCGTTGAAGGTCTTGTCGACAACCTTGCCCGACATAACACTCTTTAGCTTGGTGCGCACGAAGGCTGGGCCTTTGCCTGGCTTTACGTGCTGGAATTCAATAACGGCCCACAATTGTCCGTCGATGTTTAGGACCATGCCGTTTTTTAGGTCGTTTGATGTTGCCACGAAAATGCCTCGCTAGTAGATGGGTTGATTTCTATAAGTTTAGTTGTTAAAGGTCTAAACGATGGCCCCGAGAGCTAGTAAATAACCCTTTAGGCCTAGGCCCGTTATTACGCCGGTAGCGACCGCACTGATCACTGAAGTGTGACGGAAAGACTCTCTACTGTGCGGGTTCGATATGTGAACCTCGATTAGCTTCAAACCAGACTTGGTCACCAGCGCTGCGGCATCTCGAACAGAGTAAGAGTAATGTGTGAAAGCGGCCGGATTTATGATTACGTCCGAACCTGAATCAACTGCCTCATGCAACCAGTGAATGAGTTCTGTTTCAGAATCGGTTTGACGCACATCAGCAGACATACCCATTTCAGATGCCACTTCGGTGACCTGCGAAACCAATTCAGCAAAGTTCAGAGTCCCGTAGATTTCAGGTTCGCGGGAACCTAAGCGCCCTAGATTTGGGCCATTCAGAACTAATACTTTGCGCATGCTTTAAAGGTTAGCGGTTTGGGGTGGTAATTTCGCCATAGGCCGCCATCATGGCCTCCTCTGACGGAGATGTGATCACTCGCGGACGCCCAATTCCATCCAGGGTGATAAAACGCAGAGCGCCAGCCCGTGACTTCTTGTCGCGGCGCATGGCCTCGAGCAACTGGTTGAACCGGCCACCGCGGTAAGTAGTTGGGAGCCCGAGTGATTTAAAAACTCTCTCCTGTCGGTCAACAAGTTCAACCGGCGTGTTTCCCAAAAGCAAACCAAGCTGGGCTACGAACATCATTCCAACCGAGATAGCAGCTCCGTGACGCCACTGGAAACGCTCAACCAGTTCAATGGCGTGACCAAGCGTGTGGCCGTAATTCAGAACTTCCCGCTCCCCTGCTTCTTTGAAATCTGAGGACACAACTTTTGCTTTTACCGCGATACAACGTTCAACAATCTCCCGGAACTCCGCCGAATTGATGTCGGTCGCTAATTCGAGATCAGCCTCTAGTAACTCGAGGATTCTCTCATCAGCGATGAAACCATACTTAGCCACCTCACCGAAGCCAGAGACCAGCTCGTTGCGTGGAAGGCTACTCAAGGCATTCAGGTCGCAAATTACGGCCTTTGGCGCATAGAACGCCCCTACAAGATTCTTTCCCTCGGCTGTGTTAAGGCCGGTTTTTCCACCTACTGCTGCGTCAACCAGTCCGAGCAGTGTTGTCGGAATCGCATAGTACGAAACTCCTCGAAGCCACGTGGCAGCTACAAAGCCAGCAAGGTCGGTAGCGCTACCTCCGCCAAAACCAATGATTGCATCGGTTCTGGTGAAGTCGCTTTTACCCAAGATTCCCCAACACCACGCAGCAACTTCAACTCGTTTGGCGTCCTCGCCATCAGATACGCCCGCTTGGAACACTTCAAGTCCACCGCTCCTAAGTTCTTCAGCGAGTACATCGGCACTGGTTTGAAGAGCTAGTGGGTGAATTAGGAGAACTTTCTGAACGGTTGGCGCAATCTCGGCTCTAATGTCATGAAGAAGATCGCGCCCGACAATCACGTCGTACGCGTCAGCCCCACTGACAGAAATTCTGGAAATATCAGACATTTAGTTTCAACCCGCTCACAATTTTCTCGATGATGGCCTTTAGTGTGACCCTTGAAGTGTCAACCGTCAAATCGGCAACCTGCTCGTACAGATGGCGCCGTGACTCATAAATTCTTCGCCAGTCAGCGATTCCGTCTTTAAGTAACGGACGATTGCCGCCTACCAAGCGAGCAGCCATGTGCTTTCCGTCGGTTGCTAAGTAGACGACTGAAGCCTGAACGAAGGCTGCGCGAGTTCTTTCGGACAACACCGCTCCTCCCCCGGTTGCCACAACGGCAGGGCTGGAAATAGCCCCGAGGACAGCTTCCTCTTCGAGTGTGCGGAAGTGAGATTCGCCGTGTTCCTCGAAAATCCTCGGGATAGGGCCGTACTTTTTAATCACAACCTGGTCAGTGTCGATGAAATCGAGTTCAAGTCGCTTGGCCAACTTCTTACCAATAGTCGTCTTGCCTACGCCCATGGGGCCAACCAGGACGATAACTCCCGAATTAGGCATCGCGCACAATTTCAGAGGTTAATACCTCAGGAATGTTTGCGATATAGGCGTCCAAGTTGCGCTTGGTCTCGGCAACGCTGTCGCCGCCAAACTTCTCCAACACGGCGTTGGCAATAACCAGGGCAACCATGGCTTCAACAACCACGCCCGCGGCCGGCACCGCACAAACGTCGCTTCTCTGGTGATGGGCTTTGGCGGCCTCGCCAGTGGAAACGTCGATCGTTGCAAGAGCGCGAGGTACGGTGGAAATAGGCTTCATGGCTGCGCGAACAACAATGACCTCCCCGTTTGACATGCCACCCTCGATACCACCGGCTCGATCGGTACTTCTGCTGGTCACACCAGAAGCGTCGCGCTCTAGTTCGTCGTGGGCCTGAGAACCTCGCCTTGAAGCAGTCTCAAAACCGTCGCCAATCTCGACCCCTTTGATTGCTTGAACACCCATCACGGACGCGGCGATCTGAGAATCAAGTCGACGATCCCAGTGAACGAATGAACCTAGGCCAGGAGGAACACCATAGACCAGAGTTTCGGTTACCCCACCCAGAGTGTCGCCGTCTTTGTGAGCCGAATCAACTTCGCTGAACATGCGCTTCGAGAGTTCCGAATCGAAACAACGTAGTTCATCGGTGTCAACAGCCTCAATGTCGTTTACGCCAGGTCTGCGAACATTTCTTCCACCATCAACCGAGCCTATGGCAACGGTGTGGGTTATTAGCCCAATACCAAGTTCCTCGAGGAAATTACTGGCAACCTGACCCAGGGCTACGCGAGCAGCGGTTTCTCTGGCGCTTGCGCGCTCCAAAACAGGCCTGGCATCTAAGAATCCGTACTTCTGCATGCCCGTGAAGTCAGCGTGCCCAGGACGAGGTCTGGTGAGTGGCTCAGCTCGCGCACCAGTAAGAGTGGTTGGGTCAACGGCGTCTGCCGACATAACCTCTTGCCATTTAGGCCATTCGGTGTTGGCGATACAAATCGCAACCGGCCCACCCATCGAGAACCCGTGGCGAACTCCACCGGAAAGGGTTACTTCGTCCTTCTCGAGCTTCATACGCGCTCCCCGGCCATAGCCCAGACGTCTGCGTGAGAGAGCGGATTGGATGTCGTTCGTGGCCACCGGAACACCCGCTGGTAGGCCTTCTAAGACCGCAACTAGTTCCTGACCATGGGATTCACCTGCGGTAAGCCAACGTAACATGCTCTTAATTCTCGCACAAAGCGCGGGCTAAAGCGGTTTTACTGCGTTTGACATTGCAGAAAACACGTCGTTTTCGTTATCGAGGAGAGCGGTACCATCACCGTTTACGAAGATTCGTATTTGGATTAGAGCTTGCCAGAGCAACATCTCCACACCGCTAATCCGGTTTAATACCTGCCAGTTGGAGGAAAGCTTGGACGGCCATGGATCGTAAGCGACATCAAGAATCACTGCCTGATCGATAACATTCAAGCGCTCCCCAAACACTCCGCTTGGCAGTGTCGAGATGGTGAGACCAGAAATCTCACTCGTCTGAAAGTTTTCCAGAGCCTGGGTTGGCAAACCGAAGAGCTCCGTACTCTTTCGAGCGAACACTCTAATTTCAGCCTCGGGGAAAAGCTGACCCGCGGCATGGACCGCCGAGCGAGCGGTTGCCCCAGAACCAAGCACGTTTACCACTTGGAACCTCTGATCAGTGTGCTCGCTTACTGCCTTCTGGATGCCAAACGAATCGGTGTTGTACCCCTCCCAGCCATCGTCGGTGTGAAGCAGTGTATTCACAACACTGGTTTCACTAGCAACCGGGCAACTGGGAATCGACAGATCGAAACCAATTTCTTTAAGAGGCATGGTAAGGCTCAATCCCCGCCAGGACTCATCACGCAATCTCAAAAAATCGGCCAACTCGTTTGCCTCTATACGGTAACGTCCGTAATCCCAATCAAGACCAAGGGCCTGATAGGCCGCGGCGTGAATGGCAGGAGATTTGCTGTGTTCAATGGGTGAACCCAGCACAGCTAAATGCGTGCTAGCCATTCCAACCCGGATTTTCCCTCATCCACTGCTGCCACTGTTTTACCGCTTTGGCATGACCCGCGTAGGTGCTGCTAAAAACTGTCTCGCCAGTTTTGAGATTTACAGCACAAAAGTAAATCCAATTTCCAGATGCAGGATTTAGTGCTGCATCAATAGCTACAGAGCCGGGGGCTCCAATAGGACCAACCGGCAACCCTGGATTGACATATGTGTTGTAACCATTTGGATCCGCACGCTCAGCGTCGGTCGTGGTAACAGTGGTTCCGCCACTTCCATAACTTACAGTTGCGTCGGATTGCAAGAGCATTCCTAACTCAAGCCTGTTAAGGAACACCCTCGAAACTTTGTAAAAGTCCTCGGTAATTCTGGCTTCCTTCTGAATGATTGAGGCCAGAGTTAGAACTCGGTGAGTTTCGGAGGCTGACACCCCGAACTTTTTCAACTCAGCCTGCATCCTGGAAACCATCTGTGAAACTATCGATGTTGCCGTTGCTCCCGGCTCAATCTCATAGGTGGCAGGGAATAGGTAACCGTCGAGGTTATTCAATTTCGCTGACAAGCCATAAACCGTTGGGTCCGCAAGTGCGCTTTCGAATTCTGTCGCCGAAATACCGGTTTCTTTAGAGAGAACCTGCACGACGTTTCCAATTCGCAGGCCTTCTTTGACCGTAACGCTTTTCACCAAGCGCGAAGATGGGTCAGCGATCAGCTTCAACGCAGAATCGGCAGACATTTTGAGGCGAAGCGCAAAAGTTCCGGGCACGAACTCAGGAGCTAAAGCGATGATTCGCTTATAGGTATACGAGAAGTCTTTGGTGACCTCCAAGTCGACGAGTTTCCGTGCTACGTCTTCGCCTGTGTCGCCAGAAACGATGATCAAGTTCACAGAACCTGAGCCTGTACCTTGATAATCAACACCAGAGATAGTGTCTATCGTCGCCCGGATCTGCCCTCTAAAGGCGTACCCAGCTCCTGCGGTAGCAACCAGTAATAACGCTAGAACGATAACAACTATCTTGCGTTTACTCATTAAAACTCCGATATTTCGATTCCAGGTAAGTTACCCGTAGCTCTCTCGAAT
The DNA here is from genome assembly GCA_041179025.1 of Actinomycetota bacterium. Lineage (GTDB taxonomy): Bacteria > Actinomycetota > Actinomycetes > Actinomycetales > Microbacteriaceae > Rhodoluna. Next base: position 2,780 of record JBEGUF010000097.1, on the reverse strand, counting down.
GACAGAGCGCTTTCTAATATCAGGGTAGCAGCGGCGGCATCTATAACAGCCTTAGACTGTCTGGAATTCTTGCCCGAGGTGTGAAGCTGGCTTTGCGCCGCTCTGGTGCTCATGCGCTCATCAACCATTCGAATGTTCGGTGCTCCAGCAACAGAAAGTCGTTTTGCGAAATCGATTGCCAAATCGGTTGATCTGGTGTGCTCGCCCTGGAGGTTGAGGGGCAGACCAACGTAAACCTCAATCGGTTCCTGTTCACGGATAAGTTCCATCACGCGAGTTAATGCCTCGTCATTGTTTTGAACGGTCGCCAAAGGGCTGCAAATGATCGCGTCGACACTTGAAACAGCAACGCCAATTCGGGCCACACCAAAATCGAGGCCGACTCTCCTACCGGGGCGAAAGCTAGCCAAGTTCTTTTTCTATTGCGGAAATTGCTGCAGGTAAAGCTGAGACGTCCGCTCCGCCGCCCTGGGCGAGATCGTCTTTACCGCCACCGCCACCGCCAAGGATTGACGATGCGAGTTTCACAAGCGCTCCAGCCTTCACGCCACGAGCGCGAGCGCCATCGCCACAAGCCACAATAATCGCGGGCTTGTCGGCAATCACGGCAGAAACAAACACCACTGATTCTGAACCAAGCTCTTGACGAAGTTGGGTGGCTATTCCACGAAGCGGTTCAGCGGAGTCGATTTCACCAACTTCGGCAAAGACAACTCGGTTAGAACCAATACTCTTTGCGGAGGCCAGCCACTGAGGAATCTTGTTCGCCTGGGCTTGTTGCTCAAACGACGCCAATCGCTTCTGCACAGCGCGTAGTTCTTCGAATGTTGCATTTAGTTTCTCTTCAAGCGAACCAACTGGAACCTTTGCCAAATCAGCAATACGAGAAACCAGAGCACGCTCCAGAGTCAGCGAACGGAACGCTTCAATGCCTACAAATGCTTCGAGACGGCGAGAACCCGAGCCAACCGAGGACTCCGCTCCCAGAGCCAACAAACCAATCTGGCTTGATCTGCTCACATGTGTTCCACCGCAAAGCTCTCGGGACCAGGGTCCGCCGATTTGGATAACACGAACCAACTCGTCGTAGGTTTCACCGAATAGTGCAACTGCGCCGAAGTCTTTGGCATCATTCTGTTTCATCAAATGTGAGCTAACCGCTAAATCACGCCTAATCGCAAGGTTGCTTACTTCCTCGAGCTCACTCTTGGTCTCAGCTGAAAGAGCCTGGTTCCAGGCGTAGTCGAGACGCAGATAACCGGGCTTGTTATATGAGCCCGATTGAAGGGCCGATGGTCCGAGCACTTGGCGAAGAGCTGCGTGTAACACATGAGTACCTGAGTGAGCCTGGCAGGCACCCAGGCGCCAGTTTTCATCGACCTTTGTGGTGGCGGCTGCCTCAAGAGACACCTCTCCGCTGCGAACCAAAACTTTATGAGATACAAGGCCCTTAACGGGCTTCTGAACATCGAGGACCTCAAGTTCAAATCCATCACCGAAAATTAGACCTGAGTCGGCTGCCTGACCACCAGACTCGGCATACAAGCTGGTGCTATCCAGGATGATTTCTCCAACCGAGCCTGATTTCAAATCCCGAACTGCGGTGCCCTCGTGAATAAGTCCTAGTACTTTCGCAGCTGTTTCAAGCTCGTCATAGCCGGTGAACTTGGTCACCCCTTTGGCACGGAAGTCGGAGTAGACCGAAAGATCGGTTCCGCCCAGTTTCTTCTCTCTGGCGTCGGCCTTCGCGCGGTCACGCTGTTCAGCCATCAATGCGGTGAAACCGTCGCGGTCCACGGTAATTCCGGCCTCTTCCGCAATCTCGAGCGTCAAATCAATCGGAAAACCATAGGTATCGTGTAACAAGAAGGCAGCATCTCCACCGAGCGAATTGCCCTTTCCGCCCTTTACATCAGTAATAGCCTGATCCAGGACGAGTGAGCCACTTGTGAGGGTTCTTAGGAACGCTTCTTCCTCGGCGATACCGGTTGAGGAGATTCGCTTAAAGTCGGTCTCGAGTTCCGGATAGGAGTCTTTCATCGCGTTCATCGACGCCGTGAATAGATGACCGATAACTGGAGTGGAAACACCCATCAATCTCATGGCGCGTATTGAGCGTCGAAGTAGGCGCCTTAAAACGTAGCCGCGCCCGTCGTTACCTGGAGTAACACCATCGCCAATCAGCATTAGAGAGCTTCGGATGTGGTCTGCAACTACGCGTAGTCGAACGTCATCTTCAGTGCTATCGCCGTACGTTTTACCGGAGAGCGTAGCTGCGAGATCTAAGACAGGCCGCACCTCATCGATTTCATAGAGGTTCTCGACCCCTTGCATGAGAAACGCAACTCGCTCAAGGCCCATGCCAGTGTCGATGTTCTTCTTCGGCAATTCGCCAAGAATCTCGAAGTCGTCCTTGCCGATGCCCTTACCGCGTTCGTACTGCATGAACACTAGGTTCCAGATCTCGATGTAGCGATTGTCGTCGACTGCAGGGCCGCCCTCTTGACCGTAAGCAGGGCCGCGGTCGTAGTAGATCTCGCTACAAGGGCCAGATGGGCCAGGTTGCCCTGTGGACCAGAAGTTGTCTTTCATCCCAAGACGCTGAATGCGTTCCATCGGAATGTCGGCGATTTCACGCCACAGTTCAATGGCCTCGTCGTCGTCCTTGTAAACGGTTACCCACAGAAGCTCTGGGCTAAGTTCCAGACCACCATCGGCCTGGCTAGAAGTCAGAAACTCCCAAGCAAAACCAATAGCTTCACGCTTGAAGTAATCACCAA
>JBEGUF010000096.1:0-3564 GCA_041179025.1 Actinomycetota bacterium | reverse complement strand
AGGCCTAGCCGCGGGAGCAAACCTTCGCGAACGCGATCTGGTGGGTTTCTTCGGAGCCTACAACGCTCTACTTGCCGTGCATCTCGGCATCGCGGCCGCTACTCCAAAGAAGTAGGCTAGTCACATGACCCAAAACCAGAAGAAGCCTGTTGGCGTGCTCGTATATTTCATAATTTCAGCGATTGCAGCAGTTTTCGTGGGTGTTTTGGTTTACTTCGGAACCCGTAAACCAGATCAAACCCTAATTTGGGCAGGTCTCACCTTCATCGTCGTCCTAGTTGGCATTGCCACCCTCGCACTCAGTGTGAAAGACGACGACTTCGACGGCTCAACTCCGCGACTTGCCGATAAGCCGAAGAAGAAATAGCCAGGAAAATAGTGCAGTCGCAATCACTATCCAGCGGAACCTGGCTAAATCCTCCGCTTGCGATTGAGGAAAACGGCGCGAAGCTGCTGGTAACTGCCAAGGATCAAAGCGACTTCTGGCGAACCACGTCTTATGGCTTCATCCACGATTCTGGCCACGTACTTTTGAATGAATTCCCGCAAGATTCTTCGGTGGAACTGACCTGGCTTCTGAACTACAGTGAGCAGTTCGATCAGGCCGGACTCATGGTTTGGGCCAACGACGAGAATTGGATCAAGGCTGGAATTGAATACGCCGACGGCGCTCCGCAACTCGGAGCAGTGGTAACGCGCGAAGTTTCCGACTGGTCGGTGGCCCCGGTGAGTGATTGGATGGGCCGCGATGTGCAAATGAGATTCAGCCGCAGCAGAGATGCTCTCACTATTCGAGCGAAGTGCGACGAAGACTGGAAGCTAGTGAGATTGGCACCGTTGAACCCTGAACTTGATTGGAAGGTAGGCCTTCATTTAGCCAGTCCGAGCCGAGCAGGTTTAACGGTTGAGTTTTTGCAGATCAAAACCGGCCCAGCCGATTCTGAGCTCCACTAGTTAGTTTCGAAAGCGCTTAGTTAGTTCCGCTGCTAGGCCGGTATAGGTGTTTGGGCGAAGCGCAATCAGGCGCTGTTTAGCCTCTTGCGAAATGTCTAAACCGTTGATGAAGGCGATGAGGTCGTCGTGGCCGATGCGCTTGCCGCGGGTTAGGTCTTTCAGGAGCGCGTACGGGTCGGAGATCTTCGAGCGTCCGGCAGCCACTTCGGCGCGGATCACCGTTTGAATCGCCTCACCCAAAACTTCCCAGTTGTCATTTAGGTCTGCTTCCAGAACACCAACGTTGAGATCGATTTCGCCAAGGCCGCGGGTTACGTTATCCAGGGCCAGCATGCTGTGACCAAAACCTAGGCCGATGTTGCGCTGGGTTGACGAGTCGGTAAGGTCTCGCTGTAGTCGGCTAGTAACCAGGGTTGAGCCAATCGAATCCAGGATGGCGTTAGATAGCTCAAGGTTTGATTCCGCATTCTCAAAACGAATCGGGTTGATCTTGTGAGGCATGGTGGACGAACCGGTGGCACCTGCCTGAGGAATTTGTTTGAAGTAGCCAACTGAAATGTAGCTCCAGATGTCGGTGCAAAGGTTGTGAAGGATTCGGTTGAATAGGGCCACAGACGAGTAAAGCTCTGCCTGCCAGTCATGGCTTTCAATCTGAGTGGTCAGCGGGTTCCAGGTGAGACCGAGAGAAGTTACGAAATCTTGAGACTGCTTGATCCAGTCGACTTCCGGTGCCGCCACGACGTGTGCCGAGAAGGTTCCGGTTGCTCCAGAGAACTTGCCGAGATAATCCGCTTTCTCAATGCGGTCGATTTGGCGTCCGAGGCGGTGCACAAACACAGCCAATTCTTTACCCATGGTGGTTGGGGTAGCCGGCTGACCGTGAGTGCGAGCGAGCATCGCTGCGTCGAGGTATTTGTCGCTGAGTTCGGTGAGTTTTGCCAGCAGCGCTTTGGCCTTTGGAAGCCACACGTTGTTCACAGCATCGCGAACTGTGATGGCGTAACTGAGATTGTTGATGTCTTCGCTGGTGCAACCGAAATGGGTTAGTTCTAGAAGGTCGTGGCGGTTAAGTTTCTCCAGGCGAGCACGGATGAAGTACTCAACTGCCTTCACGTCGTGTTTGGTGGTGGCTTCGGTTGCTGCCAGCTCGGCTACGTCGGCGTCTGAAAAATCCGTGACGATTTTGCGTAGATCAGCGGCTTGCTCATCGAGAATCGGCAGGGCGGTTTCCAGAATCCCGCGATTCGCAAGAAGAATCAGCCATTCGATTTCAACCTGAATCCTGGCTCGGTTTAGCCCAGCTTCGGAAAGGTATTCGCCCAGCTCGGAGACGGCAGCACGGTATCTACCGTCGAGGGGGGATAGGGGCTGTTCCGAAAGATTGCTCACATGACTATTTTGCCTTACCCGTTATCCACAGAACTCAAGTGAGCGAGATTTGTGCACTAATCCTTTGCCAGAGTTTTGCGTATGCCAGATGTCTCCACGCTCCTCAACGAGTTAATCGCCCAGCTCGAACAGGCGAAACCTAACCCAGTGCTTTGGAATTCATCGGCTTCCAGAGCTCTCGAACTTCAGTTGGAAGCGCTACAAACCGAACTTCGAATTCTCCAGCACCAACTAATCGATCTGCCAAGGATATTCCTTTGAACGAGCTTGTTAGTTACGGGGGAGATCCCAGGGTGGTGGTGGCAAGATCTGAAATCGAGCGCATCACCGCTGATCTCGCGCTGGTTCAAAGACGCCTATTAGACGAACTGCATCCCTTGGCCCAATTGAACGGCTTGGTTCACCATATTCAACTAGATCTCAAGCTGCCGGAAACCATGGTGAGAATTGGTTTGCAGAGGCACGGTTGCTACGTAGCTGCCGAAAACTATTTCACCGTTGATGCTCAAGTGGCACACCGGCTCAATTCGATTGCTCAAATCGTCCACGAAAACAAATGGATTTCGAATGCCATCCCAAAGGAAGCTTGGGTCGCAATTGGCGCGGCCACCGTGGCGGCCGGTTTCAGCAACTCGAATGTCACGGCTCAAGTGGTTCGTGCGGGTGCGTCGCAAATGTCAATCAACCAAATGAATCAGGCCACAAGGTTTCTGCCACCGGATCGAGTTTGGGTAAACGCCGAGCCAGTTAGTGAGGCTTCGCCACCTAAAACTATGGGAGCCCTAGCTCAACGACTCAACAACCACTCAGGTCATATTCGAATTGAGGGGTATGAAACAGCACGTGGTCGAGTTTTGTTTATGTATTTGCCCGGCACATCTAACTGGCTACCGGTTGGAAACGGAAAAGCGTTCGACCTGAAAAGCAATCTCGAATTACTCGGGGGAGAAGAAAATACAAATTCGAGCCGAGCCGCTCACGCGGCTCTATGCGCCTACGGCGCCAAACCCGAGGACCGCCTAGTGCTGATTGGCTACTCTCAAGGAGGAATCCTGGCGGCGTCGATTGCCGAACACAACCCCAATGTGGTTGGCCTTGTGACTATCGGGTCACCCGTGGCAAACGCGCAGTTGCCAGAAGATCTACCAACGTTATCGATTGAGCACAGTAACGATGTGGTTCCTGCGCTCGCGGGAGAAACCAATCCCCTAACGAAAAACT
>JBEGUF010000095.1:0-5283 GCA_041179025.1 Actinomycetota bacterium | reverse complement strand
GTTACTCACCCGTTCGCCACTAATCCACCGGAGCAAGCTCCAGCTTCATCGTTCGACTTGCATGTGTTAAGCACGCCGCCAGCGTTCGTCCTGAGCCAGGATCAAACTCTCCGTAAAAGTTTGGAAGACAAAGAAGCAAGCTTCCTTGTCAAACCTTACGAAAGCCACGGAATAATGTGGCATTCAATTTGATCTAGCTATTCAGATTGTCTGACAATCTGTCTAACCAATTAGTTGCGGTACTTAGGGCAAGCCCTAAATACCAAATAAATGGCATCGACATTGTTTTGTGCACACTGTTGAGTTCTCAAGGATCGGATGCGTCTTCGGGTTTGACTTTCGTCGGGCCTGAAGAGCAACTTTTCTAACTTACCACAAAGCCAGACTTTGTCAAACATGTCGACAAAAGAATTTCCTGGAGGAAAGTTATTTGATTTTGTGCACTTGAGCCGGTTTCCTAATCAGGAATTCCAAGCTTTGGGCAACAGGTAAAACATTACGAGAAGGTAACGGTTAAAGTCAAATCCATTTGCGGATTTTTTGGATCTTTTTTGGAATCCAGCCACTTCTAGGCGCGGAAAAGCCCAGCCAGAGTCTTTTTGCCACGGCGAAGCACGGCAAAACCACCTGGAATCCATGAACCAACGGTTGCGGTTTCGTCTTCGACTTTTGCGTTGTTTAGATAAACCCCGCCCTCCTTGATAGCCCTGCGGGCAGCTGAGAGGCTTTCTACCAAACCAGTGTCTACCAAAGTCTGAGCTATAGAGGCGTCGTCGCCAACGCTAACGTTCGGTAACTCGGATAGAGCAGCACGAAGTGTTTCTCCATCGAGAGCTTCCAATTGACCGTTACCAAACAGCGCGGCCGATGCAGCGATGGCAGCCTCTGCGGCCTCTGCGCCGTGCACCAGGGTGGTTACTTCCAACGCCAGCCGTTTTTGAGCCGCACGCAGGTGAGGCGCGTTAGCGGTCGCCTGCGCCAATTCTTCAATCTCGGCGCGAGACAGGAACGTGAACACCTTTAGACGGTCTACCGCATCGGCATCTTCCACGTTCAACCAGAATTGGTAGAAAGCGTAGGTGCTGGTGAACTCGGGGTCGAGCCAAACGGCATTACCCTCGGATTTACCAAACTTCTTGCCGTCGCTGTTGGTGATTAGCGGCGTGGCCAAAATGTGAGCGCTCTTGCCCTCGACTCGGTGAATCAGATCGGTTCCTGAAGTTAGGTTTCCCCACTGGTCGGAACCACCGGTCTGCAAGACACAATCGAAACGTCGGTAAAGCTCGAGGAAATCAAGACCCTGAAGAATCTGGTAACTGAACTCGGTGAACGAGATTCCGGCATCGCTATTGAGACGAGCAGAGACTGCGTCTTTCGAAAGCATTTTGCCAACGCGGAAATGTTTGCCGATGTCGCGAAGGAAATCGATAGCGCTCATCGGGTCGGTCCAGTCGAGGTTATTCACGAGACGTGCTTTGTTATCGCCCTGGAAGGAGAGGAAACGAGAAGCCTGGAGCCCTAGCTTGTTTACCCATTCGGCAACCGTGCTCTTGTCGTTGAGTGTGCGCTCGGAGCTTGGCTTTGGGTCACCAATCAAACCGGTTGAACCGCCGATTAGGGCTAAAGGCTTGTGCCCGGCCAATTGCAGGCGACGCATGGTTAGCAGCTGCACCAAATTTCCAAGGTGCAGCGAAGGTGCGGTTGGATCGAAACCGCAGTAGTAAGTGATCTGCCCATCCAGCGCCGCTCGCAATTCCTGCTCATCGGTGGATAGAGCCACAAGACCTCGCCACTTGAGTTCGTCGAGAATGTGACCAAAACTGGCGTCGTTAGTTTGGGTGGCTAGGACGATTGGATCGCTCATTAGTTCACTCCCTTGGCAACGATTTTACGAAGGGCTGAGATCTGCTCGATTACCCGAGGTAATGCAGTGCCACCCGCTCCAGAGCGAGCCTTGATTGAACCGGTAACCGAAAGTACGTCACGCACCTCAGGTGTGAGCTTCTTGGAAATCTTGGCCATCTCTTCGTCTGGAACCTGGTGAAGTTCAAGACCGTTCTTCTCGCAGTAGGAAACTAGAGTGCCAGTTATTTCGTGAGCGTCACGGAACGGAACCTTCTGCTTCACCAACCACTCGGCAACGTCGGTAGCCAGGGAGAATCCGGCCGGAGCCAAAAGCTCCAAGCGGTTTTTGTTGAAAGTCATGGTGGCTACCATTCCGGTGAAGGCCGGCAGCAGGATTGAAAGAGTGTCGACGGTATCGAAAACCGGCTCTTTGTCTTCCTGAAGATCACGGTTGTAACTGAGTGGAAGAGCCTTCAACGTTGCTAGCAACCCGGTTAGGTTTCCAATTAGGCGACCCGATTTTCCACGAGCCAGCTCGGCCACGTCTGGGTTCTTTTTCTGAGGCATGATCGATGAGCCGGTTGAGAAGGCGTCGTCGAGTTTTATGTATTGGAATTCAGCTGTTGCCCACACAATAATCTCTTCGCTGAAACGAGAAAGGTTGATTCCGATCATCGTACAGATGAAAGCAAACTCTGCCACGATGTCACGGCTCGCGGTTGCGTCCATGGAATTCTGAGTAGGACCGGAAAGCCCAAGCTCTTTCGCAACTAGGTGAGGGTCTAACCCGAGAGTAGAGCCCGCTAAAGCTCCAGCTCCGTAAGGAGACAGACGCGCGCGGTTGCGCCACTCCCCTAGGCGCTCTAGGTCGCGAGAGAGTGGCCAGGCATGGGCTAGCAAGTGGTGAGCCAGAGATACCGGCTGAGCGTGCTGGAAGTGCGTGCGACCAGGCATCGCCACGGCGAGGTTTTCCTCGGCTCGGTCGGTTAGCACTTGAATGAGCTGAAGAACGAGTTGCTCGAGATGATCGGCTTCGTCTAGAAGATAGGTGCGAATGAGTGTTGCGATCTGGTCGTTTCGAGAGCGACCGGCACGAACCTTGCCGCCAAGTTCTGTCCCGGCAATTTCGATAAGCCCACGCTCTAGAGCCGAGTGCACATCTTCATCGGAAGGCTTTGGGATGAAACTTCCGTCTTCAATGCGCTTCAAAAGCTGCAAAAGAGATTTGTCGATTTTCTCGAGTTCGGGCACCGTTAGGTAGCCGGCCGAGTGGAGCGCCTTGATGTGCGCCCGAGTTCCAGCAATGTCGTAGCTGGCGAGGCGCCAGTCGAAGTGAATCGAACGGCTTAGAGCGGCTACCGATTCGGCAGGGCCGCCCTCGAACCGGCCGCCCCAGAGGGCACCAGCATCTCCGGCACGATTCGACATGGGACTCCTTACGGTGTGAACAAAGACAATCTTAGTTTGAGCGCCACTCGCGCCTCAGTAGGGCGTATAGATGCATTGAACACCACTCGCCCTTGCAGAGGTCGTTTTCAATGAAGGTCGCCTCTCGCCGGAAGCCGAGTTTCTCAATCACTCTGATCGAATCAAGGTTTCGAATGTCAATGTCGGCAACAATGCGATGAACATTTTCTGACGAGAAAAGATGGGAAACCAAAGCATTGAGCGCCTCGTTGACAAAACCTTGACCTCGGTAGGCAGGGTTACTGATGTAGCCAATATCGGCGGTGCGATTGGGTGCATCAATCATCGCCGAATTCAACTGTCCGATTACCTTGCCGCTGGATTTTTCCTCGATTGCCAGAAGCAAACCAGGCTGACCTTCTTGAATGCCGAGGTAGGTAACCGCCCGAGTTAGCCAATCGATGACGAATTCGCGGTCCCGCTTGTCCCACGGGATGTAGCGAACGCTCTCCGGGTCACTGTGGTACGGCAAGATGTCGTCGACGTCGGCCGCTCTCAGCGGTCTAAGAACTAAGCGCTCGGTCTCAATTTGCATGCTTGGCAAGCCAAATCATCAACGCTTTCTGCGCGTGAAGGCGGTTCTCGGCTTCGTCCCAGATGACCGACTGCGGACCATCAATAACTTCGGCCGAAACCTCGTAGCCGCGGTATGCCGGCAGACAGTGTAGGAAGATAGCGTCTGGTTTGGCACCTGACATCAGCTTCGAGTCGATGGTGTAGCCCGCGAATGCGTCGATGCGCTGTTGCTTCTCTGACTCCTGCCCCATGGAAATCCAGGTATCAGTGGTAACCACGTCGGCATCGAGTACTGCTTCTTCGGGATTGCCGTAAACCGCAATAGACCCTCCGGTTTCGGCTGCAATCTCTTCGGCTCGGCGAACGATGTGGGCGGCCGGAGCATAGGCGGCCGGAGCACCGATTCGAACTTGCATTCCAGCCATGGCGCAACCGATTAGGTATGAGTTAGCCATGTTGTTAGCCGCATCGCCCACATAAGCGATCGAGAGACCCGCCAAAGAACCCTTGTGCTCTTTGATGGTCAGAAGATCGGCCAAAATCTGGCACGGGTGATAGTCGTCAGAAAGTGAGTTGATTACCGGGACCGACGAGTTGGCAGCCATTTCCTCAAGACCAGCTTGCGCGTAGGTTCTCCAAACAATTGCCGCTACCTGGCGTTCCAAAACCCGTGCGGTATCGGCAACGGATTCCTTACCGCCCATCTGGGATGAACCGGTGTCGATGACCATCGGGTTTCCACCTAGGTCGGCAACCCCAACTGTGAACGAAACACGGGTGCGGGTTGAAGTTTTGTCAAAAATTAGTGCAACGGTTTTCGGACCCTCGAACGGGCGGAACTTGTAGGGTGCGGCTTTCACCTCGAGTGCGAGCTCCAAAATTTGAGCCTGCTCTTTAGGTGAAATGTCGTCGTCTTTCAGGAAGTGGCGTGCCATTGTTCTAACTTTCTTCTGGGAACACCATTGTGCCAAAACCTGACTTGGTGAAAATTTCTAGCAGGATGCTGTGAGGAGTGCGGCCGTCGATGATGTGGGCTCGAGGAACCCCGTGTTCAACTGCCTGTAGACAGGCCTGCATCTTTGGAATCATTCCAGATTCCAGACTCGGCAAAAGCTCGCGCAGTTCGGCTACGTTAATCTCGCTAACCAACGAGTCTCTGTTTGGCCAATTGGCGTAAAGCCCTGGCACATCGGTGAGCACCATCAACTTTTCGGCGCCCAGCGCAACAGCCAGCGCACTTGCTGCCAAATCGGCATTCACGTTTAATAACTGGCCAGAGGCATCTGGAGCAACGGTTGAGATTACGGGGATCCGGCCGGCCTCAAGCGCATCGAACACGATGCGAGGATTTACAAAAGTGACTTCCCCTACCAGGCCGATGTCGACCGACCCCTCGGGGGTTTCAAGAATGGTCTTTTCCGCGCGAAACAGGTTTGCGTCTTCCCCGCTCATCAC
>JBEGUF010000094.1:0-9130 GCA_041179025.1 Actinomycetota bacterium | reverse complement strand
CCACAGCCACGATGTCGCCAGGGTTAGCTTCTTCGGTTGGGAAGCGCTCTAGAGCCTTGGTCTTTAGAAGTTCGGTGATCTTCACGGTCTGGGTGGTGCCGTCCTGGCGAACCCAAGCAACCTGCTGACCCTTGCGAAGGGTGCCGTTGAAGATGCGGAGCAGTGCCAAACGACCTAGGAACGGGCTGGCGTCGAGGTTGGTAACGTGCGCCTGGAGCGGAGCCTCGTCGTCGTATACCGGAGCAGGGATGTGCTTCATGATGGCACCGAACAGAGGCTCTAGGTTATCGCCCTCAGGCATGGTTCCATCTAGCGGCTTGGTGAGCGATGCAATACCCGCACGGCCAGAAGCGTAGATGATTGGAAGTTCCAGAATTCCGTCGATGTCAAGATCTGGCACGATGTCGTGAAGGTCTGATGCCAAACCGAGTAGCAGGTCGTGAGTTTCTTCAACAACTTCGTCGATGCGAGCATCCGGACGGTCGGTCTTGTTTACCAGAAGAATAACTGGAAGCTTCGACTCGAGCGCCTTACGCAGCACGAAACGGGTCTGAGGAAGTGGGCCTTCTGAAGCGTCTACCAAAAGCACAACGCCGTCGACCATAGAAAGACCGCGCTCAACTTCGCCACCGAAGTCGGCGTGACCCGGGGTGTCGATTACGTTGATGGTGATTTCTTTGCCGCCTGAGTGCTCACCCTTGTAGGCGATGGCAGTGTTCTTGGCGAGGATGGTGATTCCCTTTTCCTTTTCAAGATCGCCCGAGTCCATAACGCGTTCGTTGACGTCACCGTGTGAGGTGAACGAACCGGTCTGTCGGAGCATGGCATCAACCAGAGTGGTCTTGCCGTGGTCTACGTGCGCAACAATGGCGACGTTTCTTAATTCTTCGCGTTTGGCCTGAGCCATAGGGAACATCCTTGAGATTGGGCGCGACAAGACGCGCTCATGAAAAAGTAGGTTTTTACTAGTCTAAGCGCCGAATGGGCTATTTGTCGGAGGAAACTTGCCAGGTCCAGTAACCCCAGGTGGAGTTGGTTCCTGTTGGATCGGTCAGTAAACCCTTAATTCTCTGGTTGTAAACCAAAAGCGTTGGAGTCTGATACATCGGCAGCCCGATTCCGATCTCAAAAAGTTTCTGGTCTAGTTCCTGCAGTTTCGCATCAATAGTTTTCTCGGAAGTGGCAAACACATCGGCGGTTAGGCCGAGGAACTGTTCCTTTGGCATGCGGTTTGGACCACTGAGTAGCTGCTGTACCGAACCGGCACCAACGCCCATCAGCGGCAGTTTGCCGATGAATACGTCGTAGGCGTTGTTGTTGTAACGCTGGCTGGGGTCGTCGGTTGAGATGTTCATGAGGCGGAACCCTGCCGAACTCGCATGATCTGAAAGAAGGGTCCATTCGGCAACTGCCGCTGGGTCGTCGGTATCGAACAGAACCTTAACCACCGGCACAAATGAGAGCTTGGCGCTGGCAACCAGTTCACTGGCTTTCTCAACGTCTTGAATCAGGTAGTTGACGCTCCCATTGGATGAAGCAACGGCAACGTAGTTTTTCGAGGCGCTGGAGTAAACAAACGAGTCAGAACGCGTGATCACCTGAGTGAGCGAGGCGAAATCGTAGGCTCTGGCCTTAGGAACCATGTTCAAGAACGCCTGTCGCAAAACCGCCCCTGTTTTCGGGCTGTTGTAGGTTGCATCTGAGAAAGTGAAGCCGCTCAGGTTTAGTAGGAACTGTTGTGAAAGCGACGACGTTGGTGCGAGCACCGTGAACTTTTTAGTGTCGAGGGTTTGTGACTGAGTCACCAGATCTGATTGCGGCTCGTTGAGAGTGACTAGGGGGTTGAAGATGTCTACTTCTTCGGCAGCAACCGCTTTGAAGGCGCTGGCGTTGTCGGCATAGGTTTTGAAGAACACGGTTTCGGCGATTGCCGAGTGGGTGCCGGTGTAGTCGCGAACGGCTTTCAACTCGACTGAATCAGAGGCAACTTTAGAAACGGTGTAGGCGCCATTGGTTACGAAGTTCGACTGCTCGGCCGCGGGGGTGAAGGCATTCGAATATGCGAGTGCGAGTTTTTCGAGCTGCACCGAGTCGTTCTTAGTAATCGCGGAAAGCACACCGGCGCGAACCGTACCCACATTCCCAGAGAGCCCCGCAGCCTTCCCCACCACGTGAGCCGGAGCGGCAACTCTCAGCACCGTGCGCCAGTCTGCAATCGGGCTCGGGAAGGTAAGAACGAGAGAATTGCCACCAGGTTTTGGTGTGCCAAAAATCGTGGCATCGGTGAGGCTTGAACCGAAACGCACTGAGTCGAATGCCTTTTCTTTAGCGGCGGTCAGCGACAACGCTAAATCGGTTGAATCTACCGACGAGCCATCGCTCCATAGAGCGGTTTCAGCAAGTTCATAGGTGACCGTGAACGGTTCTTGCTTCGTAACCGTAACCTTGCCGAAGGCCTTGTTAGCAACTAGCGCGCCCTCGTTATCGATGTCGTAGAAGTTTTGTACGGTGAGCGCGCTCAGATCGCTGGCAATTTTGTTTGAAGCCGATTCATTCACGTCTGAGTTGAGGGTTGAGATTTTTCCAACCTGGCCGATAGTCACGTGCGAATTGACCACGATGGAACTACCCGCACTGCAACCGGTGAGCGTTGCGGCAATCAGGGCGAGGCCTGCCACTATCGAACTGAAACGCTTCAAGAATCTCCCTAAGAACAACTGCTTCAAGGTTACCGCGACATGGCTGTGAGACACCTGTTAGAGAATGGAATCATGTGGGAGTTGTTCACGATTGGATTCTTGGCGGGTTTGGCGTTGGCCATACCGGTAGGGCCGATGGCCATCATGCTGGTGAACACCACAATCTCTAGAGGTCTGCGTCACGGTGTTGTTGGCGCTCTCGGAATGGCCAGCGTAGACGGCGTTTACGCGCTTGCGGTTTTTGTAATCGGTGGGGCAATTGCCGCAGCACTCACCTCTCTCAAGCTAATTCTGGGATTGGTTGGCGCTTCCATTCTTTTGGTGCTCGGTATACAAACCCTCATTCGAAATCTGCGTTTGATTGGAAAGCCCGAGCTTCAAGTGTCAGCCAGCGTGGGCGGCGGTTCGGTCTTCAAGACCTTCGGCATTTTTGTTGCCGCAACTGTGGTCAATCCCCCAACCGCACTTTACTTTTTAGCAATAGCCCCAAACGTTGCCAACTTAGGTTTTTCCCTTTCAATTGAAACCGCTGTTGTGTTCGCCGCCGCGGTATTCATTGGTTCACTTATTTGGCAGGAGGCGCTGGTGTTTGCTGGCCTAGCGATTCGGGGAATCACCACTAACGCATTCCGCGTTTGGCTGGGTGCTGTTGGTGGGTTACTTATTATTGCCCTCGCTATTTCGATTGGATACCAGAGCATATGGAACTAAGACGTCGCATCGATTTAGAGCTCTGGATTGTCTTCGGGCTCAGCCTCGGCAAGTCAGCTATTTATTCGATACTGGCACTTGCAGCGGCGCTAACCGCCGAACGCGGTCTTGCGGGAACGAGTACCACCATAAATCGCAGCGAAGCCGCCCAGCAGTGGCTTGATTTTAGCTATCAATTTTTTGGCATCGTTTTTCAGTTAGTTCCAGTGGCGCTCGTCCTCTTCTTCCTCGGCACCGGAGCGCTGTCTCGAATCGGCGTTCTCTACGAAAAGCTAGGACGCCAGCTACTGGCAGGGTTCGGACTCGCGGCACTTATAGGAATCCCCGGTCTCGCGCTCTATTTGGTTGCCCGTTCCATGGGAGCGGCAGCGAAGGTCGTTGCCACCGACGTTGTTGAGTATTGGTGGACGATTCCGATGTTGCTTCTAAGCGCCGTTGGAGCAAGCCTTCTGGAAGAAGTCATCATGGTCGGCTATGTGTTCACGCGCCTTCGCGAACGCGGTATGAACGATCATAAGATTATTTGGATGAGTGCGATCATACGCGGCACGTACCACCTCTACCAGGGCTTTGGTGGGTTCATAGGCAATCTTGCGATGGGCGTGCTCTTTGGCTATCTCTACAAGCGAACCGGCAAGTTAGTTCCGATTCTCTTTGCCCACTTCCTACTGGATGCGGTGATTTTCATCGGTTATGCCTGGGCTACCACCTGGTTACCGTTAAACTAAATCCACTCAACTCTTAGCAGGGGAAGCCGGTGTGAATCCGGCGCTGACCCGCAACCGTAACTAGCTTTTGTTAGAAGTCGGATTACCTGCCTAGAACTAGTAACTCTCATCAACCGTCGCGGACTGCGGTCGAAAGTCGGGCTCGTTTTTTACGCCTGTGCCTTCGCCCACGTTTGTCGGCAGAAAAGGCACCATGAAAAAACTTGTTTCCCTCGCCACAACTGCACTTTCTCTGTCGCTGTTACTCAGCGGCTGCACGAAACCCACGGAAACCGAGAGCCTTGCCGCCGGTTGGATTTCCGGGCCATGCTCTGAAGAGAAACCTGGGGTAACTTTGGCAACCGACTACCAGGGTGAAGTCTCGGTTCGTTGCGCACTTGATTTCAAGGGAAGCGGATGGGAACTATTTGAAGCGGTAGGCATGAAGGTTCGAGGAACCGCAAAATACCCAGACGCATTCGCCTGCCAGATTGATGAGCTTCCGGCTAACGCTCCCTGCGACGACAGCGCCGGCGCTTACTGGGGTTACTACCTTGGGGCAGATGAAGTCTGGGGTTACGCATCCACAGGCGCTTCCGACCAATTCTCGAATTGCGGAACCTGGGAAGGCTGGGTCTACATGGAAACAGAAAAGACCGTCTCGAACCTACCGAAACCAACCAGCTTCAACTGTAAGTAGCCTTTATGCAGCGATTCCGCTTCAAAATATTCACTCAGTACCTCTGGCTGGCGCTGTTTGTTGTTTTGATGCGGGTAGTTTTCAAAATATTTTTCGACAAATTCAGCGTTGACACCCTGCTACTGAGTGCTGTCGAGGGACTAAAGCTTGCTCTTTGGGTGATTGGCTTTGGACTCTTAAACGCGATTATTGACTTTCGGAGATTGCTGCCCAAAAGCCCACGATTCCTTAAATCGATTACTACGGCTCTCAATATTTCCTTGGCATTAACTCCGGAGATTGTGCGCTCCCTGGACAGAATAAAGTCGGCATCCAAACTCAGAGCTCACCGCCGAGGGATTCATCTGGTTCGTTCCCTCTTAATTCCGGTGATTTCAGACGCCATAGATCAAGCAATCAATCTGGGCGATTCGATGTCATCCCGCGGTTATGGCGCTCCAAAGTCTCACGATCAATCAAACGGTTCGATTGAAATTAGCGATGTGAGTTTCTCCTACGGGGGTGAAGCACCCGTTCTCAAGCAATTGAATCTGTGGATTCCTAGCGGTGCACTCGTCTTAGTCACTGGGAAAACCGGCTCTGGAAAGAGCACGTTGCTGAAGGTAATACAAGCGCGAAAACCTGACTGTGCATTCGTGAATCAATTCCCAAGGGACGGATTCGTGGCAGACAAGGTGTCCGATGAAATCGCGTTTGCGCTGGTTCAACAAGGTCTCGGTAGATCGGAGATAGATGCGAGGGTATCGGATATCGCTGACACTTTCGAATTACAAGATGTGCTCGGAAAAGATCCTCAGGCTCTATCTGCGGGTTTTCAACAGCGGGTGGCGATCGCTGCAGCCCTGATTGCAGGCTCCAAGGTGTTGCTGCTCGATGAGCCCTTCTCGGCCTTGGACGAAGCTAGTTCAAAAACACTTCTTGATGCCTTAGTTATCTTGAAAACCGTCGGGATTACCGTAATTATTGCTGAGCACAGATTTGAGATGGTATCCCAAATTGCCGACCTGAAGTTCACCCTTCAAAATGGACATTTGGTGACCCATGACCCTGCCACTCGAAAGTTGGTCCGTTCAGTCAATAACAGCGGATCAATAACCGCGTTATTCGGAGCAAATGGCTCAGGAAAGACAACCTATCTTCACAAGATTGCGAGCGAACGAGGAGTTTTAGTTCCTCAGCCGGCTTCGGATTTACTATTTCTAAACACGGTGGACGAGGAACTTTCGACGGCTGATTCAGATTCAAAACAACCAACCGGAACTGCCTCTCGCATTTTTCACAACTTAGTTGGCAAAGTCGCAGGATCCCAAAACCCACGTGACCTTTCTCAGGGGCAAAAGTTGGCTCTCGCGATAAGCGTCCAGCTTTCTAAAACCAGCAATCCACTAATGCTGGATGAACCGACCCTTGGTTTCGACTTTGATGCCAGACAGACTCTGGTAGAGCTTCTGGGTAACCTGTCGTCCTCGGGAATTGATGTGATTGTTGCAACTCACGACAGGGAGTTCGCCGAAGCGATAGCAACTCGAACCCAAATCATTCGAGGCGGTGTGCTTACCAATGTTTGATGCTAGAAAAATCGCTCTGCTTGGTGTGCTTGCGGCCGTAAACTCGGTTGTTCGCCTTCTTGGCGCTGGTGTAGCGGGAATCGAAACTGCTTTCGCGCTCATTATTCTCGCCGGTTATGTTTTTGGCTCGAGATTTGGATTCATGCTGGGGCTGATCAGTATTTTGTCTAGCGCGATTATTTCAGGGGGAATTGGACCATGGTTGCCCTTCCAGATATTCGCCGCAGCCTTGGTTGGAGCTGGTGCCGGACTCGTGCCTAAACCTGGTTACCCGAGTTTGCGAATTATTTTTCTCTCCATTTTTTCAGTGTTCGCATCTTTTTTTTACGGGATTTTCATGACCGCCTGGACGTGGCCGCTATTTGTCGGCCCCAACACCTCGCTTTCTTATCTTGAAGGCGGTTCGCTAGAAGAAAACATTTCGCGATTCATCCAGTTCGAACTCGTCTCTGGAGGCTTGCTCTGGGATGCCGGACGGGCCGTAACCACGGTTCTTTTGATCGTTTTAACTGGAAAGGCTCTGATGGCCACCCTCGAACGGGCAGCCACCAGAATTGATTTTTCGAAGGCCTAGGCCACGCTCGGGAGCGCGTCAAGGACAACGGTTAGTGCAGCCGCAAATGCGAAAAGGCTTAGGTTGTTTTTCCAGGTGTACTTAAATTCCTTGCGAACGATGTGCATGATAGCCGCAACCAGCATGGTTAAGGCCAGACCAGCTGCCGCAAGGACTCCCCAGATGGCAGCCCAAGTGAAGCCCAGGAATTGATCTGCGGCGGGGGCAAGAATGATTCCTGCCACGCCAGCGAGTTCAAGTAATGCAATGAGTCTCACGATATACGCTGGAATTTCTTTCACCCACGCCAACCCAGCCGCAGCCAAGTCTTCGATCGGTGTGGTGAACTTCCAAAGGCCTGCTTTGCCTAGCCCGAGAACGAGCGGCACTACGAGTGCCCAGCCAATGATTTGTATAACGGTGTGCATGATTCTCTTTCCTTGTGATTCTAAAGTTAGGTGTTTACACTTAAAAGTAAAGCACGGCTTGACTAAATAAGTCAAGTGGCTCTTTACTTATTGATCGGAGTGTCTCGTGGAAGTTAAGGCTCTATGTGAACGAGAAGCCGACGGCTGGGTCGTAGAAGTACCCGAATTCAAAAACCTTCACCTGAGCGCTAAGCGCCTCGACAAAGTAGAAGCAATGGTGAAGGAAGCCGCGAAAAACTATGGGATTACCGACAACTGCGAAGTTGTCATCAAAATAATTGCCAGCATGCCGGGGCTAATCTGCGACATGGAAGCGGCCCAAGAAAAGATGAAGCAAGCCTCCAAACTTCAGGAAGAAGCCTCTCAAGAAATCAGAAACGTCGTAAGGCAGATGCGCGAGCAAGGCCTCACCATGCGTGACATCGCCATACTACTGGGAGTCACGCCACAACGAGTAGCTCAGCTCTCCCCCTGCGATTAATCGGCCTTATCGGCGGGTGACTTTGCGTAGACCGCGATAAAGTCGCGTTCACTGGTAAGCCAGAAACGTTCGGGAGAACGAGGGCTCGCGGAGTCGATCTTCTTGCCGCCTTTGTAGGGGCCGTAGAGGAACCCGTTAGCGTAGGCCTCGTTCATGTCGAGCAAGATAGCCCGTTTAGCGCCTGCCCGAACCAATACATCACCCAGCGATTTAGCGCTCATCACACCGCCAATTACAAAAACCATCGAACCGTCATAGCGAATACCAATTGCACTTCGCCACACTAGATTCTTACCCGAACCAACGCCCTGCCAAGCCCAACCCCACTTCGACTGGTCTTCATTCACAACTTGGCTAACCCCGCCATCAACGATTAGTTCCATGTTTTGGCGAACGGACTGAATGTTGCTCTTCACCGGGTCTCTACCCCACTGAACCACGTCGAAAGACCCGTCGTTGTAGGTAACCAAAGACGCCTTGCCATCGATCAGGCGCTTGAAGACCTTGCCTTCAAATGAATAGCCTCCCTGGCTATCGCGCATGAGGAAACCGCCATTTAAACCGGCGACGTAATAGGGCTGCAACTTTTCCGGAACCCGTCCAGTTCTGCCATCGAGCCCATCAACTTCAGGAACTTTAGTTCCTGGAACTTGGGCAAAGGCAAGAAGTTTCGGATCAAACCAAGTAACAGTTGCCCAGTAGCTGGTGTGCTTATCGTCTGGACGAATCTGGGCAATTCGGATAGCCGTGTTGCCGTTCACACGGATCCTGGTGGCAGCCCACTCACCCTCTCCCTCCAAAGGTGTAACCGGTGAAACTAACTTCAAAGGCGGTTCGCTTGGAACTCTGGCAACACCCCAGGCTGGATTGTTGGCAACGCTCGCATCGGTGGGGATGTTGAGTTCCGGAAGCGTCTCACCGATGTCGAGATTTGGTGCCGCAGTGGGCACTCCCCCAACACTTGGCGGATTCAGATAGGTGTAATAAACGTCCTCAGCAAACGCCACTGCAACGCCAAAGCCGCTCTCGCGCAGAACTGTTGCCGAGGCTGTTAGAAGATTTTCTTTTTTGCGAACCACACGGTCGAGAGCGAGCGCTGATACGAACAGCGAGAAGACGAGCGCCAGTGCAACGGCAGCGAATCCAGTTCGGCGCCAGAGCAGTTGCTTTTGGGTGAAGTAGTTGCGAACTCGATAGCCTTCAGCACCGCCCAAGTTTCTCGCTGCCACCATTGCCGAATGGAAGTAAGCGCGAAGCATGGCTGCTTCCTGCTTATCGAATTT
>JBEGUF010000093.1:0-2896 GCA_041179025.1 Actinomycetota bacterium | reverse complement strand
AATGGACGAGAACGACTTCGAAGACTACGAGCGAAACGCAGAGTTGGCGCTCTATCGCGAATACCGTGATTTGGTAGACACTTTCAAATACGTCATCGAAACCGAGCGCCGTTTCTATCTGGCAAACGAAGTGAGCCTGAACCGAGTCGATGCCGGCAATGATTTCTACTTTGAGCTTGAGATGAAAGACGTCTGGGTGTGGGACATCTATCGAACCGACCGATTCGTGGCTTCAGTTCGCGTTCTCACATTTAAAGACGTGAACGTGGAAGAGCTCAGCGGTAAGGCTTACGAAATACCCAAGGAACTGGCAGTCGGGGAGTAGTTCTCCACAGTTTCAAACCGGCTCGTTTTGAAACCCGATTCTGGCACATCCTTATGAAATGCCAACTGCCCCAAATCACAAGCACGTCCTAGGTTTATACGGCGAACGAGTTGCCGGAAACTATCTTCAATCAATCGGCTATGAAATTCTTGAGCGAAACTGGCGCTGCTCCATAGGTGAAATCGATCTGATTGTTCGCGACGAAAATCGCTACGTCTTCGTGGAGGTAAAAACTCGCAACGGTCGCGGATTTGGACATCCGCTTGAGGCCATCACCGAGCTCAAACTCGGCCGGCTTCGTCGGCTGGTTGGGGAGTGGTGTCGATCCAGGCAGCTTTCAGGCATCGACGTGCGAATCGATGCCGTGTCGGTTTTGGTAGAACACGGACGCGTTCAACTCGAACACGTAAAGCAGGTGTTTTAGGTTGCTTGCGAAGACACTGTCGATAAGTCTCTTTGGGCTGAACGGACGACTAATCGAAGTCGAGACCGACATTTCGAGTAATCTGCCCGCTTTTGTTTTAGTTGGTCTGCCTGACACCTCGGTCAATGAAGCCGCCGCCCGAGTTCGAGCCGCCGCTACTAATTCAAAACTGGCAATTCCGGCCAGAAGAATCACCGTCAATCTTTCGCCCGCGTCTGTCCCAAAGCAAGGTTCAAGTTACGACCTGGCAATCGCTGTGTCTGTTCTGGCTGCAGCCGGCCACTTTCCGGCAAGTGCGGTTGAGAGCGTGGTGTATTTCGGGGAGCTTGGCCTAGACGGTCGCATCAAACCGGTTATGGGTGTGCTCGCGGCCGTGGTCTCAGCCAAGCAACTTGGGGTTCGGAAAATGGTAGTGCCGCTCGCAAATCTCGAGGAAGCAAGCATGGTCTCGGGAATCGAACTCTGCGGCTACGATCACCTGAGTCAGCTGGCGGCGGCACTGGGCGCTTCCGTTCCAGTGGTGGCGTCAAAGTCACCTGGAGTCACCAGACATGCTTCAACTCAAGCCATCGGCTGCTTCTCCGAGGTAATCGGCCAAGACGACGCGGTGTTTGGAATGAAGCTAGCTGCAGTTGGAGGTCACCACTTAATGATGATTGGTCCGCCTGGAGCGGGAAAAACCATGCTGGCGTCTAGGCTTCCTGGGATTCTTCCCGAGCTCACTGAGTCTCAGGCAATTGAGGTGGGTTCAATTCATTCTTTGGCAAAGCAAAATCAGTTTCATTACTCCACAACGCCGCCATTTCAGGCCCCACATCACACCGCCTCTCTCGTGGCCATGGTTGGAGGTGGCTCGAGCCAACCCCGCCCAGGCTTGGTGTCGCTAGCTCACCTTGGTGTGCTATTTCTCGACGAAGCACCAGAGTTTCAGGCCCCAGCGCTCGAAGCGCTTAGGCAACCTATCGAATCTGGGCAAATCACAATTAGTCGTGCCACCGGGCAAGCAACCTTCCCGGCCAGATTTCAGTTGGTTCTGGCAGCCAACCCTTGCCCTTGCGGGCAAGCCACCGGCACAGGTAAAAACTGTTCCTGTTCTTCGAACACCAGAACCAGATATTTTGGCAAACTCTCCGGCCCGCTCAGCGATCGCATCGATCTTCGGTTGCAGCTCAGCGCGGTGAACGCGAAGTTGATCACTACCAGCCAAACAAAGGTGGGTGTAACTTCAAAAGATCTAAAGGATCAGGTTACGCGAGCCAGGAATTCGGCCACGGAGCGTCTTGCCAAAACTCCATGGCAAATCAACTCGCAGGTGCCCGGCGCCTACCTGCGCAGAGAACTTCGGCTTGGCAGGGAAGTCACCCGACAACTGGATACTGCGTTAGACCGAGGTTTGGTTTCCATGCGTGGCTACGATCGATGTCTCAGGTTGGCTTGGAGTATCGCCGACATTGAAGGTCGACCATCCCCGAACTCAGAAGACTTGGCGCTGGCTACTTTCTATCGAGGGGTATCCCAATGAATCTCGACAGCATTCGGCCCGTTGATGATTCCACCGAAGACCTTTCTGAGTTGATCACTTGGAACTACCTAGTGGAGCCGGGCGACCGGATAGCCTACAAATTACGTTCCACTCTGGGGGACAGATCGGCTCTGGAAAAGCTTTTACGGCACGACACCACGGCATTAGCTGAGCTAACTTCGGATGAATTGAGCACAGCATTCGATCGATGGATACCGAGATACAGGCCCAACCTTGCTAACGCAATGATTCGGTTAGCCCAGCGCTTCGACATGAAACTGCTTTTACCAGGCGACAAACTATGGCCCGAGTCGCTCTGTGACCTTGGCGTGTTCGCGCCAATGCTTCTCTGGTATCGAGGAAACCCTGATAATTTCAAGAGCCTTGGACGCACACTTTCCATTGTGGGTTCTCGAACGTCAAGCAACTACGGCCAGCAAGTCACCTCCGATGTTGTGTCTTGCGCAGTGGAGGCAGATGCCACCGTTGTGTCTGGCGGAGCGCTGGGGGTTGATTCGGTTGCCCATCGAAGCACTTTGGCGCAAGGAGGCCGCACAGTCGCGGTTATGGCCGGCTCGCTCGATAATCTCTACCCTGCTGGAAATTGGGACTTATTTGAACAGAT
>JBEGUF010000092.1:0-7934 GCA_041179025.1 Actinomycetota bacterium | reverse complement strand
GTGCCCACGAGTGCTACAACGGTGACTTTGAGGAATACACCTGGAAGTGGAGCGTGTTTAAGCGCGAATGGCTACCGGAGTACTCGCAGGTTTATGTAAAGAGCTTTAAGTACGGCTCGACTCTAAACCTCACCTACAAGGTAACCGACATCTGGGGCACCCCTCAGGTAGATCGCGACATCAACCTAATTGTTGATCAGGGCTGTCGCCTATGCCGCTGGTACAGCTACGAAAGCGACAAGGCCACTGACGCCAACGGATACGTATCGTTTTCGCTTCGCAACCGCAACAGCCTCGACTCTGTGAAAAACAACAAGTTTGTGAACTCAGACACCAAGGCGAAAGAAGGCGGATTCATCGCCCTCTCGATTCAGCCAACCACCAACGCACTCGATGAATCAGCCGACTTCATGTGGCCGCAAATCGTAACCGACATCAACATGAAAGCCTCTGGTTCGATTCTGCAGGTGAGAAGTCGTGGAGGAAATGCAGTTAACGCCTCCGGGAACTACGTGACCACAGTCGACAACGCTCTGGTTACAAATCCAGCTCATGAAGTCGACACGTTGGAAACCTCACTTACCGACATCGACGTAGTGAACCTAACCATCACTTACATGAAGAACGCGCTTCTGAAGGCTCTGTATTCTCCAGACATCAAGGTGACGGCCGACAACGGCGGTAAGGCGGCTCTAGTCGATACCCTTCGTCCGGTAACCAGACTCGCGAGCTCGACCCTGTTCCAGTCGACGCTGATTTTCGGTTACACCTACCCGCAACAAATTGCGTTGATGTGTACCAAGACTGGCACCACAACCTTCAAGATTTACACGGGTAGCACTTACAAGACTCACGTAATGACTTGTAAGAACAAGGCATCAGACGCCATGAACATCGAGGCTCTGCCTACTCCGATCGCCGTACCTGGCGTTCCAGCTCAGCAGGCCTTCAAGGTAACCGACCGCTGGGGAAGCCCAGTTGCTGGAGCCACCGTGCGCTTTTCATCGACCGGAACTGGCAGTGTAACCACGGTTGACGATGTCTTGACCGACGCAACTGGCGTGGCTACCGCCGACATCGCTGCAACTGAAGCCGGCACCCAGGTGGTAACGGCCACAATCCAAGACCCAGACAACGTAACTCAGATTGCAAGCGGCACTGCGACAATTAGCGCGAATGTGGTTTGGGGTGCCCACGCTCTAACTGTGGTTGCCGGTTCCAAGAAGGTTACTTTCAACTTCTTCAACCTCGGGGGCCTGCGAGCCACTATTACCGAAGGCAGATCTAAGAGCTACGCGAACGTAATTACCCCGACTCAGGTTTACGTGAAGAAGTATGCCAAGGGCAAGCACACACTCAAAGTAACTGTGGGAACGATTGTCAAAACCTTCGTCGTAACAGTTCGATAGTTGTTACTTGCCGTGAGGCAAGCCAGCGATGCGAATGTACTCGCGGGCAGCATTCACGCGAGGGTTACCGCCAGATTCGGTATCGATTCCGGCAGCTTGGAACGCACGCTTGACCAGGTTTTCAACCGCACGAACGGTGGTTTGACGATCGTTGGCGATTTCGGTATTCGACATGCCAAGGGCAACCATCTGAAGCACTGCAAGCTGCGAACGGCTTAGTTCGGCGAGGGGGTAATCGCGCTTGTCGTCGCGGAATTCTCGCCCGGCTCGACCACGCAACGCAGCGTCAATTGCCTGGCTCAACATCTTTGGGTCGGTGATGCGGTCTTTGGCAAGGTAGGCGGCGTTTTTAGGAATCTTACGGTTATCAACGCCAACGACGCGTGGTTCCGGGATGTGGGTCAGGAACACTAGAGCGATTTCAGGCATGTTCTTTCGAAGCACGAGAGCTAAATCAATTCCAGTGGGGCCATTGCCCAATTCGATGTCTAGAAGAGCAACATCCGGGTCGAAATCGTCGGCGATTTTACGTGCACCGGCAGCGCTATCGGTGGCTGCAACGGTGAAACCGTCGGCCTCGAGGTTAGACGCAATTAGCGAACGAAGTAGGGCGTCATCCTCGACGACTAAAACCTTGCGATTGAATTGGTTCACAAGATAAGAATGCCAGCCTGAATCGAATCAGACCGCTATATCTTCGCTAAGGCGAATCTATTGGGGCTCGCTAGTGCTTGCGCGTGGCGAAATAGGAACCCAAGATGACCAATGGGATGCCGAGCATCATTCCGGTGGTCAAAGGCTCCTGAAGAAACAAGACCCCGAGCACAATGGCAATCAAAGTGTTCGGGTAGGTAATCAGGGTTGCCCGCGTGGAGCCAATCTCTTTGATCAGCGCAAAGAACACTACGAAGGCTATGGCCGAGCACACCACGCCGAGAATGATCAGCGCCCACCAACCGTTTGGCGTTGCCTCGGTGACGCCTGGCTGGAACGGCTGAACGAAGGCCGGAATGGCGTATACGGCAGCAACCATGACCATCGAGATTGAGATGACGCCCTCTGAAGGCACATGGCTGGCATGCTTGGCAACAATCGCCGGAGCTATGGCGTAACCGATGGCACCGATAATCACGACGCCCACCCAAAATAGTTCGATGTGACCCTGGAAGGCGTCGATGCCAACCAGCAAAAACAGCCCAATGAAGCCGGTGACGAGGCCAAAGATTGTCTTCGGGTGAAACACCGATTTGTCGCGCATGTAGAAGTAGCCCAAAAAGAGTGAGAAAAACGGCACGGTACCAATTAGCAGACCGGCTAAGCCAGAACTGATGTGAACCGGGTTACCGCTCTCGGCGGTGGTTAGGGCGAGCCACGGAATCATCATTTCGATCACCGCGAACGCCAACACGTACTTCCAGGCCTTTAGGGCAGGGCGAAGTGAATCGCGTTTGATAGCCAGCGGGATTAGCACCGCAGCGCCAAGAATCGTCCTGGCAAAGATAATCATCGACGGAGAGAACTCTTCGGCAGCGATACGAATGAAGAAATACGGCACGCCCCAAGCCAGCGAGGCGGCGAGGAAGAGAAGGAACCCTTTACGAGACATTCATCCAGCCTACCCACAGGCGTCTAAGACGATATCGCAAAAAGTAGAATAGAAAGGTTGATTTGTTTGTTAGAGAGATTATGAAAAAGACAGCTGAAACCAGCGCACCAATCCTGACCGAAATTGCCGAGCGTTGGAGCCCACGCGCCTACGACACCAACTACGAGATCTCAACCGAAGATCTAACCTCAATTTTGGAAGCGGGCCGATGGGCTCCCTCTGCCAACAA
Organism: Actinomycetota bacterium; assembly: GCA_041179025.1. Lineage (GTDB taxonomy): Bacteria > Actinomycetota > Actinomycetes > Actinomycetales > Microbacteriaceae > Rhodoluna. Next base: position 4,690 of record JBEGUF010000092.1, on the reverse strand, counting down.
CCTACAGCCATGGCGTTTCTCAGTAGTAACCCGAGGCGAGGAACTGCACACGGCAATCGTGGAGCAGGCGATGGCTGGTTTCAACGCGGCTTGGGTTCCAAATGCGTCCTTAGTGATCTTCATCTCAGTTCCTTCGGTGAACCAAGACGGCACCCCCTACCAAATCGCGTGGTTCGACGCTGGCTTGGCCGCACAGAACATGATGATTCAAGCGGAGGCACTAGGTCTCTCCAGCCACCCAATCAGCGGCTACAAGCACGATGTTGCGTCAAAGCTTCTAGGCCTTGAAGAAGACCGAATCTCGATTGCGGCGATCGTGCTCGGCAAGAAGATTGACCCAAGCAACCTAGAAGGTCCTGCCCAGGAGCGCGAAGTTGCTCCACGCACCCGATTGTCGCTAGATGAGATCGTGCTGCACGGCCTGAACTAATGCCTTTTCACACCGCAATCAGCGACCAGATAGAAGCGTGGTCTCCGCAACTGGGGCCGTGGCTGTTCTATCTGGCGGTTTGGGGTCTCGTATTTGCTGGCACCGGTCTGTTCATCGGCGCCTTTGTGCCGTTTATCACTGGAGACTCACTGGTCTTCGCAGCTGGTTTGGTGGCAGCGGGCTCAGGCTCGGGGGTAAACATCTGGGTCATGGCTACCGGCGTCGGCGTAGCCGCGTGGCTGGGCGATCAGGTTGGCTATACCCTAGGACGCCACTTCGGCCGCCCCTATCTGGAACGACGAAAAGGGCAGTGGCTGCAAGACGCCATCGCCAAAAGTGAGCGTTTCTACCAAACGTGGGGTTGGTGGGCTGTTGTGGTTAGCCGATTCATTCCTTGGGCTAGAGTTTTCGTGCCGCCAATCGCTGGCATTGCCAAGATGAACTACTACAAATTCTTCAGTGCCAACCTGGTTGGTGCCTTGGTGTGGGGTGTTGGTCTAACAATCACGGGCTACTACGCGGCTAGCAACGAGGCAGTAAAGAGTGTTTCATTCGGCATCGCAGCATTCTTTATCACCGCTTCGGTTATCGCTGGAATCCGAACCTGGCTTAAAAACCGTAAGACTAGTTAGTCACCGTTACATCGGCCAACTCAGTCGAGCGCTCGCGGGAGTAGAACTCAAGTTCTTGCGCGGCCCAGCGACCGAAGTTGTCCTCAGAACCTTCGCGCTCCAACCAACGTTGGTAGCGAACCTGATCATCAGACTCAACCCAAATTTTGATTTGAGCCGCTTCCGCGGCTAAACGAGAGATGCTGCCGCATCCCTCGATGATCAGAGGGGTCTGCCCTTCGAACTCACGCCAGCGCCCTCGTTCACCGGCAGACCAGTCGAACTCCTGCCAAGACGCCTTTTTGCGAGCCACCACCGGATTCAAAATCATCCGCTGCAGATAATCCACTCCCGCTTGCAAACCATCCCAACCCTCGTAAAGATCGTCCATGTGAATCAAGCGAGGAAGACTGTCACCGTCTTTGAACAGTTGATTCTGCAACAGAGCGGCCAGTGTGCTTTTCCCCGAACCAGCCCGACCGTCGATCAGGATGATCGGCGTGGTTACTCCGCTATCCACGAGTTCCAGAACTTGGTCGGAAAGTTCCGCCGCGGCAGAAGAAAGGTTAGGAAAGTCAGCCACAAAAACCTAGATCTGGTAATCCTCAACGTGCACGTCGGGGTGAGAATCAAAACGATAACCCCCGCCACGAATTGTGCGAATGATGTCTTCGAAGCCGGCGATCTTCGAGCGCAAACGGCGAATGTGCACGTCGATGGTTCGATCGTTCGGAGCCGACTCGTCGTTGGTGTTCCAAACCAGTTCCACCAACTCCCGCCGGCTAATCGTCTCGCCCTGGTTTTCAATTAGGTAGGTGAGTAGCTCAAACTCTTTCGCGGTTAGGTCGGCATTCTCACCGTTTACCAAAACTCGACGGCGAGAAAGATCAACCACAACACCGTCTTCCGTTTCATCGTCGGTGTCGGTTCGCCGAACCAGTTGATCTAGAGCGCGAGGGTCGTGAAGCGCGGTGCGAACTACATCAACGTTTCGACCACCAGCTCCCTTCGGCGCCAGTGCCACAGCGGCGTAGGTTTCGGCTCCTGGAACCAGCTCGTTCAAAGTGGATCGAAGAGCCTTAACGATCTCGGTGAGACTAACCCCGGCTTCAACCGCCTGCGCTTCGTCGATGCCAACGTAGAGCGCGAAGCCTCTGGCCTCCGACTGAATAATAGGTTCGTTCACGATCTTCTTCACTGGGTTGTTGGTGCTGCGGTGGTTACGGTAGTTGTTTAGATTTGCGATAGCCATTTCAAGTTAATCCTTTTTTGTATGCGAATGAATGTTTTTGTGCAAAAGCACTGCTGGGGTGTTGGTGTCTCTAAGAGGCGAGCGAGGGGCTCAAGCAGTCTTAGCGACACATTCGCATACACATGCAAACGCGCATCGCCGAAGCGAAGGTTTCCTTGTTTGCAGTCATAGAAAAATTATAGGCGACTAATCGGCCAAACCGTAAAGTCGATCTCCAGCATCGCCTAAACCAGGAACGATGTAGCCGTGATCGTTCAGTTTTTCGTCTAGTGCTCCCAAAACGATGCTCACGTTCTTATCGCCAACGTGGTTTTTAACCGCTTCGACGCCTTCCGGTGCACCGAGTAGGCAGATGCAAATTACTTCGGTGGCCCCACGCTCGAAGACGTAGTCGATGGAGTCGATCAGTGTTCCTCCGGTAGCAAGCATCGGGTCGATGATAAAAACCTGACGCCCAGAAAGGTCTTCTGGCAGTCGGTTGGCATAGGTCTCTGGCATAAGTGTTTCTTCGTTGCGCTTGATGCCAAGGAAGCCTACGGTTGCGCTAGGCAGCAGCTTCACAATTCCTTCAAGCATTCCAAGGCCAGCCCTCAGGATAGGTACGATGATCGGACGTGGCTTTGAAAGCTTCACACCCTTGGCTTGTGTTACCGGGGTTTCGATGGTGATTTCTTCAACGCGAATGTCGCGAGTGGCCTCGTAGGCAAGAAGCGTTACCAGTTCCTCAACGAGCAGACGGAAAACCGGGCTCGGTGTGTTTTTGTCACGCAAAATGGTGAGCTTGTGGGTGATAAGAGGGTGATTCGCAACATGAACTCGCATGGGTCAAATCTATCGCTTCGCTAGGCTTGAACTATGTCGACAAACCGATGGATTGAACCAATGCGTGAAGCGCTGGCTCTGGCGAACCTGGCTTCGTCATCGTCGAGCGATGTCCCTGTGGGCGCTGTGCTGGTTGACCCTGATGGCACAGTGGTTGCCGTTGGCAAAAACGAACGTGAACTATCCGGCGACCCAACGGCTCATGCCGAAATTGTTGCAATTCGCGCGGCTGCCGCATTGAACTCGAACTGGCACCTCAACGACCTGACTCTCGTGGTCACTTTGGAGCCGTGCGCTATGTGCGCTGGCGCAATCCAGGCTTCGAGAATGGGTCGAGTAGTTTTTGGCGCCTGGGACGAACGCGTTGGGGCAGCGGGGTCCCGCTACGATTTGCTTCGCGATGCTCGCTTGGGTTCGGCGATTGAAGTGATCAGTGGCGTGCTGGAAACCGAGTGTGCCGAAGTTTTGAAGCAGTTTTTCTCAGGACGTCGCGGTTAGTTTCTAGCTTTCTTTGCCCGCTTACGAGAATTCAGTTTTTCGATGAGCATCGCCAAAGTAACACCAATTACCGCACCCAAGAAATTCGCGTAAACATCACCAGCCGTGGCCACTCGGTCTGGGAGAAAAGTGCCTTGGGTTAGCTCCGCCGCAATCGAAAATGTTAGTGACAAGGCCAGAGCTAAAAATATCCGAAAACGCTTGAGCCCCAAATACAGCACGCAACTAAAAGGTATGAATACCATCACGTTTAGAGATACTTCGAGGATTGCCAGAGCCACCTCGTATTGATTTACGGGCACCAAGCCTAGATCGGTTAGAACTCGAATGACCGGGCTGTAAACAGACCGAACTTCGTTCGACCTTGGCCACAAAAATGTAGCAAAGCCAAGCACCAGCATTGAGGCTAGGAGACTAAGCCAGAGCTTCTTATTCAAAATTGTCCGATTGGTATTGAGCGCTACCCGCGAAAGATGTCTGGTTCTAGATAAATAATCAGTGCAGTGGGAACAGCCTTGCGAATGTTCGCTTCGGCGATGTCGATCGCGTTTGCGATCTCTCTGGCTTTGGCGGTTGACTTCACGGCAATCTTTGCTGCGACCATTAGTTCGTCTGGGCCTATGTAGAGGGTCTTCATGTGAATGATGTCTTCCACGCCATCGCTCATCCGAAGTGCCTTAGCGATTTTCTCAGTGTCTCCTGAGGTTGCGCCTTCGCCAACCAGCAGGCTCGAGGTTTCAATACCCAAAACGATTGCCACGGCAATAAGTAGGGCACCGATGGCCAGGGTGCCGATTGCATCCCAGGCTGCGTCGTGAGTTAGAACCGTGAGGCCAACGCCACCGAAGGCGAAAACCAAACCTAGGAGAGCGGCGATGTCTTCAAGGATGACCACCGGAAGTTCTGGGCTCTTGGCATGGCGAATGAAGTTGTATAGAGAGGTGCGTCCGCGTACCTCTTTGGCGGCTTTCAGGGCGGTTCTAAGGCTGAAGCTTTCCAGCACAATTGCAATGCCAAGCACGGTCAGTGGAATCCAAGCATCGGTTAGCTCGTGAGGGTGACTGAGTTTTTCAACAC
>JBEGUF010000091.1:0-2986 GCA_041179025.1 Actinomycetota bacterium | reverse complement strand
GCCGTGCCGATGTTCATCCCCTTGTAAAACTGCATCGAATCGGCGTTGACGATTTCAGCAGCGCCACCGATTTGCTGGATGTGCTTGGCGATCGCTATACCCAAATCACTCTTGCCAGTGCCGGTGGGACCAACCACCGCGATCAAAGAGCTCATTTACGAACGGTAACGCTCAGCGTTTTGCGCTCTGGTGCACTATCCGAAGCCAATCGCTCGGAGGCGTCGCCACCAATGGTTCGTCGAATTGAAATCTCACTAGCCGACTTCGGATCTGATAACAGGTGGTATGGCGCAGCATCATGAACGGTGACGGTGACCAAATCACCCGCACGCGGACGTCTAACGCCCTGTGGCAATGAGAAGTGCACCAGTCGGTTGTCTCTGGCTCTCCCGGTTAGACGGCCGGTGGCGTCGTCTTTTCGGCCATCGTTTGCAACCAGAACTTCCACCACTTTGCCAATCTGAAGCTTGTTCTCTTTCCAAGCGACCTCGTTGGCGTGTGCCATCAATCGCTCGAAACGGTTTTGAGCCACTTCCTTTGAAACCTGATTAGGAAGGTCGGCTGCGGGTGTGCCCGGGCGTGTTGAATACAGGTAGGTGTAGCAGATTGCGAATCCCACTTGTTCAACCATCTTCATGGTGTCTTGGAACTCTTCTTCAGTTTCACCTGGGAAGCCAACGATAAGGTCGGTAGAAATTGCTGCCTCGGGAATGGCTTTCCGCACTCTCTCGATGATTCCCAAGTATTTTTCGGCGCGATAACTTCTGCGCATGTCTTTCAAAACTTTGTCGTTGCCAGATTGCAATGGCATGTGAAGCTGCGGCATTACCTTTGGCGTCTCGGCCATCGCTTCGATTACGTCATCGGTAAACGCTGCTGGGTGCGGGCTAGTGAAGCGAATGCGCTCAAGCCCCTCAATCTCTCCTACTGAACGCAGCAACTTGGCAAACGCGCCCTTATCGCCGAACTCCACGCCGTAGGTGTTTACGTTCTGACCTAGAAGAGTTACTTCAACCACTCCATCGGCTACCAAGGCTTCTATCTCGGCAAGAATTTCACCAGGACGACGGTCGCGTTCCTTGCCGCGCAGACTAGGAACGATGCAGAAGGTGCAGGTGTTATTACATCCAACGGAGATGGAAACGAGCGCCGAGAAGGCTGAGTCGCGTTTGGTTGGGAGATCGCTTGGGAAAGTTTCTAGGCTTTCCAGTATCTCGACCTGAGCCTCGGAGTTGTGCCTCGCTCGTTCCAGAAGCACCGGAAGCGAACCGATGTTGTGCGTTCCGAAAACGACATCTACCCAGGGCGCCTTTTTGATGATGGCAGCTTTATCTTTTTGAGCTAAACAACCGCCTACGGCGATTTGAAGATCAGGGTTTGCTTCTTTAGCAGGAACCAGCTGGGTGAGGTTGCCATAGAGCTTATTGGCGGCGTTTTCGCGAACCGCACAGGTGTTGAACACAATAACATCGGCGTCTTGGCCGCTTTCCACGGCTACCAAGCCGGCTTCTTCCAAAAGACCCGATAAACGTTCGGAGTCGTGCACGTTCATTGCACACCCGTGAGTGCGCACTTCGTAGGTTCGGGTGATTGTGGAAGTCATTAGACCTCCGATTTTACCGCTTCTAGCAGGGCTGCACGGGTTGCCGATTGCACGATTGAACCCGAGTAGCCTTTTCTAGCCAGGAATCCGCTTAGGCGCCTCTGGATGACGACCTTCTCAAGGTGAGACATACGCCTAACCCTGGTAACCGCGAGTTCGGTTGCTCTTGCCAACTCGCCTTCCGCGTCGAGGTCTTGAAGTGCGGTTTCAATTAGTTCCTGATCAACACCCTTCTCCCGCAATTCACGCGCGATTGCTGTTTTGGCTAAACCTTTACCCCGAATACGCGAGTTGGTGAATGCCCTCGCAAAAACAGCATCATCAATGATTTGCGCCTCTTCGAATCGATCAAGCACCTTTTCAGCGATGTCGGAGTCGATTCCGCGCCTCTCAAGAATTTTTCGACACTGATCTTTGGACTTCGCGGATTTGGAGAGTTGATACAAAAGCACGTTCCGCGCCCTTGATTCCTGTTTTTCGGGAGAGAGAATAGGGGCCGGTTCCGAATCATTTTTGTTGATTCGAGACCGACCCCTATTTGTAAAAGCCATGTTAGGCGTTGGCTGCCTTGGCATCCTTAGGTTCTGCCTGAGCTACCGGAGGTAGTTCTTCAGCCGGAAGATCGGCAACGGCACGTGGCACGCCAATGCCAAGCTTTGCCTTGATCTTCTTCTCAATCTCTTCGGCAACCTTGTCGTTCGCGATCAGGTAGCCGCGGGCGTTTTCCTTACCCTGGCCAAGCTGCTCGCCTTCGTAGGTGTACCAGGCACCCGACTTCTTTACGATGTCGTGCTCTACACCGAAGTCGATAAGGCTTCCTTCGCGGGAGATACCGGTTCCGTAGATGATGTCGAACTCTGCCTGCTTGAACGGCGCAGCCATCTTGTTCTTCACTACCTTTACTCGGGTGCGGTTACCAACTGCGTCGGTTCCATCTTTCAAAGTCTCGATACGACGGATGTCTAGACGAACCGAAGCGTAGAACTTGAGTGCTTTACCTCCGGCGGTGGTCTCAGGGCTTCCGAAGAACACACCGATCTTTTCGCGCAGCTGGTTGATGAAAATCATGGTGGTGTTGGTGCTGTTTAGGCCACCGGTTAGCTTGCGAAGCGCCTGAGACATCAAGCGAGCCTGGAGACCAACGTGAGTGTCTCCCATTTCGCCTTCGATTTCGGCGCGAGGCACTAGCGCTGCTACAGAGTCGATAACGATTAGGTCGATAGCGCCCGAGCGAACCAGCATGTCGGCGATTTCTAGCGCCTGCTCACCGGTGTCTGGCTGGCTAACCAACAGTGCGTCGATGTCTACGCCAAGAGCCTTCGCATACTCAGGGTCGAGTGCGTGCTCAGCGTCGATGAATGCAGCGACTCCGCCATTTTTCTG
>JBEGUF010000090.1:0-7496 GCA_041179025.1 Actinomycetota bacterium | reverse complement strand
AATTAGTCAAAATTGATGGTTTTGGCTAAGACACCACAGGGATTTTTGAAGTAGTCACTACATAGCCGTCAACAGCCAAAGAGCCGAGGATGGAAGCCACGAGAGTAATGAACAGAGCCACTCCGTTGATGCCTTCGATTCGGCTCAGTAGAGCCACGCCAAACATAAACAAAACCATCTTCAAAAGCCACCCGCCAAGAACCACAGCGTAGAAACCACCGAGGCTTAGCTTCGACCCAAAGAGCACTGAAAGAGCGGTAAGAGTTACAAACAAAAGCGCGATGCCCGCTCCTGCCAGAGCTCCGTAAAGACCAGACATACCAGCGGTAAAAAATCCAATCGCCGAACCAATTACGGCAATCGAGCCGATCAAAAGTGAACCGAGCTTCAAAACCTTGGTGAAAACCGTTTGTGGGTTATCGAACTGCATTATTTACCAACCTGTTCTTTTTGGAGTTTGCGAGATAGCACGGGCCAAATCGTATAGAGAAGAGCAAACGCGGTTCCCACGATGGCGAAGGCTGCGGCCCATTCGTATGGTGCCAGGAATAGGAGCAGACAGGTTGCCGAAATAACCAGAGTCCAGATGTAAAAGACGATTACCGAACCAAGATGCCCGTGCCCAAAATCCTGCAGGCGGTGGTGAAGGTGCTTGCGGTCGGCGGCAAACGGAGACTTTCCCGCTCGCAGTCGTCTGAGCACGGCCAAGGTGAAATCAAGAAGCGGCAGAACCAAAATCGCCAGCGGAAGAATCATCGGCAAAAACGCTGGCATTAGATTCGACTGAGCGATGAAAACCGGGTCCAACTGTCCGGTTACTGAAACCGCTGAGGTCGTCATGAGTAGAGCCAACAGCAGGGCTCCGGAATCTCCCATAAAGATTTTGGCAGGTCGCCAGTTGTGCGGGAGGAAACCGAGACACATCCCGATGACGATGGCCGAGATCAGCGAGGCCAGGCTGAAGTAATTGCTCGGAGTGGTTTGCTGCGCGAGTAGGTAGCTGTAAGCGAAGAACGTGGATGTGCCGATTAGAACAACACCGGCCACCAGCCCGTCTAGACCGTCGATGAAGTTCACGGCGTTCATAATCAAGACGGTTAGGAAGACGCTGACGACGAACGACATCCCGTAAGAACCGATGGTGATGCCACCGATTGGCAGTGACACGATTTGAACACCGTTCCAAGCCAGGATGCCGGCGGCCACAAACTGCCCGCCGAGTTTCAGCATCCAGTCGAGGTCAAACACATCGTCGAGCGCTCCGAGGATTGCGATGATGCTGGCGGCAACGAGCACGCCGATGATCGGCCCACCTTGCACGAATACCGACTTGAACCAGCCGAGGCTCGCTGCGATTCCCATGGCCACGAGGAAACCGATGAACATTCCAATGCCGCCAAGACGAGGGGTTGGCACCGAGTGTGAGTCGCGGCTGCGGATTTCTGGGTAAATCTTGTACTTTCGAGTCACCTTGATCACGAAATGTGTGGCCACGAAGGTGACCACCGCCGTGATGGCAATCATCAAAAGATAGGCGCGCACTAGTCGGCCGTCACTACTTCTGCTTCTTTTCCAACAGCCTTTTTGATTTGAGCGAGAGAAAGCACACCCAAACGAACCAGCTTTACTTTGCCGTCTTCGGTGAGGTCCAAAATGGTCGACGGCTTGGAGCTAGGTGAATCGCCTCCGTCTAGGTAGACGCCAACCTTGGTGCCGAAGTACTTCTCCGCATCGTTGATGTTTTCAGCAGCCGGTTCACTGGTTAGATTCGCGCTTGAAACTGCAAGCGGGCCGACCTCTTTTAGAAGAGCCAGTGCCAACTCGTTGTTGGGCATGCGAAGCGCAACAGTGCCTCGGGTTTCTCCGAGATCCCAGCTCAATGAAGGCTGTGCTCGAAGAATAAGAGTAAGAGCGCCGGGCCAAAACTTTTCAGCCAGGGTAAACGCCACCTGAGGAGGGTTTGTGGTTAGCGCACGAAGGGTATCGAGGCTAGGAATCAAAACCGGAGGTGGCGACTGGCGGCCTCGGCCCTTGGCTTCCAACAGGGCGTTTACTGCAAATGCCGAGAATGCGTCGCAGCCAATTCCGTAAACGGTATCGGTTGGCAAAACGATCAATCCTGCTCGGGCGATGGTTTGCTTAGCCTGACGCATGCCATCTAAGAGTTCAGAGGTAACCGATGTGTCGAATCTCATCTCACCCTCCTAAAAAGTTCTATACGCGCTCGTGGCTCGGTCTCGCGCGGTTAGGTCTTGATGCCCGGTGATTTTGGTCCAGCCATCTTCCTGCAATAAGTCTGCCACGATTTTGGCCTGAGAATCAGCGTGTTCAACCACCAGAAAACCGCCTGGTTTCAAAAGTTGTAATGCCCTTCGGCTCACGATTTTCATAACATCCATACCGTCTTCTCCCCCATAGAGAGCCAGTGAAGGATCGTGAAGTTTTACCTCGAGTTCCTTCGGGACAGCCCAGGTTGGAATGTAGGGCGGATTGGACACAACGACGTCTACTGTTCCAACAAGTTCAGTGAATAGTTCGTGGTCAGCCGCGATGTCGCCCATAACCAAATCGACTCGATTGCCGTTGTTGGAAATGTTCTCCCTGAGAAGAGTTTCGGATTCAGAGTTGAGCTCCCAGGCGTAAACCTTTGCGTTTGGAACTTCGGAAGCGAGGGAAATTGCGATGGCACCCGAACCGGTGCAAAGATCCACCGCGACGGGTTCGCCAGGAACCGCTCGAAGCGCCTGAATGGCCAACTCGGCAACGCCTTCAGTTTCTGGTCTCGGAATAAAGACCCCAGGCCCAACTTTTAGGGTGAGGTTACGAAAATAGGCAACGCCAGTGAGGTGCTGAAGCGGAATTCTTTCGGAACGCTTTTGAAAAAGTATCTCGATTGACTCGGCGCCTTCGATTTCAGAATTGGTGATGAGCCTCGCTTGCAGTTCACCGCGAGATATTCCTAGGACGTGTGCCGCGAGAAGTTCAGCGTCTACTCTCGGCGATTCAACGCCAGCCGAAGCTAGTAATTCGGTGCCCCGATCCAGAAGGTCGGATAGCAACATTACTTTTCGCCCAGAGCTGCTAGGCGTGCTTCTTCATCGGTAGCGATTGCCGATTGAATAACCGGTTCAAGAGCGCCGTCCATTACCTGATCTAGGTTGTACGCCTTGTAACCGGTGCGGTGATCGGCAATGCGATTCTCAGGGTAGTTGTAGGTGCGAATGCGCTCGGAACGGTCGACCGACTTCACCTGCGACTTTCGGGCAGCCGATAGTTCAGCTTCGATGGCTTCCTGCTGTGCAGCCAAAATTCTGGCGCGAAGCACACGCATAGCGGCTTCACGGTTTTGGAGCTGGCTCTTCTCGTTCTGCATGGCAACGGTGATACCGGTTGGCAGGTGGGTGATTCGAACGGCAGAGTCGGTGGTGTTAACCGACTGGCCACCAGGGCCTGAAGAACGGTAGACATCGATGCGCAGATCGTTTTGGCTAATCTCAACTTCTTCCGGCTCATCCACTTCTGGGAAGCAGAGCACTCCGGCGGCCGAGGTGTGAATTCGTCCTTGAGTTTCGGTTGCTGGCACACGCTGAACGCGGTGCACACCGCCCTCGTACTTCAGGTGAGCCCAAACGCCTTGACTCGGGTCGGTGGAGTTCGATTTGATGCCCATCTGAACATCTTTGATACCGCCGAGATCCGATTCGTTCTTGTCGAGAATTTCAGTCTTCCAACCCTTGGAGTTGGCGTACTGAATGTACATGCGAAGTAGGTCGGCGGCGAATAACGCCGATTCAGCACCACCTTCACCAGCCTTGATTTCCATAATCACATCGCGGCCGTCGTCTGGGTCGCGCGGAATCAGTAGGCGTCGAAGTTTCTCGTTGGCATCGTGAAGTTTTTCTTCGTTAGAAGTTACTTCCTCGGCAAACGCTTCGTCTTCCTTAGCCAACTCTTTCGCAGCAGCCAAATCCTCGGTTAGAGAATTGACCAGGTTGTAAGCGTTGACGATGGCACTTAACTCGGCGTAGCGACGGTTAAGCTTTTTGGCCAAGCCAGGATTGGCGTGCACCGAGGCGTCTGAGAGTTGCCCCTGCAGAGCCTGGTGTTCTTCCAGTAATGGCTTGACCGAATCGAGCATTATTCGCCGTCGGAGGTTGGAACAGGCATCGACTTCTGAACCTGCATTAGGAACTCAACGTTGCTTGCAGTTTCCTTTAGTCGACCTAGAACTAGTTCAAGCGCCTGCTGCTGCTCTAGACCGGCTAGTGCGCGGCGGAGCTTCCAGATGATCTTGGTTTCGTCTGGGTTCATCAGCATCTCTTCGCGACGGGTACCCGAAGCGTTGACATCGACGGCTGGGAAGATGCGCTTGTCGGCTAGCTGACGCGACAGGCGAAGCTCCATGTTTCCAGTTCCCTTGAACTCTTCGAAGATAACCTCGTCCATCTTCGAACCGGTCTCAACCAGTGCGGTGGCAAGGATGGTTAGTGAACCGCCATCCTCGATGTTACGAGCAGCACCAAAGAAGCGCTTTGGTGGGTAGAGAGCCGAGCTGTCGACACCACCGGAAAGGATACGGCCAGACGCAGGTGCGCTTAGGTTGTAAGCGCGACCCAGACGAGTGATCGAGTCGAGAAGCACAACCACGTCGTGGCCTAGTTCCACCAAACGCTTGGCGCGCTCGATAGCTAGTTCGGCAACTGTGGTGTGGTCTTCGGCAGGGCGGTCGAAGGTTGAAGCGATAACTTCACCCTTCACGGTGCGCTGCATGTCGGTAACTTCTTCCGGACGCTCGTCAACCAAAACAACCATGAGGTGAACCTCTGGGTTGTTTACGGCGATTGAGTTTGCGATTGCCTGAAGGACCAGAGTCTTACCAGCTTTTGGAGGCGAAACAATTAGTCCGCGCTGGCCTTTACCAATTGGTGCAACTAGGTCGATGATTCGAGTGTTTAGCTTCGAAGCTTCGGTCTCTAGACGCAAACGAGTCTGTGGGTAAAGCGGTGTGAGCTTTCCAAAGTCAACGCGGTCCATGGCTTCGGCAACGGTCTGACCGTTAACCGAGTCGATACGAACAACGGCGTTGAACTTCTGACGACCCTGGCCTTCGCCTTCGCGAGGCTGGCGGATTGCGCCGACAACGGCGTCACCCTTGCGTAGTCCGTACTTCTTGACCTGGCCGAGTGAAACATAAACGTCGTTTGGACCTGGAAGGTAGCCCGAGGTGCGGATGAACGCGTAGTTCTCGAGCACGTCGAGGATACCGGCCACCGATACTAAGACATCGTCTTCGCTGATCTCTGGCTCGATTTCGTCCTGGAAGTCTCCGCCACGGCCACTGCGTCCGCGGTTACGGTTGCGGTCGCGGTTACGGTTACGGTTACGGTTGTTGCGGCCATTACGGTCGTCGCCCTGGTCGTTGCGCTCTGAGCGGTCGCGGTTGTTCTCGCGGTTGCCCTGCTGGCGAGTTTCGCCACCTTCAGCCTTGGCTTCGCCGGTTGCAGCCTTCGGTGCTTCAGCCGAAGCCGACTCACCTTCGGTCTTTGGCTTGGTGCTTCTGGTGCGACGCTTTGGTGCCGAACCTTCTGCTGGGCTGTCGCTTGAAACGGCTGGGTCTACTACTACGCGGCGACCTTTGGTCACAGGCGCGTCTTGCTGGATTTCATCCATGTTATTTGTATTTCTCCTTGAGATTTTGGTAACTGGTTCGATTTCGGGTTAGTTACCTAAGGCACTGAATTAAAGTGCTCATAACGCTTGATTAGCGGTTGATTCACCAGCGGGAGCGCTCAGACTAAAACTGATTTAGAGCTTCTCACCGAATTACTGGTGCCTGATAACAGTAGCACCTTTGAAGTCAACTGCCAAAACTAACGCGCGCCACTGTGGAAAGTTTTCGGCAGCGAGTTTGGCGGCTTCCATACGCTCGGCCGGGTCGGAGGCCAAGACCAACACCGACGGACCGGCCCCTGAAACCACAGCGGCGTGATTGTGTTTACGCATTAGTTCGATAACCTTGCCAGCCTCTGGCATCGCTTCTGAGCGGTAATCCTGGTGCAGGCGATCCTCGGTTGCTGCCATCAGAAGTTCTGGGCTCTGGGTGAGCGCGGCCACGAGAAGTGCCGAGCGAGAAACGTTGAACACGGCATCGGCGTGCGGAACTGATTCCGGCTGAAGAGCTCTGGCAGTTGCGGTAGACATCTTGAAGTTAGGGATGAGCTCCAACGGTGAAACGCCGCGGTGAACGATGAGTTTCTTGTGGTGCGGACCGTTGTCATCGTTCCAAGCGATGGTTAGCCCGCCGAAAAGTGCTGGCGCCACATTGTCTGGGTGGCCTTCCATGTCGGTTGCCAGCTGCAGCAATCGTTCTGGAGAAAGTTCAACGATGCCCTCAAGCAAACCCTTGGCGGCAATTACACCAGACACCACGGCTGCTCCGGAAGAACCCATTCCGCGACCGTGTGGAATCACGTTGTGAGCCTTGATCTTCAAACTTGGCAGAGGCTGGCCGACCTGCTCGAAAACGTGAGCAATGGAACGGGCGATCAGGTTGGTTTCATCCGTGGCAACTTCACCAGCACCCTCGCCGACAACCTCAACCTTGATGCCGCCGCTGGAAACAACTTCAACCTCAAGCTCGTCGTAGTAAGAAAGGGCCATTCCGAGAGTGTCGAAACCAGGCCCGAGGTTTGCCGAAGTGGCAGGAACCTTTACCGAAACCCGAAGACCCACAAGATTGCTCATGTTTAGGCAAGCCCCAAACGTTCGGCAACTTCTTTTGCTCGATTCGAGACGGCCTGCGGCTTTACCGCGCGTCCGCGCTCGTCTTTCAGAGCCCAGGTGGCGTCTTTCAAACCGTTTCCGGTTACGGTTACCACGATGGTTTTGCCAGCGAGGTTCTCGCCGGTGCGAGATGCCTGAAGAAGACCTGCGGCTCCGGTTGCGGAAGAAGGCTCAACGAAGACGCCAACCTCCTGCGATAGGAATCGGTGCATCCAAAGAATGTCAGGGTCTTTCACGGCACCGAAGCGGCCGTTGGAGACTTCACGAGCCTTTAGAGCCAAATCGTACGAAGCCGGGTTTCCGATTCGGATTGCGGTGGCAATGGTGTCGGGCTTCTTCACCGGCGTTCCGTAAACGAACGGTGCTGAACCATCAGCCTGATAACCCCACATCTGTGGAATGTGATTGATGCGGCCGATTTCCATGTCTTCGCTGTAACCCTTGAAGTAGGCCGAGTAGTTTCCGGCGTTTCCAACCGGCAGAACGTGGATGTCTGGTGCGCGTCCTAGGAATTCGAAAACTTCGAATGCGCCGGTCTTCTGCCCCTCAATGCGGTCTGGGTTCACCGAGTTCACTAGGTGAACCGGGTAGTTCTCAGAAAGTGAGCGGGCAAGATCTAGACAGTCGTCGAAGTTTCCCTTGACCTGAAGTATCTGTGCCTTGTGAGCTACCGCCTGAGCCAATTTGCCCAGCGCGATCTTTCCCTTAGGAAC
>JBEGUF010000089.1:0-4144 GCA_041179025.1 Actinomycetota bacterium | reverse complement strand
ACCATGCTTCGAAGCGCTCGCGGTAAGAACAAGGGCCCGTTCGGTGGCGTGCAGGTTGTGATGTTCGGCGACCCTTACCAACTGCCTCCAATCGGCGCTAAGCCTCACGAGGAAGGTTATGAATTCCTCAAGCAGAACTACCGCTCGGACTGGTTCTTCGACGCCAAGGTTTGGGGCGAATCGAAACTGCTTCGCTACGAACTTAACGAAAACTTCCGCCAGCACGACGATAAGTTCATTGAGATATTGAACGCCATCCGCGACGGCAGTGTGACCCAGGAGATGCTCGATACCCTCAACCAGGCGGGCAATCGGTACCCAGAAAACCAGGACGCGATTCGCCTCTCCGGTATCAACGCCAAGGTGAATAACTACAACTCCAGCCGCTTGGCAAACACCCCTGGCATCACCAAGTTCTTTGAAGCCAATGTGCCGGTTGGAAAGCTGTCTGATTTCGGTGCGAACCCGCCAGCCGACACCACTCTTGAACTCAAGGTCGGCGCTCAGGTTATGTTCATCAAGAACGACGACCAGAACCAGGCCAAAGACGGCGCCTACGCTCGTCGTTGGGTGAATGGAACCATCGGCCACATCACTGAAATCGTGGCCCACAACCACGTCAAGGTTGAAGTCGACACCGAAGTGTTAGATGTGCATCTTTCCACCTGGGAGAAAATCAAATACCAGCTCGACGAAGTTTTCGACGAAAACACTCAGCGCATCAAGGAGGTTTTGGTTCCGGAAACCGTGGCCGAATTCCACCAGCTTCCGTTGCGCCTCGCGTGGTCGGTTACCGTTCATAAATCGCAGGGCATGACCTACGACGAGGTGGTAATCGAACTTGGCGGCAACGCCTTCTCCGCTGGGCAAACTTACGTGGCGCTAAGCCGTGTGCGCTCGCTCGAGGGCCTTTACCTCACCGCACCAATCACGTTGCGCGATGTGATGATTGATGCCCACGTGCAGCGCTTCATGTCGGAAAGCGCGAGCCCAAACTACAACGGTCTTTTCTAAACTTTTCGCTTGGTAATCTGTAACCATGCTTATGTCAGACCGCGATATTCGCGCATCAATTGAAGCCGGAGCGATTGGCCTTGAGCCGCTCGAAATGAGCCTGCTCCAGCCTTCAAGCTTCGACGTGCGTTTGGATCGATTCTTTCGCCTGTTCGACAACCACAAATATGCATACATCGACCCAGCCGAAGACCAGAGCGATCTCACCCACCTCGTTGAAGTAGACCCTACAGAAGCTTTCATCCTTCACCCGGGTGAATTCGTGCTCGGCTCTACCTACGAGTTCGTGACCCTGCCAGATAACATCGCTGCTCGCCTTGAAGGCAAGTCTTCACTCGGACGTCTCGGCCTGCTCACTCACTCAACTGCCGGATTTGTCGACCCTGGTTTCAAGGGTCACGTAACCCTTGAACTCGCCAACGTTTCGAACCTGCCAATCAAGTTGTGGCCAGGAATGAAAGTTGGCCAGCTTTGCTTCTTCCAACTCTCCAGCCCGAGTGAAACACCATACGGCAGCGAGAAGTACAACAACCGCTACCAGGGTCAGCGCGGCCCAACCGCTTCTCGTTCGTTTATGAACTTCTATCGAACCGACGTGGGCAACGAACCCCTCGAACAGTAAAGCTATTCGGCTGAGTCTAGAACCTTAGGGTTCGGGTGAACTCGGGATAGTAGGAACGCTCCTAAAATCAGGATGATTACGATTCCCCAGATGCCGTAGATGGTGTTGTTGCCTTCACCTAGGAACATGGCTGCCACGGCGATTGAGGTAGCCCACATGGTTCCCGATAGGAAGCTAATGGCACGGCCGGTGGTTTGGTAGAGACCGAAAACTTCACCCTCGCGACCGCTTGGTGTGAAGCGCGAGACGAAGGTTCTGCTGGAGGCCTGTGCTGGGCCAACGAAGAGAGTTAGCAGTAGACCGAAGATCCAGTAGGTAATCTGGCCTAGATCTCTGAGCAGGAACAGGGCAATCGCTCCTGCGATTAGACCTATTAGCGAGCCGAGGATGACAGCTCTTGAACCGAAGCGGTCGTCGAGGAGACCACCGATAGCGGCTCCGATTGCCGCAACTACGTTTGCTCCGATTCCGTAGAAGATGATCGACTGGGTGTCGAAGCCGAAGGCTAGAGTCCCCAGAACAGCACCGAATGTGAATACCCCCGATAGGCCATCTCGGTATACAGCGCTGGAGATGAGGAACTTGAAGGTTTCCGGTGCTTGCTTGCGAAGGGTCTTTAGCTGCTGGAAGACACCGCGGTAGGAAGCAAGGATCGACTCTTTGCGAGCGTTAGCCTTTTTCTCAATTTCTGGAACCCAGAGTAGTAGCGGAATGGTGAAGACCAAAATCCAGACCGAAGCGAAGATGAAGATGGTTCTGATGTGAATCGCATTTTCTTTGCCGATGCCGAACAGCGGGTTGTCGGGGAGCACGAAGCCAACGAGTGCCACTAGAAGCAGGATGATTCCACCGATGTAGCCAAGACCCCAGGCGAAACCGGATACTTTTCCGATGTTGCGCTCGTTGGTAACACCCTTGAGCATGGCGTAGTAGTTGATGAAGGCCGACTCTTGAATAACCGAACCGATTCCGTAGAGCACGAGACCGAATAGGAAGTACTCGGGTTTTGGTTCAATGAAGAATGCTGAGGCGGTGACCGCGATCAGAATGCCGGTGTTCACGAGTAGCCAGAATTTGCGGCGACCGTTCTGGTCGGAACGACGGCCGAGAACCGGAGCGATGAGTGCTAGCAAGATACCGGCGATTGCAGTTGCCCAGCCGAGCATTTGGTCGGCGTTATTGATTCCGGCAGCTACTGTTCCGGTTAGGTAGACCGGGAAGATGAAGGTCTGCATGAGGGTTGGGTAAGGCTGTTCTGCCCAGTCCCAGAGTGCCCAAGAAAACATCGAACGTCGCGCTTGCTTCGGCGTCTGTGCATTAGTCATGGCTAAAGCCTAAATCCGTTTTTCGCCAAGTTTCTAAACTTTTAGTTCGTTTTAGGTAACGAAACAAACTTGAGTCATTCACACTCAACTTTCAGGTTTCTCTCTTGACAATGTCATTGTGGTTTGCGAAACTTGAGTCAATGCCGCTCAAGTTTGAGTAGCTAAAACGAAACATCGCCTGAAGGCGATACAAACAAGGAGAAACACATATGGCACGTGCAGTAGGCATCGACCTCGGCACCACCAACAGCGCGGTTAGCGTGCTGGAAGGTGGAGAGCCCACCGTAATCGCTAACGCAGAAGGATTCCGCACCACCCCGTCGGTGGTTGCGTTCACCAAAGACGGCGAAGTGCTCGTCGGTGAAACCGCAAAGCGTCAGGCAGTAACCAACGTAGATCGCACCATCGCATCGGTGAAGCGTCACATGGGAACCGACTGGACCTTCGCAGTTGACGACAAGAAGTACACCCCACAGGAAATCTCGGCGCGTATTTTGTCAAAGCTAAAGCGCGACGCTGAGACCTACCTGGGCGAAGCAGTAACCGACGCGGTAATCACCGTTCCGGCATACTTCAACGACGCCGAGCGTCAGGCAACCAAAGATGCTGGTGAGATCGCCGGACTAAACGTTCTACGTATCATCAACGAGCCAACCGCAGCCGCACTGGCCTACGGTCTAGACAAGGGTAAAGAAGACGAACTAATCCTCGTATTCGACCTCGGTGGTGGAACCTTCGACGTCTCGTTACTAGAAGTAGGTAAAGACGACGAGTTCTCAACCATCCAGGTTCGTTCAACCTCGGGCGACAACCGTCTCGGCGGCGACGACTGGGACCAGGAAATCGTGAACCACCTCGTAAAGAAGTTCAAGGAAACCACTGGAGTAGACGTTTCGAAAGACAAGATTGCTCTGCAGCGTCTAAAGGAAGCAGCTGAGCAGGCGAAGAAGGAACTATCGCAGTCGATGACCGCGAACATCCAGCTTCCATACCTGTCGCTAACCGAAAACGGCCCAGCGAACCTAGACGAAACGCTAACCCGCGCACAGTTTGAGCAGATGACTGCCCACCTGTTGGAACGCACCAAGAAGCCATTCAACGACGTAATCAAGGAAGCCGGCGTAAAAGTTGGCGACATCGCGCACGTCGTCATGGTTGGTGGCTCAACTCGTATGCCAGCCGT
>JBEGUF010000088.1:0-21795 GCA_041179025.1 Actinomycetota bacterium | reverse complement strand
TGGTCATTGGAGTTACTCGATTCTCCCCAACCCGCATCGGTTTCTTCAAAACTAGGCTCGTCAAATAACGTCTGCTCTTTTGCAGAAACTCGCATCCCAAGCTCGTCGCCGATTCTAATTGCCAGAGTTTGTGGGTCGGAAAAGACCTCTAGCGCGTGAACCCGAATCGTTTTCCATCCCATAGATTCCAGGAGTGCTGGGCGCAGCCGAATCTTCTCAGATAGGTCATCTCCCACCAGCGCCCAATCAGGCACGATCACCGCAGAGTTGGCACCGTATGACACGGCCATCGAAACTCTAGGGGTGAACCCGAGCGTTACGTGCGCGCCTAGCTTGCGCAACCGAAGTGCCAAGTCGCTGAGCATCGGGTCTACGTCGACCGTTTCGCCCTGGAAGCTAGGTGGGGCCGTGAAGCGGAACATCTTTGCAAATTGTTTCGCAGCCCCAACGGGTTCTTCGGGCAAAGTATCAACAGTCAATGAAGTCACCAAAGTCAGCGATTTTCTCGCGCTCACCAACATGTTTGCCAATGTCCTCCGACCGCTAGGCACACTAAGTTCACCTAACTCGTTAGCGGCCTTACCGGTTGCCAGTATCCCGAAACCTGGAGCGAAGATAACTCGATCAGCAACTCGGTGTGACAAATTACTCAGAGTAGTTATCTCAAAGCGTTCATCGCCGTGTGCGTCGAAGAATTGCTTTAGGTCTGCATGTTCGAGCACTTTCGATGCCAACTCTCCGCGAATCCTCTCGGCATGAACGTCGGATGCAGAAACCACCAGCATCGACTCCTCGGGGAATTTTCTGGCATGGCGCATGACTACGGAAACTGTTTCAGAAACTTCCGCGTCTGGGCTCTCGCCTTTAAAGTCGGAAGTGGAAGCGGGCTTTGCCTTCACGGCTATCAGCTCAAAATTAGATCGACCGGAGTAATCATTTGCCGTTGGTTCAAAGACAATGCGGTTTTGGTAAAACTCTCGGTTTATCAAAGCGCCAAGAGTCTGGCCAGTGGGTCTCCAACTCTTTCTCATAGATTCCACACCGAAGATTCTTGCCACCTGATCAAAGATCGACTCGCCTGCTTCATCGAGTGAAATCGGGTTTTCGTTTGGTTCGAGCTCGAAACCGGTTGGGGCCGCGATTGCGCTGTCGCCAAAGGCAATCACTTGGTTGGCTCGCAGTAGGGCCGGGAGGTTCTCCCCAACCGTTGAGCCGGCGGCGTCGAGCACTAGCACGGCGTCAAACGTTGAGTTGTTTGGAAGGCTGCCCGCAACTTCATATGGCGATAGGCCGATAGCGCTCAACAAAATAGAAGAGAGGGAATTGCTTGCCGAGTTTAGCGAGCGGAACGTGGCGGTTTGGGTGCGAAGCAACTCCTTGAGCCGATCGCCATCCGAGGAGTTTGCCGCGATCGTCTCTTTCCAGTGGTGGGACTGCATGTCGTTGAATGCAGAAACACCAAGAGCGATGTGCTGCTCATCCGCCTCAATAAAAGCTTTTTCAATGAGCGACACCGTGCTGGATCCATGAGATGCCAGACTCGGTTCAAGCTCAAGAAGTATTTCGAAAGCCGACTGCCACCAAACCAAATCAAAGTTAGCGGCTAATTGCTCTCGGCCCAGGTGCAGATTAGCGAAATCTTCATACACTTCGTACAAGCCCGATAACTGCAGTTCGCTTCGCAAGCGGTTTCGTTCCCCAAGGTTTTCGAGTGGTCCAGTTTGAGTGGCGAGAGATTTGACGGTCTCCAAAAACTCGCTAATTGGAAGCTCGAAAAATTTGTCCGCGAGAATTTCTCGAAGGTGCGTCCGAACTCGAGCTAAATCCGCGACGGCACTGCGGTAGGCCACGTTAGCATCGCTAATTCCGGAAATTACCTGCGGACGCATTCCGTCGTTGCTGAATTCGAGCCATAGGTCGCGTTGTTCCTTGATGTCCTTTAGGGCTTGGTTCAAATCACTTACTGACATCCCAGCACGTAAATACTCTTTCGCGAGTTTCTTGAGGCGCCGACGGGTGGAACCCGAAGCTCCCCCGCCAAACTTGCGCGGCCCGGTTGCTTCGATAAGTTCGCTCACATCACGATCGAAAACCTCGGGAACGAATCGATCCAGACTGGAGGCGACGCCGCCCCAGAGCTTCAGGTATGCGCCATATTCGTCGAAGGATCTTGCGCTGCGGAAATTTGCGGACACGATTAGCGAGTCGAGTTGGTGTTCCAACCTGGGTAGTTCGACCTCATCGAGTTGCTTGGCCAAGGCTGTAATTTCTTGTGCCTGCTCTTCGTTTTCAAACTTCGCCCCAAACCACGCGCTGTCTTTAACTCCGTGCCTAAACAACCCAGCGGATTCGGCATTCTCCAGTAGGTTGATTGCTTCAACCCGAGAGCGAAACCGGTTCAGGGTATCGAAACGGACCCTGGCAACCGTGACCGGTGGGTTAGGCATTGCCGCAAGTTTTGACAATGCCTCCAAAACGTTCAGCAGCGAGTGACCAACCTCTGAGTTTTTGCGGGTCAAAGAATCCAGGTAGGTTTCTAAATGGCTAGCCGCGGATTCCCGACGAACGCCAGCCTCCACTAAATCAACCGCGACGGATTTCTCGTAACGAGAAATCGCTCCGATGACGTCGAGCCATATGCTTGAACTTCTTACAAGGAGACCGTTGAGGTTCAGTGAGGCTAGGCGCTCACTCAATTCGTTGATGGTTTGACGCCTCGGGGTTACTACAAGTACTCGCTTGCCATCGTGAACCATAGCTGCCAAAACATTCACGACTGTTTGTGTGTAACCGGTGCCTGGCAAAGTCTCCACGGCAAAACTATCTCCTTGAACAGCGCGCGCCACAATACGCTTTTGAGTTGAATCAGCGTTGGCAACTAAACGAGGTTCAGAGCTTGGCTCAACTGGAGTTTCCGTGATCTCGGCAACCTCAGCGAGTTGACGAACCAGAAGGTTGCCCTCTGGTTTGATGTCGACTTCCATCAACGTGGGTTCAACAGCGAAGTTCCCGATAACCAACGCCCGGCGGAACTCGACTTTCGCGTCTTCGTCCAAGAGTGACGAGATGTGCTCGATAACTGAGATAGGCAGAAGGTCAGAAGCACCTTCTAACAGGGAGAGCAGTTTTCTACTCTCAATCTGAATTCCGTAGGTGTCGAACATCGCCGCCACCAAAGCCGGGTTGACAAAAGCGCTGCCGATTCGCTTCAGCTCAAAGTCGTCTGGTTTCCGCATCAGCTCGACTGGCCACAGGATTAGAGGGAGATTGAGATCGAATCCGTCCTTTTCCAGGCTGGCCATACCTCCAACCAAATAGGTGGTGTGAATTCCGTAATCGCGAAGGTGGGTGACACTTTTACTTTTTATTCGCCTAGCCGTGGTTAGGGCCTTAGAAAAAGCGAGCGGTTCTCGAACTAAATTCGACAGGAGAGAGGTGCCGGTGGAGGTGAATTGGGCGATGCCACCCGGGTGAGCGCGGTCGATGTCAATCTGTCCGAATTCGTTTACCGAGAAATTTGTGAGCCCGTTGGCTTTGCCGATATCGCGAATTTCGCGAATCCAATTGTCCCAGTTGATTCTGGATTGATAGGCGTTTTCTTCCACACACTTAGGCTAACCGCCATAAAGGTATATTTGGAGGAAGCACCAGCCCCCGTAGCTCAGTGGATAGAGCAGAGGTTTCCTAAACCTTGTGCGGAAGTTCGATTCTTCTCGGGGGCACTAGGCAGCTTCGGCCAGACCGAGGAACATGTCCCATTCTGGCTCAACCCGATCAACCCCGCGCACTAACCATTGAGGGCCGCTTGGCATCTTCGGTTGGAATCCGAGGGTCCAACCGATTTCATGCAGTGTCTTGTCACCCTTGGTGTTGTTGCACTTTAGGCAGCAGGCAACCAAGTTATCCCAGGTATCTCCGCCCCCTTTCGACTTGGGCTGAACGTGGTCGATAGTGTTGGCAGTTTTGGAGCAATACGCGCAGCGCCATGCGTCTCGGCGAAGCACGCCCCTTCTGGTTACCGGGATTTTTCTCGCGGTTGGAATTCGAACGTAGCGACTAAGCAAAATAACTGAAGGAAGAGCCAGCGACGCACGTGCGCTGTGAATCTGTCGATCGTCGGACCCAGCAAGGATGGTTGCCTTGTCACTCAAAACGAGAATTAGCGCTCGCTTGAAAGAGACCACGCCAAGTGGTTCATAGCCAGCATTCAGCACCAGCGTTCTCATAATCCTCCTAACAAAAAACGCGCCACCAAAAAGGTGACGCGTCAGCGTTCGCAAGCGGCTAGAAGTTGTATCCGATGGTGTTGAAACGCCATTTGAACTCCTAACCAGAAATCTTGTTATCAGGTTAAGCGTATTGAGCTCAAAAACTGTCCAGGGAACAGGTAACGATTTGGAAAACGTTACTTGTAGATTCGAACGAAGTGCACCTGTTCAGGGCCAACCCAAATCTGCGCGAGTTTCACATTGTCTCCGCGTTGAGGGGCATGGAAAAGATTCCAGCCACCAGCGTAGATTCCCGAGTGGCCGTAATCGTTCCAAATCACGAGGTCGCCCGGTTGGGCATCCTTAGCTCGGATCAATTTTCCTCGTCGGCTCTGAGCACTTACTGAATGCGCAAGTGGTATTCCGAACTGTGCGTACACGTAACGGATGTATCCCGAGCAGTCAAAACCAGCTGGAGTAGAGCCACCAAACACATAGGGAACACCAACATACTTGGCAGCGACTTTAGTTAGCTGGCTAGCAGTGGTCTCATCATATGGAGGGTTCTTTAGGTAGTCTTCGGCGGAGAAACCAGACCAACGTCGATAGCCGTTCAGAATGCTGCTTCTAAGGTCAGCCGCCCTAACCGTCTTCGCGCCTCCACGTGAGGTCACGGCCTGCGATTTCACTTCCCCCACAGTTAGACCCTGGGTGTTTTTGTCGAATACAACCTGCTCGTCGAAGCCAGCCATGGCAGTAACTTCTGGACTAAAGGCATATGCAGGAAGCGAAAATACTGCGAAGAGGCCTGCGGCTACCGAAAAAGTTGCCGTGCTAACAAAGTTCCTACGGAAAGTTTGACGATTAATTCCAGTCACGATTCTTGTCGTGAAAGATCTGGTGGTTCCGGCGGCTACTGAAGACTCAACCTCAAGCATGCGAGCCACACGTGCCGCGCTCTTGGCGGCCTTAGCCTCAGCGCGTGCGCGCTTCGCATCAAACTTCTCTTGGACGGATTTACGACTGCGCAGTTCAAACTGCTCCAGGACGTTTACCTTGACGTCTGCACGTCTTCGCCCGATCGGCTGTTTAGCCAAACCTAACCTCCGTGATAAACGGTCTTCGGATTACTCAGTTTACCCAATGTTCATCGCTTAAGCCATTTACGGCGGCTGTGAAGTTCCTGAGGGCTACTGCTTTACAAAAAAGTGAAGCGCTAGATCGTGGTCGATCTCGATACCTTCATCGGAACCGGCCACGGTGATAAAAATGCGTTTTGCGCTGTGTTCAACGTCGATCTGTGCCCCAGGAACAAGCCCAACGGCCTTCAATTGAGACAAAAACTCCGGGTCAACCTGAGCTGGTTCACCAATTCGTTTGAGTTTTAGATTCTTCGCGCGGCCGTCGCCGTCTAAGGCACTGAGGATAGTAACTACGCCTTCGTGGAAGCCCGGGTTTGCGGTGAGGCCCAATTCGGCTAGCCCGGGAATTGGGTTTCCATAGGGAGAACGATCTGGCGCCGAAATAAGGTCCAGAATTTTTCGCTCCACTTTTTCACTGATCACGTGTTCCCAGCGACAAGCCTCTTCGTGCACGTATTCCCAGTCGAGACCAATCACATCGGCCAATAATCTTTCAGCCAGACGGTGTTTGCGCATCACACGGGTGGCCTGAAGCAGACCTTCCTCGGTGAGCTCAAGCATTCGGTCGTCGCGAACCAGCATCAGGCCGTCTCGTTCCATTCGAGCCACTGTCTGAGACACGGTTGGACCCGAGTGACCGAGACGTTCGGAGATGCGAGCGCGCATTGGCACCTGGCCCTCTTCAATTAGCTCGAGGACGGTGCGAAGGTACATTTCAGTCGTGTCAATCAGATCGTGCACGACAAACTCCTTAGCTAGCTACTTTCGTCAAGGATAATTGAAGAATGAGCGAAATCATTATTCCCACCAACCTTCTTCCAAGCGATGGCCGTTTCGGCTGTGGCCCATCGAAGGTGCGCCCAGCGCAATTGGCTGCATTTGCCGCCGAGGGAGCCGAGCTCATGGGAACCTCACACCGCCAGGCTCCGGTGAAGCATCTGGTCAAACGCGTTCAGGATGGGCTGATGGATTTGTTCCACAACCCCGCGGGCTACGAAATCGTTTTGGGTAACGGTGGCTCAACCGCGTTTTGGGACGTGGCCGCGTTTTCGCTGGCCGACACCAAGGCTCAGAACCTGGTTCACGGAGAGTTTGGTAACAAGTTTGCCAGTTCACTAAGCGCTCCTTGGTTACAGAAGCCAACAGTTCTAAATGGCGAACCTGGTTCGCGCTTGGAGCTTCAAGTCGAAAGCGGCGTAGACATCTACGCATACCCACAGAACGAAACTTCAACCGGTGTGGTGACTCCGGTTACCCGAATCGCCGGGGTCGACGAAGGTGCCCTGTTTCTAACCGATGCCACTTCGGCAGCGGGTGGAATCGACTTCAATCCGCTGGAAACCGATGTCTACTACTTTGCTCCCCAGAAGAACTTCGCCTCCGACGGTGGACTATGGTTTGCCCTAATGTCGCCGGCAGCTATCGAGCGTGCCGAACGCATCGCGGCGAGCGAGCGCTACATCCCCGAGTTCTTAAGCCTCAAGACGGCCATCGACAACTCTCGTCTGAACCAGACACTCAACACCCCCGCCATTTCAACTTTGTTCTTGCTGGCCGAGCAAATCGATTGGATGAACGAAAACGGCGGCCTAGCGTGGGCTCATCAGCGAACCAAAGTTGCCAGCGATCTGATTTACAGCTGGGCCGAGCAGAACCGGTTTGCTACCCCGTTTGTGGCTAATCCCGAGCACCGTTCACAGGTTGTTGCCACCATCGACTTCGACGGCATCGATGCTGCCGAGATTTCGAAAGTGCTTCGCGCCAACGGAGTGGTGGATGTTGAGCCGTATCGAAAACTAGGACGAAACCAGCTTCGAGTGGCCACCTTCACCGCCACTGAGGCTTCCGACGTTGCCCAGCTTCTGAAGTCAATTGATTACGTTATCGAGCACATCGGCTAATGAAGCTCTTCGTAAAAGAGGAAGACCGCCGTCCTGATCCAGCGCCGGTAAAAAGTAATGTCGGAGTAATCGCCCTGGCAGGGGTTCTGATGTGGTCGGTGGTGTTAGCCGTTTTTCTTGTTTTTCCGGCGACTCTTCCAGCTGAAAAACCGTGGTGGCTTTTTACCTGCATCGTCGGCATCGTCCTCGGACTCGCCTTCTACCTCAAATTCGGTAGAGGCAAGTAAGTTTTTTTCGTCCCGCTCGATCGAATCTTCATCTGGCACATCTACGAAGTCGAGTTCAACTTCGTCTTCGTCTTCGTCTTCGTCTTCCGCCTCTTCAGGGCCTTCAGCCAGCGCTGCAGCCTCCTCCGCCTCAAGCGCAGCCTGGGCTTCCAATTCGGCCTGAAGAGCCTTGTAGTCGGCCAAGCGCTCGGACCATGGCACCCAGTTGGGGGCAACTAGAGAGTCGGCACCAGGCATCATTACAACCTCGGAAATGGTGGGTTCCTGACCTTCTGGCTGATAGATCGTTACCGACCAAAACCAGCCAACATATCCACGAAGGGTGCTGTGGAAAATATAGCTGCGAAGCCCCGGTTCTTCCTCGTCGGTGCGAATGTAGTCGCCAACGGCACGACGACCTCCGGTAAGGCGCGCAGCCTCCTGAGCGAATTCACTCAGGTCTTTCAAATTATTCGTCAAGATCGTCGGCAACTCTTCTGAGAATGGTTGCGATGCGACGTGCTTTTTCTGGCTCTGGGCGTCTTCCGTTTTTGAACGACGGCCCCAATCCGTCTAGAAGGCGAATCAAGTCTTGAACTACGGCCGCTAGATCATCCGGATTGCGACGGTTGGCTTGTACCAGCGAAACCGGCGCTTCCAAGACGCGCACACTCATTGCCTGAGCTCCACGCTTCGAATCAACCACGCTAAATTCAACTCGAGAACCTGGCTTCACCGAGGTCATTCCATCGGGTAATGCGGACGCGTGCAGGTAGACCTCTGCACCTTCGTCTGACGCAATGAAACCAAAACCTTTGGCGTCATCAAAAAACTTCACTTTGCCGGTTGGCATCTGAAACCTCCATGTGTTCGAATCTCCATTTTACCGACCCGTCAAGGAAGGTATCCTAAAAGGATGGCAAACTCTTCAAATGGTCGTACTCGACTTCAGAACGCAATCGCATATTCGATTGCCGGACTAATTGGTCTTTCCATCCTTTCGATAATCGCCATCATGGTGATCACAGTGTTTTTCCCAAACACCCCGGTGATTACAATCCTGGTTAGTTTCCCCTGGGTGGCGCTTCCAACCTCGGCTCTATTGATCATCACCCTGCTAATACTTCAAATCCGCTCCAAGGGTAAAGACAGCAACTAGCCGTGAGCGAGCTGAGGCACCTGGTCGAAGCACTGCGGACATTAGACGACAATGCCCTTCGCTCGCTGGTTGCAACCAGACTGATTTCTCTGACGAATTTCGAAGATTTCTATGCGCTTGCCGAGTCGCTCAACAATTCCAAAAGTTACTCTGCCCAGGTTGGTTCGCTAAGCAGAAAACAACTCGACACCATCACCAAAATCAACAACGGAGCAAAAGTTTCGGGAACCGAGGCTTCGTCGCTGTTGGACCTACTGCTGATTTATCGAGACGGTTCAGCGTTTCGAGTATTTGAAGGTCTGCTCGACCAATTGAAGCAGCACAAGAGTTTCACTCGATCACTCACAGTCATCAGCCTCGAGGAACCCGCTTCTAATCAAACCGAAATCGATCGCGACGCCGGATTGATTGCCTTTGAAACCATGCAGGCACTCACCGAAATTATTTTCGATCTCGAGAAGCACCTGATTCGCGAGGTTGGCAAAGCGGGAGTTGGCTTACCAGACGTGAAACGCCTTGCCAATGCTCTGGCGAAACCAAATGAGTTCGCCAAGAAAATGTTCGCACTGGCCAGCCGACTTGGGCTTATGACAATTCACAACTCGAGGCATCGGCTAACTCCCTCGGCGGTGATTTGGCTCGGTCTAAATCAAGAGGCCCGAATGAACCTGCTACTTGAAAACTTCCGCGCCTTGGTTGGAAGCGATTTGAACTCAAGCCTCGCCGATCTAAAGCCTGGCTCTTCTCTGCGCACTTGGCTCAACTCGAATTTTCCCCTGGCCGAGAACACCGCCACCTCACGCATTGGGCAAATTCTTGAATATGCCGAAAACTTTGGCCTCACCTTTAATCACGTAACGACTTCTTGGTTTAGCGATGCCCTTGGCGAGCGCAGGGGCTTGGCCAAACAACTGGCGACCCACTTACCAGCGGTTCAGGAGCGAATCATCCTGCAAGGCGATCTGAGCATTATTGCGCCCGGCCCACTACCTACCGAGCTTGAGTCGCTTCTGCGTCGATTCGCCAGCACCGAAACAATTGGCCTGGCCTCCACCTACCGATTGAGCGCCCTCAGTGTTTGCCATGGATTGGAGACCGGGCTGCACATCGACGAAATCAGAAACTGCCTAACGAACGCCTCTGGCATGGCTTTGCCTCAGCCGGTTGACTACCTACTAAACGAAGTTGTCGCCAGATTCGGGCGATTAGTGATTCTCGAATCTACCGAGAGTAGCGATCGCAGCTCCATCGTCTCGGAAGACAATCTATTGCTTACCGAAATAGGAAATGATCCGAGGCTGAGAGCGTTTTCTCTCACTCGGCCCAGCCCGGAAACTCTAACCTGCCGGTTCGAGCCATCGGTGGTTTATTTCGGTTTGCGCGAATGCGGCTATTTGGCAATCCGACGCGATCGCTCGGGGGCAGTGATTTCACCAATTGAAGCCGCCGAAGCCATCGCCGGAAAAGCACTTCTGAGCACTCTTGACTCCGACATTCTGAGGATCAGAGCAGCCGACGCAGCCATGTCGGCGGGTGGCAACGACGAAGCGCTGACTCGACAAGTTCAGTTAGCCATCCGAAACAAGGCTCGCTTATTGATCACAGCCACAATTGCCGACGGAAGTTCGGCAACGTTTGATTTGATGCCAAGCGGAATCGCGAACGGCAGGTTGCGCGGGCTCGACCGTAAAGCTCAGATTGAAAGAACTTTGCCACTTTCCACAATCACAGCAATCACCCTCGCATAGGCTTTAAGGATGACTTTGGGACCGCTGATTGTTCAGAGCGATAAAACCGCGCTGCTCGAAGTGAACCATCCCCAAGCCAGCGACGCAAGACACGATTTAGCAGTTTTCGCCGAACTCGAGCGGGCGCCGGAACACA
The DNA here is from genome assembly GCA_041179025.1 of Actinomycetota bacterium. Classification (GTDB taxonomy): domain Bacteria; phylum Actinomycetota; class Actinomycetes; order Actinomycetales; family Microbacteriaceae; genus Rhodoluna. The sequence goes on along the minus strand of JBEGUF010000088.1, from coordinate 11,295 downwards.
TCCACACCTATCGAATTACTCGACTGGGTCTATGGAACGCCAGGGCGGCCGGGCACGATTCCACCTTCGTTTTGGACGTGCTAGACAAATACGCAAAGTTTGCTATCCCGACCTCAGTTCGAAACGACATCATCGACACCATGTCTCGCTACGGGCGTCTAACCATCGAGCGCGGCGAAGATAACCAGCTACTTCTTCACTCAACCGATCGAGCCGTGCTGCTGGAGGCGTCAAAGCAATCGAAGATTTCGGCACTTCTCGAAGGCCCGGTTGGAAACGAGGCTTTCGCGATTGCGCCATGGGCAAGAGGTCAGGTGAAGCAGGAGCTGCTGAAGCTTGGCTGGCCCGCGGAAGACCTGGCCGGTTACGCGCCTGGCACACCACACGCAATCGCCCTGGCCGAAATCGGTTGGAACATCCGCGACTACCAATCGCAAGCGGTTGCCAAGTTTTGGGAGGGCGGCTCGGGGGTAGTGGTTCTTCCCTGTGGTGCCGGCAAGACCATCGTTGGCGCCGGCGCCATGAGCGTTGCCAAAACCAACACGCTGATTTTGGTTACCAACACGGTTTCGGCAAGACAGTGGAAGCAGGAGCTTCTGAAACGAACCTCTCTTACCGAAGATGAAATCGGAGAATACTCAGGGTCGGTAAAAGAAATCAAGCCCATCACGATTGCCACCTACCAAATTCTCACCACGAAGAGTAAAGGCGAATTCGCCCACCTAGCGCTGCTCAACGCAAACGACTGGGGTTTGATCATCTACGACGAGGTGCATCTGCTCCCCGCGCCCATCTTCAAGATGACCGCAGATTTACAGGCCAGACGCCGTTTGGGCCTAACTGCCACTTTGGTTCGCGAAGACGGCAAAGAGGGTGAGGTCTTTTCGCTCATCGGTCCGAAACGATACGATGCCCCATGGAAAGACATCGAAGCTCAGGGTTACATTGCACCGGCTGCTTGCTTCGAGGTTCGCGTAGACCTGCCGGATGACGTGAGACTTGACTACGCAATTGCCAGCCAAGACGAACGCTACCGCTTGGCCGCCACGGCCTCTGTGAAGATCGACGTGATCAAGTCGCTCCTGAAGAAACACGCTGGCGAGCCGACCCTCGTGATCGGCCAGTACCTTGAGCAGCTTCACGAGGTGGCCAACGCTCTCGGTGTTCCATTGATCACCGGACAAACCCCAATCGACGAACGCGAACGCCTCTTTCAAGCTTTTCGCGAAGGTACGGAGAAGACTCTGGTCGTTTCCAAGGTAGCCAACTTCTCGATCGATCTTCCGGAGGCTTCGGTGGCCATCCAAATCTCCGGTTCATTCGGTTCGAGGCAGGAAGAGGCTCAGCGATTGGGGCGCCTCCTGAGACCTAAGGCGGATGGCCGAGCAGCCAGCTTCTACACACTGATTGCCCGTGACACGGTAGATCAAGACTTTGCGCAGAATCGTCAACGTTTCTTGGCCGAGCAGGGCTACTCGTATGAAATCCTCGACGCCCACGCAATTTAGTCACGCAGAAAACGCCCAAGCAACATTCAGGGTTCTCACAGGTTAGAAGAGCAAACTCTCAGTTATGGAACCTATCAAAATTCTCGTAGTAGACGACGAACCAAACATTCGCGACCTTCTGGCAAGCGGACTTAGATTCGCCGGGTTCTCCGTTCTCGCGGTTGGTAACGGAAACGACGCTGTAACCGCTGCCGAAAAAGGCAAGCCTGATCTGATTCTTCTCGACGTGATGCTTCCAGACATGAGCGGTTTTTCTGTGACCAAGAAACTTCGGTCGATGAACATCCTGGCTCCAGTTCTTTTCCTAACCGCGCGCGACGAGGTTGAAGACAAAATCACTGGGCTAACCGTTGGCGGCGACGACTACATGACGAAGCCGTTCAGCCTCGACGAAATTATTGCCAGAATCAACGCCATCCTTCGTCGAACTAAACAGGGCTCCATCGAAAAGAGCGTGATCGAGGTTGGAGAAGTGAGAATCGATGAAGATGCGCACGATGTGTTCGTAAACGATGAAGCTATCGAACTCTCGCCAACCGAATACAAACTGCTCCGTTACCTAATGGAAAACGCAAACCGCGTTCTATCTAAATCACAAATCCTCGACCATGTTTGGGAATACGATTTCAACGGAGAGATGGGAATCGTGGAATCTTACATTTCCTACCTGCGCAAGAAACTAGACCCACTCACCACCGAGCCTGTTCTTCTAACCAAGCGTGGACACGGCTACATGTTCAAATCAACCAAGAAGAAATAAACCGGTGAACTCGAAGCTAGTGGCCGGCTGGGGGAAGGTTTCCCTTCGAGCCAAGCTCACCGCGCTTTCGGTTGCCATTATCGGAGTTCTACTAATCATTTCGAGCCTTGGAACCGTGGCTCTACTACGCACCTATCTTCAAGCCACCACCGACAACGTACTTCTTAAGACTGCTCAGACGTTGCGGTTCGAAGACCCGACACTTATTCGCGCAAGAATCGCCACTCGACAACTTCAACTACCCGCCCTTCCCAGCGATTACTACATTGCATTTCTCGACAGCACCGGACAGTTCCAACTGGGGATCGAGCAGTCGACTAAACCAAACGCGACCGTTCCAAACCTCAGCAGTCTGGATGTGGCCGCCGTGCAAAACACTATGGGCCGCCCGTTCGAGGTGAACGAACAGGGTAGGCCAATGCAGGAGTTCAACTCTGGCAGTGGCTGGCGCATTCTTGCCGTTCCCCTTACCAACGGCAACGGTTCTCTGGTTGTTGCCCTGCCGGTTGATAACAATAACGCTCTAATCACTCGATACCAGGCAATCGGTGCCAGCTTTGGTGGTCTTCTACTATTGATGAGCGCATTAGCAATTTGGCTCACAATTTCTTCGGCACTACGCCCGTTGAAAGAGGTTGAACGCACGGCTCAGGCTGTTGCCGCGGGCGACATCGGCCGCAGATTACTGGAGCAGTCTTCTAATACCGAAGTTGGACGAATTAACTCCTCCCTGAACTACATGCTCACCAGCATTGAAACCGCCATGGACTCGAGGGGAAAGGCGCTGGAACAGATGCGCCGATTTGTTTCCGATGCCTCACACGAACTTCGCACGCCACTGGCTTCGGTTCGCGGATACGCCGAGCTTTATCGAATGGGTGCGCTGAGCAACAAACCAGCCCTAGACGACGCCATGGGTCGAATTGAAGCAGAGGCCGTTCGCATGGGTGGCCTCGTCGACAGCCTTCTAACCCTTGCCCGCCTAGATGAATCAACCGAATTGGCGCTCGCAGAAACAGATTTGGTGCCCATTGCTCTCGAGGCAGCCAAGGACGCTTCGGTCGCCGAGCACAAGAGACAGATCGTGGTTCTTAATCTCCAGGGCGAAAAGATTCCAGCCGACTACCAAGCCAAGGCAATGGTCGACGCCATGGCCTTCCGTCAGGTTCTTACAAATCTTCTGGCAAATGCGAGCCGCTTCTCCCCCGCCGACAAAAAAGTAGAGTTAGCCATCGGTCACGAGGGCCACAAGACAGTCATCGAGGTTCGCGACCATGGTGAAGGAATCCCAAAGCAACTCCGAGAAAAAGTATTCGAAAGATTCTTCAGAGCCGATAATTCTCGCAACCGCGAGACCGGTGGCTCTGGCCTTGGGTTATCGATTGTTAAGACTATTCTCGACCGGCACCAGGCAACCATCGTTGCCCTGGAGACCAAGGGCGGCGGAACCACGATGCGAATTGAACTCGGCTAGTTCTCCACAACTTTTAGTAATTCGTACGTCTGCACTCTAATAACCAACATGATTATTGCCATGAGCATTTTCAGAGTCGATAGCGAGCAGGTTCTCGCCGCAAACAGCAACATTCAAGCAACCATCTCCAAGCTTCAAAGCGAGGTCGAGTTGCTTCATTCCCAACTACAATCTCTGGAAGGTTCCTGGCAGGGAGCTGCCGCAACCAGCTTCCAAGAGCTTGTGAAACGATGGCGCCTGACCGCTAATGGAGTCGATCAGCAACTTGGCGAGATCGGTCGAGCGCTAGCTCACGCGGCAACCCAGTACCAGGAAATTGAGGCAGCCAATCTGAGGTTGTTCCAGGGATAAGTAAAGTGGCGGGCTCTTTCGAACCCGCCACTTACACACCTCTATTTAGAAGTCCATGCCTCCGCCTGGAGCAGCCGGTGCTGCGGCAGGCTCTGGCTTGTCGGCAACGACAGCCTCGGTGGTTAGGAATAGCCCGGCAATTGAAGCTGCGTTCTGCAGTGCCGAGCGGGTTACCTTCACTGGGTCGTTGATTCCAGCTTTCATCATGTCTACGTATTCACCAGTAGCGGCGTTCAGGCCCTGCCCGGCAGGTAGGTTTGCCACCTTCTCTGCAACCACGCCAGGCTCAAGACCCGCGTTGATTGCAATCTGACGAAGTGGAGCCGAGATGGCCACGCGAACGATGTTCGCTCCGGTTGCCTCGTCGCCAACTAGGTTTAGGTTCTCAAAAGCAACCTTGCCAGCCTGTAGTAACGCAACACCACCACCGGCGACGATGCCTTCTTCAACAGCTGCCTTAGCGTTACGCACTGCGTCTTCGATGCGGTGCTTGCGCTCTTTGAGTTCAACCTCGGTAGCTGCTCCGGCCTTGATCACAGCAACACCACCGGCTAGCTTAGCCAAACGCTCCTGCAGCTTCTCACGGTCGTAGTCGCTGTCTGAAGCGTCCATCTCACGACGGATCTGGTCCACACGTCCCTGGATTGCCACGCTCTCGCCAGCACCCTCAACAATGGTGGTCTCGTCCTTGGTGATTACCACCTTACGAGCACGTCCGAGTAGGTCGATGGTTGCCGACTCAAGACTTAGGCCGATCTCCGAAGAGATAACCTGACCACCGGTGAGGATAGCGATGTCTTGAAGCATGGCTTTGCGACGGTCGCCGAAGCCAGGCGCTTTAACAGCGGCCGACTTGAAGATTCCGCGAACCTTGTTTAGCACCAAAGTGGTTAGGGCTTCGCCTTCAACATCTTCAGCGATTAGTAGCAGTGGCTTGCCAGTCTGGATTACCTTCTCCACGATTGGAAGAAGTTCCTTCATGTTCGAGATCTTCGAGTTCACGATTAGAACGTAAGCGTCCTCCAGGATGGTCTCCTGACGGTCTGGGTCGGTTACGAAGTAACCCGAGATGTAACCCTTGTCGAAGCGCATACCTTCGGTTAGCTGCAATTCAATGCCAAAGGTGTTCGACTCTTCAACGGTTACTACGCCTTCGCGGCCAACCTTGTCGATTGCCTCAGCAATTAGTTCACCGATTTGAGCGTCGCCAGCCGAGATCGAAGCGGTGGCGGCAATCTCTTCCTTGCTCTCGACAGCTTTCGCCTGGGCGATTAGCTGCTCGATAACCGCAGCGGTTGCCTTTTCGATGCCGCGCTTGAGGCTGATTGGGTCGGCGCCGGCGGCTACGTTGCGTAGGCCTTCACGAACCAAGGCCTGAGCTAGCACGGTAGCGGTGGTGGTTCCGTCTCCGGCTACGTCATCGGTCTTCTTGGCCACTTCTTTAACCAGTTCGGCACCAATGCGCTCGAACGGATCTTCCAGTTCAATTTCCTTGGCGATTGAAACACCGTCGTTGGTGATAGTAGGTGCGCCCCACTTTTTCTCCAACACGACGTTGCGGCCGCGTGGGCCAAGGGTCACCTTCACGGTGTCGGCAAGGATGTTTAGACCGCGCTCTAGGCCGCGGCGTGCTTCTTCATTAAAAGCAATAATTTTTGGCATTTGGGTTCTCCCGAAATTCAATCGAATTAGCACTCGGAGTGTTTGAGTGCTAATTCATTTTTAGCACTCTCTGGCTCAGAGTGCAAGAAAGCAAAACGGCACCACCTAAAAAGGTGATGCCGTTTTGAGAAAGCTGGTCGTTAGATTAGTACTACCGAAGCAGCCTGAGGACCCTTTGGTCCGTCGGTTACGTCGAACTCAACGCGCTGGTTCTCTTTTAGCTCTTTGTAGCCATCGCCACCAATTGCTGAGAAGTGAACGAAAACGTCTGCTCCGCCGTCCTGAGTAATAAAGCCGAAGCCCTTCTCAGAGTTGAACCACTTTACGGTTCCTTGTGCCATTTGTATCTCCTGTTATTGCCTTGTGCCAAGGCCCGAATTGATCCCGGACCTAGATCGACCCAAAGCATCAAGCAAAAGGGCATTTGTTACGACCTACTTTGAAACTTACGCTAATAAACAGAGATGTGCTAATTGAATTTTCAACCTTGATGAAAGCGTTACAAAGCGAAACTGCACAAAATTACTTGTAATCGGCTCCGAGAACCACAGTGATCGGGTCGATGTACTGATTCGAAACCTCAATTGCATAACTTCCCAAATCTCCCGTGAGCGCTTTAGCGGCCTCGTTCAACTGGTCCGAGTTGATGTAGATGACGGTTTTCTCGGCCACAACTCCGGTGGTGCTATTTGCAGCAGTTACCACATTCCAGCCCTTATCCACAAGCTTCCTGGCCACAGTTCCGGCTAAACCGTCCTGGCCAACAGCGTCTACTACCTTGGTTTCGTTGATGCGCAGTGGATCGACGGAAGGTTTCGTTGGAGTGGTATTCAGCGCATTGAAGTCAAGCTTGGTTCCCCCACCAAAGAAGGTCTGATAACCGAACAGGCCTCCGCCGGCCACAATAGCCGAAACACTGAAGTAGGTAACGAACTCGAGGAACTTCTTACCGGCACCTCTACGCACGCGTCGACGCCCAGGTGCCGGAGCAACCTGATCGAATTCGTCGGGTGGGAAGTTTTCTGCCATGAGTAATGTTTAGTCTAAACGAGACAAGAACTACCGGATCGAGGAACGCAGTGAACTATCAGGTTTCGAAAAGTGAAGATGAGTGGCGCGAAGAGCTAGATCCGATGGAGTACCACGTTCTCCGAGAAGCGGGAACCGAGCGAGCCGGAACCGGTGAACTCCTCAACGAAAATCGTGTGGGTACTTTCAGTTGCCGAGGATGTGGCGCCGAGCTATTCAAGAGTGAAACCAAATTCGACGCCCACTGCGGCTGGCCGAGTTTTTACGCTCCAAAAGAGGGCGACGCTGTTGAGCTGTTGGAAGACCGCAGCCATGGAATGGTTCGCACCGAGGTGCGCTGTGCAAAATGCGGTGGTCACCTGGGTCACCTGTTCGACGATGCTCCACAGACTCCAACCGGCGATCGCTTCTGTATCAACTCGGTGAGCATTACCTTCAACGAGGAGTAGTTCCGAACGCCTCGTGAAGAGTTACCAGCTTCAACTTACGCGAGCGAAACAGCTGGATGATTTGCGTGAAAATATTGGTGGTGCAATACCCGTTGGCGTGATCAATCAAGATTCGACCATTAGCAATCCACTTGGAAGCCGACTTCAATACCGTTGACGATGCCACGCCACTGCCAGAAGCGAATGAGCCGTACCAGAGAACCGGCTTGGTAAATCCGATCGAAGCAGCCACTCGAATCACTCGGGCGTCGATTTCTCCATAAGGAGGTCGGAAATAGGGCTTGCTGCTTCTACCGTACTTTTCGAGGCAGAACGCTTCACAGCGGTTTAGCTCTTGCTTGATGTAAGCATCGGATAGCTTGGTTAGGTTTCGGTGGGTTTGAGTATGGTTGGCCAACTGAATTTGCCCAGAGTCTTGCAAGGCCTTCAGACGCTTCGCGTATTTGGTCCAGCCAGGAGCTCCCGAAAGCACGAAAAATGTGATCTTCACGCTGGGGTTTTTCTCCAACATCGATACGTATCTTCCCAGTGCCGCCGACGAAGCCCCGTCGTCAACCGTCCAGGCGGCTCTTCTGGTTCTTGATGAAGGTAATGCAGAAATGCATCCACGAGGCCAGGCGAGAGCGCTGTCGGCAACGCTTAGGAACCCAGCCAGAGCCACAGCAAATAGCGATTTGCGCGTAATGTCCCGAACTACCATGAGCCGACTATGGGACTCGAACCCACAACCCCCGCTTTACAAGAGCGGTGCGCTACCAATTGCGCCAAGTCGGCAGTTGCTTATTTCAGACACGCTCAAAACAATTTGCTATTTTGCGCGAAAACGCTCAAACTATTCCTAAGGTGCTCCGTAAGCCTTAACCATCCTATAAGGGGAAACAGATGAAGAAGATCGGGATTTCACTAGTAGCAGTTACCGCGTTACTCGCAGGCCTGTTTACCGCTACCCCGGCGGTGGCTTCCGATCCAGTATGTACCGCAACGGTAACGCAGTCGAACTCCCTGTTCAGGGGCACTGGAAACGCGGATATTATTTGTATCAATGCCAACAACGTAACGGTTGAAGCGCTCGGTGGAAATGACATGGTTATCGACAACGGTGAAGGAAACACAGTCAACCTCGGCGACGGAACCGACGAATACAACGGAACTAACGGAGATGGCTCCGAAGTCGACGGTGGAGCTGGAAACGACGAACTTACTGGAACTCCTGGCGACGACGAACTGAGCGGCGGCCTGGGAGACGACACGCTAATCGGTGGCGAAGGAAACGACACACTTATCGGTGGCAGCGGTGCCGACGCGCTTTCTGGAAATGCGGGCTCAGACAACATCAGCGGTGAAACAGGCAACGACAGCGCCGACGGTGGCGACGGAACCGACACTATCGATGGTGGGGCAGGCGACGACTCGCTGATCGGTGGCAACTCAGACGACTCGCTTCGCGGGGGTACTGGCGATGACAATCTAGAAGGCAGCGCCGGCGAAGACAACATCTACGGTGAAGTTGGAGAAGACCAAATTGCCGGTGGTCTGGGCGACGACATCATTGCCGGTGGGGATGGCACCGATGTGCTTGAAGGCGGTTGGGGCCTGAACATTTGCGACTACACGGTAACCGAAGCTCGAACGACTACTTGCATCTACGACGACGCGGCCCCAACGGTGACCGGCTTTAGCTGGGACTCACCTTCCTACGAAGTTGGGATTGCAGCAGCCAAGGCAACCGCATCCTTCACTCTCACCGACGACGTATCGGCAGACACCTTGCAGCTTGAGTGCTACGGAAACAACTTGCGCCTAGCCAATTACACTCTCTACTGGAGTGGCTCTACCTGGGGAATTTACGGATCGAACTCAGCCAGAATTGTTTCGGTTACCGAAGTTGATTCCGCAGGCGCAACCCCGAAGCCCCTCGACCAAGCCGCCTTCTTCCAAGTTGAGACCACCATTCCCTACGGAACCAAAGCCGGCGGCTACAACTGCAGTGTTCGCGTTGCCGACAACCTTGGCCACATTGCGTGGTTGCCAGTGAGCAGCCTCACCGTAACCAAGTCAAATCCGGCTCAAGCCGTGGATGAAGAAGCGCCAACCCTAACCGGTTTTGCCTGGGACCGCTCTTCCTACGACGTAACCAACGGCGACGCCGAGGTGAACTTCGACATTTCTCTATCCGACGAATCGGGAGTAAAGACTTTCCAGCTCAACTGCTACGGCGGAAACAAGAGCCCGCTAAACCTTTACTACTTCTGGAGCGGCACTGGGTGGACCTACCACGGTAACCGAACCGCGGAAATCACCGCCTCTAGTGGCGGAAACACTGCTCCAGCGCTTTCCATTAAGACCAGCGTGGAACGTGGCAACCGACCTGCTGCCTATACCTGTTACGTCTGGGCCATGGACATGCTCGGTTACAACCAGAGCACCAATTTGAACCCGCTCTACATAACCCGTCAGCTAATCGAAGGCGGCTGGGACGACGACGCCCCGGTTCTGGTGAACGAGGATTCACTTTGGGACCAGAGTTCGTATGAAATCGGCGCAACCTTCGCAACGGCAGTCGTGGACATTCACCTGACCGACCGAACCGGAATTTCTAGGTTCGACGTGGTGTGCTACGGGCAAACCGGAATGCAGCCCGTTTCGATGCGAATTACTAGCGCGCAAGGCGGATGGAACATTGTTGGTGCGAATAATGCTCGTATTCTCAGCTACGAGGGAACCAACCAAAACCTAACCATGAGACTCGAAACCGAAATTGCTTTTGGCACAGTTCCCGGACCGCAGTCGTGCTACGTCTCAGCGACCGACACTCTCCAGCACCAAGGCACGATGAACGGTCCAGGCTTTGGCCTAACCAGGATTCCTCCCGGCATGCCGAATGAGCCAACCGACGTGATTTACACCCCAACCGAGGGTCTACCAAACGAGGGCGTGCTCTCCTGGACAGCGCCGAGCTTCCTGGGCGAGCCAATCCTCGATGCCAACGGTGACCGCTACGTGTTCCCAGACGGCCGCGTTCGGGGCCAGTTGGGCGACTACCAGATTGAATACTCGCTAGACGGCGAAAACTGGAAGCTAATCAACGACGGCTACTCGCGCACCACGAACCTACCAATCTCAAACCTGATTGCAGGAACCAACTACTGGTTCAGAGTCCGCGGAGACAACGGCGGTAACGCAATCGCCTTTAGCCCTGGAGCTCCATGGTCGGAGGTCTTGCGAACCAGAACTCCGGAGCCAGCCGTACCAACCGCACCTAGCGATCTGGTGATTTCCGAGGTCAAGAGCAACACCGCGCTGTTGCGTTGGACAGCGCCTACCTTCAACGGTGGGGCCGCAATCACCAATTTCAAAGTTGAAACCTCTCGAGACGGTGGAATCACCTGGCGCAACCTGGAAAAGGCAACTGCAACTTCCGTGAACCTGAAGGTTACCGGGCTGGCACCTGGCACCCAATATCAGATTCGAGTGGCGGCTGTGAACCGCGCCGGCCTTAGCGAATGGGTAACCGGTGAACTCCTCACCTCAGACGGCCCGGCGACGAAACCGATGAACCTTTCGGTTACTAACCTGTCTGGAACCACACTCACCTTGAACTGGGACCTCCCAGAATCAAACGGTGGCAACAGCATTAGCGATTACCAGATTTTCGTTTCTGGAAATGGTGGAGCAGTTTGGACCAAGATTAACGACGGCACTTCAGCTCTACGTTTCCTAAACGTTTTCAACCTCCTGAAGGGCAAGCGCTACGTCTTCAAAGTTGCCGCGGTAACTTCGCTAGGCGTTGGAACTTCGTCGGATGTGCTGCAGGTCAACACCCTGGTAACTGCTCCAGGCGCTCCAACCGGCATCACCTTCTCGGGCCTAACTTCGTCTTCGGTCTCCTTCAAATGGACAGCTCCGGTAGACAAGGGCGGTTCTCCGATTTTCGACTACACCGTTGAGGTTTCAAACGATGAGGGAGAGAACTGGATTGAAGTAGACCAAACCGAATCCACAAACCGTGCATTCACCTTGCGTGGCATGGTTCCTGGCGGCACCTATCAGGTTCGTATCGCC
>JBEGUF010000087.1:0-7637 GCA_041179025.1 Actinomycetota bacterium | reverse complement strand
CCAAAATCCCCTTCGGAACGAGCAAGATTTGCCGTTCCGGCGAGCAATAGTTTGTCTTGCCGGTTTGCATCAACCTGATCTAGCAAACTAGCCACGACGGCGCCTACCAGCGCTCGTTGAGCGGTCGGGAAACCCAGTTCGAACCCGTGAGTGAGCTTGGCAACATCGGCTAGCGCTGCTCCTGCGATGGATTCGTTCAACTTACCGCGCAGGGTAATCAAGAAGCCGCTGTCAACAACTTCACCGGATTCAATTACGTGCTGCTGAATACGGCTGTTATCGGAAATTAGCATCAGCATGATTCGGGTGTCGGAGACCGCCACCAACTCCACACTTCGAACCTTGGCTTTGCCCAGGGTCGGATACTGAACCATCGCAACCTGATTGGTCAACTGGGAAAGGAGCCGTACGCTGCGACCGAGCACTTCGTCGAGGTCAACGCTTGATTCTAGAAGTGTCTCCATCGCGTGGCGCTCGGCCGAACTGAGTTGCTTGAGCTCGTTTAGCCTGTCGACAAAGAGGCGATAACCACTATCGGTTGGCACTCGGCCGGCCGAGGTGTGAGGAGCGTGAATAAGCCCCTCTTCTTCGAGGATTGACATGTCGTTGCGGATGGTTGCCGAAGAGACACCGAAGCCGTGGCGTTCCAAAAGCGCTTTAGAACCAACCGGCTCTCTGGTGCTTACATAGTCTTGGACGATGGCTCGCAGAACTTCGAAACTTCTCTCAGAAATCATGGCCACCTCCAATTAGCACTCAACCTATCTGAGTGCCAATATTACCGAAAGTTTCCCCTAAAGTCCTAGGACTTTACGCAACACCAGATCCGCTAGTAGGCGGCCCTTTAGTGTCAGCACCGCTCGGCCGAGCAACGCTTGACGGCCATCGAGCAACTCTTCGGCTACGAGTTCCGAAATCGGTTTTGATGAGCGTGGATTCAGCTTTCGAACAACATCCAAATCGAGACCAGTTCTAAGCCTCAGGCCCAGCATCGCCCGCTCTTCCAATTGTTCGGTTTCGGAAAGTTCCTCTAAGTCTGTGCTCGGAATAGAGTTTTCACCCAATAAGGCGGCGTAGTTGGAAGGGTGCTTCACGTTAGACCAGCGTTTTCCAGACACGTGGCTGTGCGCCCCAGGCCCGAATCCCCACCAGTCTTGCCCTTCCCAGTAGGCCATGTTGTGCCGCGAGGCGTTTTCACTGGAGCGTGACCAGTTACTCAGTTCGTACCAGCTGTAGCCGGCCGCCGCCAAACGCGAATCAAGCCATTCGTATTTATCGGCTTGAAGATCTTCGTCGGGAGATGGTCTCTCCCCAGAAGCAATCTGCCTAGCCAACTTAGTTCCGGGTTCAATGATTAGCGCGTACGCAGAAATGTGATCCGGATTCATACCGAGCGCCGCTTCGACCGACTCCTGCCACTGCCCCATAGTTTCACCAGGTGCCCCATAAATGAGATCAACCGAAGTTTGGAAACCTAAACGTTTCGCTAACGTTACATTCTTTGCCACGGAATCCGGATTGTGTGTGCGGTCGAGAATTGCCAGCACCTCCGGAACCGCAGACTGCATTCCAAAAGAAATACGGTTGAATCCCCCATCACGAAGAGCCAGAAGGTATGCCTCATCAACAGTGTCTGGGTTCGCTTCCGTGGTCACGTCAGCGCCTTCAGCCAGACCAAAACTTTCAATCAGAATCGAAAGCGCCTCGACCAATTCAGTGGCAGGTAGCAGGGTTGGGGTGCCTCCGCCAAAAAAGACCGTTTCAAGTTCTCGTCGACCAACCTGAACCAGGGAAAGGGCGATTTCAGATCTGAGATGGCTTAGAAACGCTGTTTGAGGATATCCGTTTAGTTCGGTTGCAGTGTAGGTATTGAAATCACAGTATCCGCAGCGAACCCTGCAGAACGGAACATGCACATAGGCATGAAACGTAGGCACTACTTGCCCTTCTTGTCGGCCTTTTTCTCGTCGCCGTTGGATAGCGCGGCGATGAAAGCCTCTTGAGGAACTTCAACGCGACCAACCATCTTCATGCGCTTCTTTCCCTCTTTTTGTTTTTCGAGAAGCTTGCGCTTACGAGAGATGTCACCGCCGTAACACTTGGCCAAAACGTCTTTTCGCATCGCTCGGATAGATTCGCGAGCAATGATTCGAGCGCCAACTGCCGCTTGAATTGGAACCTCAAACTGCTGACGTGGAATAAGTTCACGAAGCTTGCCGGTCATCAGAACCCCATAGGCGTAAGCCTTGTCCCGATGAACGATTGCACTGAAGGCATCAACCTGATCGCCTTGGAGCAGGATGTCAACCTTTACCAAATCACCCTCGGCCAAACCAACTTCTTCGTAATCGAGTGACCCGTAGCCCTGGGTCTTACTCTTTAGTTGGTCGAAGAAATCGAAGACGATTTCCGCGAGTGGAAGTGTGTAGCGCAGCTGAACTCGGTCTTCACCCAGATACTGCATGTCGACCATCACACCGCGACGCCCCTGGCAAAGTTCCATGATCACGCCAACATAGTCTTTCGGAGACAAAATCGTGGCACGAACCATCGGCTCAAGAACCTTCTTCACCTTGCCGGTTGGGAACTCAGACGGGTTGGTTACCGTAATTTCGCGTCCGTCGTCCATGGTTACTTCGTAAACCACTGAAGGTGCGGTGGCAATTAGGTCTAAGCCAAACTCGCGCTCGAGACGCTCGGTGACGATCTCAAGGTGCAAAAGACCCAGGAATCCGCAGCGGAAGCCGAAGCCGAGCGCCACGGAAGTTTCTGGTTCGTAGACCAAAGCCGCATCCGAGAGTTTCAACTTGTCGAGAGCGTCACGCAGGTTTGGGTAGTCTGAGCCATCGATTGGATAGATTCCAGAGAACACCATTGGAAGTGGCTCCGAATAGCCCTTGAGCGCCTCGGTGGCCGGCTTAGCGACGGTAGTGACAGTGTCACCAACCTTTGACTGACGAACATCCTTTACACCTGTGATTAGGTAGCCCACTTCACCAACACCAAGACCCTTGGTGACTTCAGGTTCAGGAGAGGAAACGCCGATCTCAAGAGCTTCGTGAACGGCCCTGGTTGACATCATCTGAATTCGCTCACGCGGCGCCAAATGACCGTCGATCATTCGAACGTAAGTAACCACACCTCGGTACGAGTCGTACACCGAGTCGAAAATCATCGCTCGAGCAGGAGCGTTCGGGTCGCCAACCGGCGCCGGAACTGTTCTGATGATCTTGTCGAGCAGCTCGTCTACGCCGATGCCGGTCTTACCAGACACTCTCAGGCAATCGGCCGGGTCTCCCCCGATTAGGTTGGCTAGTTCTTCGGCATACTTTTCTGGCTGAGCTGCTGGGAGATCAATCTTGTTTAGAACTGGAATGATTTCCAAATCGTTTTCCATTGCCAGGTAAAGATTCGCCAGCGTTTGCGCCTCAATACCCTGTGCCGCGTCAACCAGCAACACCGCTCCCTCACAGGCGGCAAGAGACCTTGAAACCTCATAGGTAAAGTCAACGTGACCGGGGGTATCGATCATGTTTAGTGCGTAAGTCTGGCCCTCTAACTCCCAAGGCATGCGAACAGCCTGAGACTTGATGGTAATTCCGCGTTCGCGCTCAATATCCATGCGGTCGAGATACTGTGCTCGCATCGAACGGTCGTCAACGATGCCGGTTAGTTGAAGCATGCGGTCGGCCAAAGTTGATTTACCGTGGTCAATGTGGGCAATAATGCAAAAGTTTCGAATGAAATCGGGATTGGTTTTTGCCGGCTCAAGCCTGTTCTTAGCGCGTGGCGACAAATTTACCTCTTGTGATGTTAGAAACGGTTGCGAAGGCAACCCTTACATTCTCGCACAAATGGTTGCCCCTGTGCCCTAACCCCTGTTAGGCTTGTTATCTGTTACGGGTGAGTGTCTCCATCCGAAGCGAAATCCAAATCAAACTTTTTGAAAGTGAAACATGGCAAACATTAAATCGCAGATCAAGCGTATTGGCACCAACGCCAAGGCTACCGAGCGTAACAAGGCAGTGAAGAGCGAAGTAAAGACCGCAATTCGCGCAGTTCGCGACGCAGCAACCGCTGGAGACAAAGCAGCAGCAGAAACCGCACTTCGCACCGCAGGTCGCAAGATCGACAAGGCTGTTTCAAAGGGTGTTCTTCACAAGAACCAGGCAGCTAACCGCAAGTCGGCAATCGCCAAGAAGGTTTCTTCTCTGTAAACCAAACGTCAATAATCCCGTCAAACCTGATTTGGCGGGATTATTTATTTAATGATTTTTGGTGAGCCGGCGAACCAGGCGGCCACGGACTGGGCCAATGTGAGAGCGATAAGGCCCAAAACGCTCAACTGCCAGTTGCCAGAAACCGTGGCAAACCAACCAAAAAGGAAAGTGCCGGCTGCGGCAATTAGATAGCCGACCCCCTGAGAAATACTTGAAAGCATTGTAGTTAGGCGTTGATTTGCTGCGCGAGTAGAAATCAAGCTGAGTCCTAACGGAAAGCTCGCAGCCTGACCAATCCCGATGACGATTGCGGCGGGTACCCAAAGTTCGAGTAGCAATAGGCAAATTCCGGCGAGTGTCACCAGCGATACCAAAGTTCCAATAAGCGATAACGACCTGAATCGCCCATAGTTTGAAGACAGCAGTAAACCCAAAGGCACTCCAACAATGGTCATTAGTGAAAGCAAGGCACCGGCTTCAGTTGGATTCATGCCGCCTTCAATAGCAATCGAGGGCAACCAAGCAAGCAAGGCATAGAAACCAAGTGATTGAAACCCGAAGAACACAATAATTGCCCAGGCTAGAGGGGAACGCAGAACCAAGTTCGTGTCACCGGCGTGATCTTCGTTTTCACTGCTACTAACCGATTGGTCTCCGCTGAGAAGAGAAAATGAAAGCATTAGGGCCAAAAGGGTTGGGAGAGCCCAAATCGCTAGTGATAATTGCCAGCCAAAGGCAAGAGCACTCGGGTAGCTGAATGCAGCAGCAAAAGAGGCACTCACTGCTAAAAGCGTGGTGTAGGCGCTGGTGAGAATAGCAACGCGATTGGGAAACCTTGCCCTAACCACGCTGGGAAGTAGAACGTTGGCTACTGCCATCGCAAGGCCAGCAAGAGTGGTTCCAATTAGCAACCCGATAAAACCCACATAAGGCCTGACAGCGATGGCGATGAATAGCACTGTCAGCAGGAAAACCATGGTTCGGTTTATGCCAAATCTGCGAACTAAAGCTGGGGACGCAAAGGCACCAAAACCAAAACACAAGACCGGGATCGCGGCAAGGATTGCCGATTGAGAGTTATCTAAGCCAAGAGACTTTTGAATTACCTCGAGAACAGGGCCAATTTGAGCTACCGGCGGGCGAATGATCAGTGCAGTAACAAAAATTGCAGCTAGCACCCAGAAAGTGGATGCTCGTTTCACTCTCGTCCACGATTCGAGATAAGCAGAATTAACTGCTCCATCCGATATTCGGGTTGCCGTTCGGCGCCTTTGGCTGCGGCATCGGCTAGAACAACGGCCTGAAGCGCCCTGGCTAAGCCGTCATCGTCCCACCCAGCCACAACCTTTTTAGTCTCGCTGAAGCCGTAGGGGTTCATGCCTAGCGATGCAGCGGTCGCCCTCGGGTCGCTCGAGATTTGGCACATGTCTCTAACTTTCCTAGCGAAAGCGCCGAGTAAGAAGATGAGATCGTGCCCGGTTTGGAGTGAGTGGCGAAGCATCATGAGTGCCTCCCCCGAATTGCCCTTGAGCGCTGCGTTTAGGATTTTGTAGGCATCGGCTTCGATTCGCCCGCCGAAATACCGATTGACGAGCTCTTCATCGATCTGCTCAGCGCTGTCTACTAGCAACTGATCGCAGGCTGCCGCTAGCTCGAGAATGTTACTCCCAACCGCCTCCACCAGGTGCTTCACGGCGGTTTGAGTAAATTTGCGCCCAGCTTCATTGAAGTGGCTCTGCACAAACGCAACCTTTTCAGGATCTTTGGCGATCTTGGCACAGGCGATTTCAACAGCGTCTGGGTTAGCCCTTATGGCGTCGAGTAGTGCTTTACCTCTGGTGCTGGTTCCAGCGTGCTGAAACACTACTGTGGCGTCTACCAGGCTCTCGATTCGAAGTGCTTTGCCATCTTCAATCAGCGCATCGCTGCAACGCTCAACGCCGGTGATAATTACCAATTTTGGTTCAGAAAACAGCGAGGGGCTGACCATGTTCTCTAAATCGCCGGCAACGTATTCTGAAGCCTCTAACTCGATGACGTCAACACCAGAATCATTGGCTCGAACCTGGTCTTTTAGCCTTCGGATGGTTGCGGTATAGAGATACTCCTCAGAGCCAAAAATCAGAATGAGCGGCGACGGCTGCACTTTGCGCCAATCAACAAACTTCGCCTTACTCACTCGATAAGCCTACCCAGCCCTCGCCGTAACCACTTCGATTGCCCCGCCAGTAACCTGAATCGCGATTGCCCCGTGTATGTCGGTTCGAAACACTCGTGAACCAGCCTTCTCGAGCATTTTCAACGCACGTGATGTTGGGTGGCCATAGGAATTTGACTCGCCCGCCGAGATTAGGGCGACATCTGCTCCAATGCGCTCATAAAACGCCTCACTCTGATCTGCTGAACCGTGATGGGAAACTTTGACCACGGTTGGCATATTCGTGTCTTGAACTCCCGAGGCAATCATTTCCTGAGCGCGTTCGTTCAAATCACCAAGAGTTACCACGCTAATTTCTGACGTCGTAAAAGTTACTCCAAGAGATGCTTCGTTGGCTGATGTTCCAGATTCCCCCAAGGAACTGATCACCTTCCACTCAAAAGCACCAACAGTGCCGGTGAGATTCAGATTGCCGATAATCAGATTGTTGGTTGAGTTCTCAAGCGTTTCTAACATTTCTTGAGCCTGCAGCCTGGTGTCTGGAAAGGCGGAGACCATTACTGAATCAATCGTTCGTCCTTGCAAAGCCCCGGATAACCCTCCAACATGATCGTGATCGAAATGGCTGATAACAAGAAGCGCTATTCGACTAACTCCCAGTTGGCTCAGACAGTCATTAATGAGTTTCGGGTCTTTGCCAACATCCACCAACGCAATTTGACCCTCGGAGCGCAGCACCAAAGCGTCTCCCTGCCCAACATCGCATGCCACTACCTGCCAAGGTTTACTTGAGAATGAAATCTGCTGAATCAAGTTAGCCGCTAGGTAGAGAGCCCAGCAAACTAAAAGACCCCAGGGTAGAACTTTCGAAGTGTTTCTTTTTATGGCCGAAGTAAGGGTTATCACAAACACGGCTGCCAGAACCACTCCGACTACTCCGCCAGGCACTTCAAGCAGCCCAAACGGGGCCGTCGCCAAAGTATTCGCCACATAAACAATCCAAGTGGCAGGAAGTTTTGCCAATTCGAGCAGGGGCCAAGAGACTATCGGGGATACCCCTCCAACTAATGCAGCCAGTAAACCTAGGACGGTTATGAAGTAGACCATTGGTTCAACCAAAAGATTTGCGAGAACCGAGTGCGTTGTGACTCCACCTTGAAGTTGCACGAGTATCGGTAGACACCAAAGTTGTGCGGCCAGAGTGGCCGAGAGAATTAGCGCGAGCCATTTCGGCATATGTTGCTGAAGTTTTTGGGAGA
>JBEGUF010000086.1:0-63054 GCA_041179025.1 Actinomycetota bacterium | reverse complement strand
TTCGGCTCTGGAACATAAATCTCAATCTTGTAATCGAAGCCAAAGATTCGACTGGTTCGATCGCGATTCCAACAGACTGGGTCGAATGGGCTAACCACAGTGGTGCCCTTATGTTGCTCGGGTTCTAGGTTTAGATTCGCTAGGGCATAGCCACCAACGTTCCAGCCTTCGACTGCCAACCGCTGCAGTACCTTCTCTTCAACCAATTCATCGAGCAGGTGGGTAACTTTGGTGGCAGGAATGCGAAAGTAGTCGGCTAAATCTCTTTGGCTACCGATACCGAGCGACTTGGCTGCTCGGGTCAGCAAGATCTTCTGAGCCGCTTCTGGAGCGGGCGCGTTTTCCATCAGCTTGCTCGGTAGAACCTGCTCGGGGAGTGCGTAGATTCGCTTGAAACCACTTCGCCCGCCGGAGACAAGCGCGCCACAGTAAAACATGCGCTCTAAGGTTCGTTTCACATCGCTCCAACCCCACCACGATCCTTTACGCTCGTGCTCGGGGTGTTCAAAGTCGCTGGTGGTGAGTGGCCCACGGGCCTGGAGTTCTCGGGTAATCCAGTTGCCAAGCTTGGCATCCCAGTCGTAATAGCGGTTGTCTTTCATGCGCCAATGGAAAAGTGGAAGGTCTTGAGTTTTGATGATCGAAGCCTCGTGGGCCCAGTACTCGATGAGCGTGGGGTTGAAGCCGCCGGTGAGGTTGTCTAGTTCGCTTTTTTCGTATGTGCCGATGCGAGAAAAGAGTGGCAGGTAGTGGGCTCGCTCAAAAACGTTTACCGAATCCACCTGAAGCAGATTCGTGCGTTCAAATACCTCGAGCACATTCGACGGTTTGTTTCCGCTGAATCCGAGTGCGTCTAGTGCAATTGCCTTGGCTTCAAGGTTGGAAAGGCTAATCGCGGACTTCACAAACTAAACTCTAAACCAGAACAAAACCCGTGAGGAATCCATGCCAAAGCAACCTGCACTTCCAGCGCCAACCCTCGAAGACTTCGAGCGCGCTGAGATTATTGTGCGCCAGGTTGCCAATGTGACCCCGGTTTTGCACAGCAATGCCCTAAGCGAGATCACCGGTGTTGAGGTTGAACTCAAGGCCGAGAACCTACAGCGAACCGGTGCCTACAAACTTCGCGGTGCCTACCACCGCATGAGCAAGCTGACCCCGGCCGAGCGCAAGAAGGGCGTTATTGCAGCCTCTGCTGGAAACCATGCCCAAGGTGTTGCACTGGCCGCTAAGAAGCTAGGTATCAAGGCAACCATCTACATGCCAATCGGAGCTTCACTTCCAAAGTTTGCGGCCACTAAGCACTACGGCGCCGATGTGGTGCTCGAAGGCGCTGTATTTGCTGAAACACTTGCTGCCGCTCAGGCTTACGCACTCAAGAAGGGGCTCATCTTCATTCCGCCTTATGACCACCTAGATGTGGTTCTAGGCCAGGGCACCGTAGGCCTTGAGATTTTGGAGCAGGTGCCAGATGTAGCCAACGTCATCGTTTCGATCGGAGGTGGCGGTTTGGCAGCAGGCGTGGCAACGGTTGTGAAGGCCTATGCGGCAAAGCACAAGCGCAAGATCAAGGTTTATGGCGTGCAGGCGGAAAACACCGCTTCCTACGTAACTTCGCTCAAGGCTGGCAAGCCAGTGAGGATCGAAACCAAGCGAACCATAGCCGACGGAATCGCGGTAGCAGTGCCTGGCAAGATTCCATTCGAACTGATTTCCAAGAACATCGACAAGGTGGTCGCCGTGAGCGACGACGAAATCGCGAAGGCTATCGTGTTGCTTCTCGAGCGAGCCAAGATGGTTGTTGAACCGGCTGGTGCCGCCACGGTGGCTGCGCTGATGTCTGGTGCTATAAAGCTCAAGGGCAAGACCGTGGTGATTCTTTCGGGTGGAAACATCGACCCGCTACTGCTTCAGAAGGTAATTAGCCACGGCCTAATGGCTGCCGAGCGCTACACCGATGTTTCGGTGATGCTTCCGGATCGTCCTGGTCAGTTGGTGAAAACCGCTGAGGCCATTGCGGCTGTGCAAGGCAACGTGGTTGAAGTTCTTCACACCCGAAACGGGAAAGATCTCGACATCAGCGAAGTTGAGCTCAGACTATCGATTGAAACTTCTGGTCACGAGCACCGCGAGCGTGTCTTCAAGGCACTGCGTGATGCCGGTTTAAACCCGAAGGTTCCTCGCTCGTAGTTAGCCGTTGAAGCGTTCGACGTTGAGAACCTTCACGCTGATGGTTTTGCCCATAGGGGTTTTGTAACTGGCTTCGTCGCCGATTTTCTTACCGAGAATCGCGTTTCCGATTGGTGAGTCAGGGGAGTAAACCGTTACGTTGTCGTCGGCAATCTCAGCTGAGCCAAGCAGGAAGCTGTTTTCTGAACCGTTTAGTTCAACCGTGATCCACATACCCTGCTCAACCACACCTTGCGAGGAATGAGGCTCGCCGACCACAGCGGTGGCCAGAATGTTTTCAAGTCGGTAGATGCGGGCCTCAATCTTGCCCTGTTCTTCTTTGGCAGCGTGATAGCCACCGTTCTCCTTGAGATCGCCCTCTTCGCGAGCTTCACCAATGCGCCGAGCAATGTCGGGGCGACCTACCTTCAGCAGGTGCTCTAATTCAGCGGCGAGGCGATCAAACGCCTCTTGGGTAAGCCAGGTTGGTTCTTCAGACATGCGGTCAATTCTATTTGACGCGGCAGCCATCGGCTTTCAGAACCGATGCTGGTTCCAGCGTTTTCACGATCACCTGTAGCGCGAGTTGGTCGCTGTTATTCGCCGGAATCTCAACTTCCACAAACCCAACCACATTGCCTCTGGCCGCGTAAGCCTTGAAACTGCAGGATGCCGGTTGGTCGCCGGTTAGAGCGGTGAAATTGCCGCTCATGTGAGTGTCGTCTATCTTTTTGTAGCTGCTCACCTCGACGCTGGCCAATGGTTTGGCGATGAAGGTCGAATAGATGGCGAAAGTGAAAAAAGCCAACAGTGCAAGCGCAACGAGAACCAATGTTGTCTTGCTCACCTCGTTCTTGGAGCGCCCATAGCGTTCGTCCAGGTTCAAAGGTTTTTCGCTC
Source organism: Actinomycetota bacterium (assembly GCA_041179025.1). Classification (GTDB taxonomy): domain Bacteria; phylum Actinomycetota; class Actinomycetes; order Actinomycetales; family Microbacteriaceae; genus Rhodoluna. The sequence continues at coordinate 59,986 of JBEGUF010000086.1, read as the reverse complement.
ATAGTTCTAGGGTAGAGCAAAATGCGGGCATACTTAAAACATGCAGTTTTTGACCTCGATCATCGCAATTGACCCATACTTAGAGACAATCGACCCGCTGAACGACCCGAACAAGGTTTACTACAGTCCGGGTGTTTTAGGTTTCTTCGCAGTGTTTCTGATGATGCTAGCGGCCACATTTTTGGTGCTAGACATGGTGAAGCGAGTTCGCCGTGTGCGTTACCGCTCCGAAATTCAGGAGAAACTAGCCGGCGAAGCTGCCGTCAAGGGGAGCAAGACCAATAAGTAGCGCCGCTGTCCAGTGGCAACCAAATGCCAGGACGGTTAGAGCGTGGAAAATCTCGTGGAAGCCGAAGTGTTTCGGAAACGGGTTAGGGCGCTTGAGTGCATAGACCACGGCACCAATCGTGTAGGCCAGCCCACCAGACAGAATGAGAACCATCATCGGTAGGTTCGCTGCCATAAAGTCTTGAACGTAGACGAGTGCGCCCCAGCCCATTCCCACGTAAATCATTGTGTAAAGCCATCGTGGAGCGCTAATCCAGAACACTCGGAAGCCGATACCGAGAATGGTTAGGCTCCAGATTGCTATAAGTAAAAATAAACCCTTCTCAAAGGGGAGAGCCAGCATCGTGATCGGGGTGTAACTTCCAGCGATAAGTAAAAAGATGTTCGCGTGATCGATTCGTTTCAAAGCAAGTTTGGTTTTTGGCTTCCAGTTGAAGCGGTGATAAAGGGCAGAGTTCCCAAAAAGTAGGAACGAGCAGGCGAAGAAGATTGAGCCGGCTACCTTGGCTGCCGTACCTTCACCAAAAACAATCAGCAATACTCCGCCAGCGATTACTATCGGCAGAATCCCAGCGTGCAGCCAACCACGAAGGGTTGGCTTGCTTTCTTCCACCACAGGAAATCCTGAAGACACCGGCAGGTAGATAGATTGAGTATCGTCGTTCTTTGGCTGGCCCATAGGTCTAACCCTAGTAGCCTAGAAGCGTGCGAAACCTGATTTACCGAATTTACGAACGGCGCATCGCCTCTAGTTTGGGTGCGGGCTCAAGGCCAAAACATGTTGCCGTTATTTTGGACGGCAATCGTCGATGGGCTGCGCTGAAAGACGGACACTCAGCCAAAGATGGTCACACCGCGGGAGCTCTGAAGACCCGCGAGTTCCTTGGTTGGTGCGACGACCTCGGAATCGAACTGGTTACCCTTTACCTTCTTTCCACCGACAATCTAAGCAATCGCAAAAGCCAAGAGCTAGACGATCTCATTGAAGTTATCGACGATCTCGTTCAAACCCTTTCTGAATCGGGTCGCTGGAGGCTAAGGCTCGTTGGTGATCGATCGATGTTGCCGGAGAAACTGGCAAACACCATCGTCTCGGCTGAAGCCCACACCACCAAGTGGAAGGGAATGGACGTAAACCTGGCGGTTGCCTACGGAGGTCGCCACGAAATCACCGACGCCGTGAAGAGTATCCTTGCCAGCCACAAAGACCACAGCATCGATGAACTCGCAGAACTGCTTACCCCCGAACTGATCACTGAGCATCTTTACACCTCGGGTCAACCGGACCCCGATCTGGTTATTCGCACCTCAGGGGAGCAACGAATGTCTGGGTTCTTGCTCTGGCAGAGTGCCAACTCGGAGTTCTATTTCGAGGAAGCCCTGTGGCCAGATTTTCGTCGCGTCGACTTCTTGCGAGCGCTTCGAGCCTTCGCAAAACGTCATCGTCGTTTCGGCGCGTAAACGATAGGTGAATGATACTTTCTCGTTTGGCGTGTCTCCACAAATGACGATTTTGCAGGTCTAAAGTCTCATCAAGAAGACCAAACAGGAGCAATAGTGCCAAGTAGCCGCCCAGTAAGTTCTAAGTCAGCAAAGAAACAGGAACAGGGGCTGCGCACTTACGTGCTCGACACATCGGTTCTGCTTTCAGACCCAAAGGCGATGTTTAGGTTCAAAGAACAATCTGTGGTTATCCCGATTGTGGTCATCAATGAGCTTGAGAAAAAGCGTCACGACCCTGAAATTGGCTACTTCGCCAGACAAGCACTTCGCGCCCTCGACGATCTTCGCCAGGAGCACGAGCGACTAGATTTCCCAATCGAGGTTGGCGAAGGCGGAACCCTTCGAGTTGAACTAAACCACATCGATCAGTCGGTTTTGCCGGTTGGCTACCAGCTCGGCGACAACGACAGCCGCATTCTTGCCGTGGCGATGAATCTTGCGAACGAAGGCAACGACATCACAGTAGTCTCACAAGACCTACCGATGCGAGTAAAGGTTGCTTCTCTCGGAATGCATGCCGAGGAGTACCGAAACAACCTTGCCGTTGATTCGGGCTGGACTGGCCAGGCAGAAATCAAGATAACTTCGGATCAGATGAATGACCTCTACGAAAACGAAGTGGTCACAATCGAAGAAACCAAGGGGATGCCGGTCAACACCGGTCTAGTGATCTCTAGCGACCGCGGTCAGTGCCTAGGTCGTCTAACCCGAAACGGGCAGGTACACCTGGTCCGTGGCGACCGTGACGTATTCGGTGTTCATGGCCGCAGCTCAGAACAGAAACTTGCCATCGACCTACTTCTAGACTCCGACGTGGGCATTGTGAGCCTCGGTGGGCGTGCTGGAACCGGTAAATCAGCTCTGGCACTATGTGCCGCTCTCGAAGCCGTGATGGAGCGCAGAGCGCACAAGAAAATCATGGTTTTCCGCCCAATCTTCGCGGTTGGTGGCCAAGACATCGGTTTCCTGCCCGGAACCGAAGGGGAGAAGATGAACCCTTGGGGTCAGGCGATCTTCGACACCCTCGGCGCTCTAGTCTCCAAAGAGGTTGTGAACCACGTCGTTGAGCGCGGAATCCTGGAAGTACTTCCGCTAACTCACATCCGTGGCCGTTCACTTCACGACGCATTCGTTATCGTTGACGAAGCCCAGTCGCTTGAGCGCAACGTTCTGCTTACCGTGCTCAGCCGAATCGGTCAGAACTCGAAGGTCGTGCTCACCCACGACGTTGCGCAGCGCGATAACTTGAGAGTTGGTCGCCACGACGGCATCGCCGCGGTAATCGAGGCCCTCAAGGGTCAAGACCTGTTTGGCCACGTTACTCTCCAGCGCTCTGAGCGTTCGGCCATCGCAGCCCTAGTTACCGACCTACTAGACAACTAGCTCATGAGTAACAGAACAGCCATCGAGGCAATGCTTTCCGACTACTTCGACGTCATGCACACTCAAGAAATGGAGAAGTTCGATCGCGTTTTCCACAAGGACGTTGTGCTCTACAGCGCCCAAACCGGGGAGCTAAACCGCCGCCCCTACGATGTCTATCGCGAGGCAGTTGTGAACCGTGAATCACCACAATCAAAGGGTGAGGCTCGCAAGGACGAAATACTCCTCATCGACGAAATCTCAGACACCGCAGCCATGGCCAAAGTTCAACTTCAAATGTTCGGGGGAGTGATGCAGGACTACCTAACCCTCATTCACATCGACGGGCGCTGGCAGATCATCTCTAAGATTTGGGAGCGCGTCGGCGACGTCGCCTAGCATGTGAATAACTTCCCCTCGGGTTTGTGGCTATCCACTAACTTGTGGGGATGTTTCCTTTAATTGGTGTTGGCTTCTTTGCCGCCACAACCATCCCGTTGATGGTTATCGATTTTCGAGAGCGTCGCCTACCCAACAGAATCACCATCCCTGGTTACCTAATTTCACTGCTGGGATTGATGCTCACACTTGAGTGGAGTCGAGTCGTCACCGCCGTTGCCATTAGCGCACTGCTATTTGGGGTGGGCACACTGATTAGCCTCAAAGGCTGGATAGGCATGGGCGATGTGAAGCTCGTAACCGGGCTTTCTCTACTCCTTGCCTGGTTTGACCCGGCATTGGTTTGGCAAGCAACTCTATGGTCTTTTGGTCTTGCAACGGCTGTGGTCTTGATTGGTTTCATCGCGAAAAAGATGACGAGCCGGAGCACTATCGCTCTCGGGCCGTATCTACTAGTTGGTTTTTGGGTGGTTATTATTCAGCCGGTTTGGTCATCGATAGAACGTTGAGAGCTTTGTCTAGTTGTTCCATGGTCAGTTTGTCGCCGTCTGCGTAGCCGAGTTCGATGGTTGCCTCGCGCACGGTCATGCTCTTGGCAACCGCGTGCTTGGCAATCTTCGCGGCAGCTTCGTAGCCGATGAACTTGTTCAATGGGGTCACGATGCTTGGGCTTGATTCGGCTAGTGCTAGGGCGCGCTCAACATTCACTTCTAGACCGTCGACGGTCTTGTCGGCGAGAAGTCGCATGCTGTTGCTCAGAAGGCGAATCGATTCGAGAAGAGCGTTACCCATAACAGGGATGGCAACGTTTAGTTCGAAGCTTCCGGTTGCACCAGCCCAGGCTACGGTTGCGTCGTTTCCGATAACACGGGCGCAAACCATCATCACAGCTTCAGGAATCACCGGGTTCACCTTGCCAGGCATGATTGATGAGCCAGGTTGCAAATCAGGGATGTGAAGTTCGCCTAGGCCGGCATTCGGGCCTGAGCCCATCCAGCGAAGGTCGTTGTTGATTTTGGTTAGGCTCACGGCGAGAACTCTCAGCGCACCCATGCCTTCAACCAAGGCATCGCGGGCACCCTGAGCTTCAAAGTGGTCGCGGGCTTCGGTGATGGGAAGCTTGGTCTCGTCGGCCAGCAGACGAATAACTTCCTGCGGAAAGCCCTTCGGGGTGTTGATCCCGGTGCCAACCGCGGTTCCACCGAGAGGGACTTCGGCGACGCGAACGATGGTTGCTTCCACGCGTTCGATTGCGTAGCGAATCTGGGCAGCGTAACCGCCGAACTCCTGACCGAGGGTAACCGGGGTGGCATCCATGAGGTGAGTGCGTCCGGCTTTCACAACGGTTGCCCATAGCTTGGCTTTGGCCTCAAGTGCTCTGGCTAGGTGGTCGAGCGCAGGGATCAGGTCGTGAATAAGAGCTGAGGTAACTGCCACGTGAACGCTGGTTGGGAACACGTCGTTGCTCGACTGAGAGGCGTTTACATGGTCGTTCGGGTGCACGGTGTCACCGAGAATCTTTGTGGCGAGGGTAGCCAGCACCTCGTTCATGTTCATGTTTGAAGAAGTGCCCGAGCCGGTCTGGAAAATGTCTACTGGAAATTCGCCGTCGTGCTTTCCTTCGATGACTGCATCGGCAGCCTCGGCAATCGCTTTAGCAATCTCCGGCTTCAAAACGTTTAGTTTCGCGTTTGCCAGAGCGGCCGACTTCTTGATTTGGGCTAGAGCGGCAATGTGGGCGCGCTCTAGGGTGGTGCCTGAAATCGGGAAGTTCTCCACGGCTCGCTGAGTTTGAGCAGCGTAAAGGGCGTTTAGAGGTACTTTTACCTCGCCCATGGTGTCGTGTTCAATGCGGTATTCCACGTTGGAACCTTTCCGTTAGGCGATTTCGCCAAGAGTTACTAGGGGATGAATTTCTCCCAGAGCAAGTTTGTAGTTTGCTCCGACCACACCTAATTTACCTTCCTTTACCGCTTTAGCGATAAGGGTTGAGCGGCTCATGATGTCTTCAATGGTGTCTTCGATGTGAAGCGCGGTGATGTCGTCGATGTCCTTCTTGCCAGCCTCGAATGAGCGCGTGACTGTAGGAGCAATTCTGGCAACGATGTTGTGAATGAACTCACCTTCGCTCTGAAGGTTTCCTTCTTGCGCGTTGATTGTGGCGCGGATTGCGCCGCATTCGTCGTGACCGAGTACCAGAATCAGGGGAACCTTCAAAACCTCAACCGCGTACTCGAGAGAACCGAGAATGGTCTCTGCAATAACCTGGCCCGCATTTCGAACTACAAACAGGTCGCCAAGTCCAACGTCAAAAATAATTTCAGCTGAAAGGCGGCTGTCGGCGCAACCAAATAGTGCGGCGAATGGCTTCTGAATCTCAGCGACGGACTCTCTGCGGTCGATGCCCTGACGAGGGTGAGCTGGATCACCGGAGACGAAACGTGTGTTGCCTTCCAACATTGCCTGCCAGGCATCTTTTGGAGTTTCCGGTCGTGAATCGCTCATCAGTTTTCCTTCAATGCGGTTTCGATACTCTTGCTCATTGACTCAAATTCCTTCTCGGAAGCAGTTCCGTAGAGCAAAATTGCGTTCGTTCCAAGGCTAGCAACCCACATGTAGTCGCGTGTCTGAACCGGGTCATGAACTTCTGGTGAACGGTAGATGCCCCAAATCACTTCGGAGTTTTGGTTTGAATAGTTTTTCTCCAAGACCACGTCTTTGAGTGAAAGCGCCAGCCAGGTTGGATTCACACCAAAAGCGTGGGTCATTCCGATGTAGTCATTTTTGGGGCTAATGAAGCCAACCTCGAATCGAGGCACGGCATCTACCGGGCTACCAAACCACTTAGCCTGGTTCGCCCACCAGCCCTCATCGATTGTTGGCGCGGCTATGTCGTTGCCGGTTGACACGGCAGCCTGTTCGGCAATCGACATGTAGTCAATTCTTGGAATTCGATTCGAGTCGTCGCGTGGAACAATCAGAATCAAAACCAAAACCATGCCGGCGGTAGCCAAAAGCGATAGAAGAAGATTATTTACGGTCTGTTTCGCCCGGTGTTCCTTGGCTTTTTGGTCGCTCAATTACTTATCTTTCAAAGCCTCATCGATTTTGGTTTTAGCGCCCGCCAGTAAACCCTTGCAGTGCTTCGCGAGAGCCTCGCCGCGTTCCCAGAGCGTCATGCTTTCTTCCAGAGAAACCGAACCGGTTTCCAAATCTCCAAGAACTTTTACCAATTCATCTCGAGCCTGCTCGTAAGAAAGCTTGGCAATGTCTTCGTTCTTTTTCTCGCTCATAGTTCCTCCAGTTTAATTCAGTTTGAAGTAGCTTCGATTTCGCCCTTGGCCAGGCGAATGTTTAGTTTGGTGCCGGATTTCACTTTGGCGCCGTCGTTGATTAGTTGACCAGCCTGATCTCGAACCACCGAGTAGCCGCGGTCGAGTGTGGATTGTGGGGAAAGAGACCGAAGCATTCCTTCCCGGCTTGCATGCTCAGAAGCCTGGCGGTCTATTGATAGAGAGATCTCACTGCGCAATTCGTCTAGGGCGCGTTCTAGATCCTGCTGCTTCTCGGTTAGAAAAACGTATGGGTTTGTCATCATCGGGCGGCTGAGAACCTGCCCGAGGAAATCGGCTTGAGTGCTCACGTAGTGACCGATGCGCTGAACGATTCGGCTCACCACCTCGTCGATGCGATAGCTTTCCTCCGAAACATCCGGCACCACATTCTTAGCGGCGTCGGTTGGTGTGGAAGCTCGGTAGTCGGCGACGTCATCCAGAATCGGGCGGTCGGCTTCGTGGCCGATCGCAGAAACAATCGGAGTGTTTGCAGCGGCCGCAGCTCGGACCACTCGTTCGTCGCTGAATCCGATTAGATCAAGAAAAGAGCCACCACCGCGCGTAATGATAATTACGTCGACGTCTTCAATGGAGTCAAGTTTTGCAATCGCCTCAACCACGGCGGGAGGGCAGGAATCTCCCTGCACCGGAACGTAGGCAGTTTCAAAGACGGCTGCCGGGAACCGCTCTAGAACGTTTTTGATCACGTCTTTTTCGGCGTCAGAATTCTGAGCAGTGATCAAGCCAATCTTTCGAGGCAAGAATGGAAGGGGCTGGAACTTAGAAGAATCGATTACCCCTTCGGCGCGCAATTTCGCTCGCAGCGCTTCGAGTTGGGCAAGTAAATCTCCCAAACCAACCTTGCGCATCCTGGTTACGTTGAGCGATAGCTTTCCGCCTGGCTGGTAGAAGTTGAGTTTTCCAGTGACGATAACTTTGTCGGAATCGTTGAAGACTTCCGTGAAAGCGGCTGTAACACTTCGCCAAATGGTGAGATCCAAAACCGCCCCGCCGTTGGTGTCGCGCAATTGCGGATAGGCGTGGCCAGACGGGCCAATCTTGAACTTGACGAGTTCGCCTTCAATTCGGGCGGTAGGCCATTTATTGATTGCTTGGTGAACTTTTTCGTTGAACTCCAGAACCGAATATGGGCGAGTTTCATCCGACATCTCTGATGTCTGGTCTTCACTCATGAGCACCCTCTTACCTGCCCCGATAGAATTGGGGAGTGGTTGAAATCAAGGATACCGAACAGGTGCGACAGCAGGGCTCGAAAAAAGTACTTCTAGCGTCGCCTCGTGGCTACTGCGCTGGCGTAGACCGAGCCGTAATCGCCGTTGAAAAGGCGCTCGACCACTACGGCGCACCGATCTACGTGCGCAAGCAAATCGTACACAACATTCACGTTGTCACGAATCTCGAAAAGCGCGGCGCAATTTTCGTTGACGAAGTTGACGAAGTTCCCCGTGGCAGCATCTTGGTCTTCAGCGCTCACGGCGTCTCGCCAGCCGTTGTAAAAGCTTCTGAAGAGCGTGGTCTCCAAACTATCGATGCCACCTGCCCGCTGGTAACTAAGGTTCACCGCGAAGTTCAGCGATTTGCCGCCGAAAACTACGACATTCTTTTGGTGGGTCACGAAGGCCATGAAGAAGTCGAGGGAACTGCCGGGGAAGCCCCAGACGTGGTTCAAATCGTCGACGAAGACGACAGCATAAACAGCGTGACTATCAAGGACCCAAACAAAGTTATCTGGCTTAGCCAAACCACACTCAGCGTGGACGAAACCATGGAAACCGTGGTGAAGCTTCGCGAGAAGTTCCCAACGCTTCAGAACCCACCGAGCGACGACATTTGCTACGCGACACAAAACCGTCAGGTAGCAATCAAAAAGGTTGGAGCAATTAGCGACCTGGTAATCGTGGTTGGTTCAGCCAACTCTTCGAACACTGTTCGCTTGGTGGAAGTAGCTCTTCTAGCTGGGGCCAAAGCCGCCTATCGAGTCGACTACGCATCGGAAATCGACGAAGCATGGTTTGAGGGCGTTGAGTCGGTTGGCGTTTCCTCCGGCGCCAGCGTGCCAGAAGAACTGGTGGAAGAAGTGCTCACCTACCTGGCCGAGCGTGGTTTCGGAGACGTAGAGACCGTTCAGACCGCCGAGGAAGACATCCAGTTCTCGCTTCCTAAAGAACTGCGTAAAGACCTAAAAACCGCCGGAGAAGACACCAGTAATAAGGCCAAGCGCTAACTGAAGTTTGTTTCCTTCACGAGAGATCCGTCTCGAGCAAAGGTTTTCCAAACACCAACTTGTTTCTCTTCATCGAAAGTTCCTGAGCGCATTAGCGAACCATCTTTTCGATAGAACTCCCAGTAGCCGTGCATTTTCCCGTTTTGGTATTCGCCCTTAAAGCGAGGAAGCCCGTTCTCGTAAAACGGGCTTCCTGCAAGCATCTTTGAATCCTTAGAGCGAGAGCGACTTGCCGGCAGAGCCAAGCTCGGTAGCGGCCTCAACCACGCGGGTTGACATTCCGGCTTCACCGATCTTTCCCCAGGCGCGAGGGTCGTAGTGCTTCTTGTTTCCAACTTCGCCGTCAACCTTGAGCACGCCGTCGTAGTTCTGGAACATGTGAGCTGCAATTGGGCGGGTGAAAGCGTACTGAAGGTCGGTGTCAATGTTCATCTTGATCACACCGTGGCTTACAGCTTCGGCAATCTCTTCCGGAGTTGAACCCGAACCGCCGTGGAACACGAGGTCGAACGGCAGGTCTTTGCCATACTTGGCGCCAACAACCTTCTGGATTTCGCCAAGCAGTTCTGGGCGGAGCTTTACGTTTCCTGGCTTGTAGACACCGTGGACGTTCCCGAAGGTTAGAGCAACCATGTAGCGGCCGTTCTCGCCAAGCCCGAGAGCCTCTGCGGTCATTAGGCCATCTTCTGGGGTGGTGTAAAGGTGCTCTCCCATGCCACCCTCAACGCCGTCTTCTTCTCCGCCAACAACGCCAACTTCGATCTCAAGCACGGCACCAATGTTGTTGGTCAGCTTCAGCATCTCTTTGGCGATTGCCATGTTCTCAGCCATTGGAACAGCTGAACCATCCCACATGTGCGAGTTGAAAAGCGGGTCTTCCCCGCGCTTTACTCGGTCTTCAGAAATCGAGATCAGCGGGCGAACTAGCTTGTCGAGCTGGTCTTTCGCGCAGTGGTCGGTGTGAAGCGCGATGGTGATGCCGTAGTTCTTAGCAACCTCACGCGCGAAGGCTGCCATGGCAGCGGCTCCGGTTGCCATGTTCTTGATGGTTGGCCCACTCCAGTAGTCGCCACCGCCGGTGGTTACCTGAATGATGCCGTCTGAACCGGCCGCTTCCAAACCAGCAAGAGCTGCGTTTAGAGTCTGTGAGCTTGAGACGTTGATTGCCGGGTAAGCAAACCCGTTCTTCTTGGCTCGGTCGAGCATCTCAAGGTACTGTTCTGGGCTAGCTACTGGCATGACTCTCCTAAATGAAAGGGAATGTTTGAAAATTACTTGGTTGGTTTTGCGTGAGCCACTTCTTCAAGCGGCACGTTGCGATCCGGGTCTGCGTTGACCGAGGCTTCTGGCATGTTGTCTAGGTTCTCAAGCCCAGACGTTGGCTGGGTAACAGCCACGGCACCGTACTGAACGGCATTCTTTACTCCGAGTGGCACGTTGAATCCGACACCAAACTCTTCGGTTCCATCGACCGGATTGGTGATCACGGCGGTTAGGAATCCCGCGAGAGTTGCATCGCCAGCACCCACGGTGTTGATTACCTTCACCGGCGGTGTCTTGGCCTGCCAAGCGTGCTCTTTGGTTACGGCAACCATGCCATCTGGGCCAAGGCTGGCTAGTACGCACTCGATGCCGTGCTCGCAGAGTTCACGGGCTGCGTCGATAACGTCGCCAACTGTGTAAAGGTCGCGACCAACGGTCTCGGCAAGCTCGTGGGCATTTGGCTTGATTACTGCTGGCAAACCCTTGGTTGCATAGAGCTTCAGAGGTTCACCACTTGAGTCCATGGCAACTCGAACGCCGATTGCCGACATGGCATCAAATAGTGGCTCTAGGTTCACAAAGGTGTTGGTTCCTTTGTCTAGAGGAAGTGCTCCGGCAATAACCAACCACTTAGCGCCGTTTTCCTTGACCTTGGCAATTGTGAGTTCAACAACTTCTTTCCAGTCGCTGTCTGACAATGGGCGAGGAGCCTCGTTAACCTTTGTGGTCGGGCCGTCTGTTTCAACAATGGTGGTGGAAACGCGAAGTGTTCCATCTACCCAGTGGGGAATGAACTGCTCGATTGAGCCAGTTCTGGCCAGAACGCCTGGGTCGCTGTTTCCAATTGGCACTACGCCAGGAGCCTTCACCCCAGAAAGGTATAGGCCACGTGTTACGTTGATGCCTTTGCCGGCTAGTTCTTCAACCACAGAGTCGGCTCGGTTTACGCCGCCCTCAATGAGGCCGTGCACGAAGTAGGTTCGATCAAGCGTTGGGGCTGGAGTCAAGGTAATGATTGGCGCGCCACTCATGATTTCTCCTTGTGCGGTGAGTACGTTCTGTTGGTGTAATCCAGCAAGACGTCGTCGTCCGCTACTTTCAAAAAGTATACCTAGTCAGCCAATCAAACTACCGACTTTGTAACCGCATAGTTATGCCTTGGCTTCGCTGTCTGGACCTTCGGTGAGCTCCTGGCTCGAGGCCCGCTTGGTGTCGGTTTCGATAACGCGAGGTTCCGGAATGACCTCGATGCCGAGACGATTCTGGGAAGCGGCGTTCAGGTCTCGAGTTGGCTTTAGGAAACTCTTATCGAGGTTGGAAAGCAACTTGTTGTAGTCGTCTACCACCGCATCGATGTGACCGCCAAGCTTCGAGTACTTTTCACCAATGATGCGAACTTCGCGATAGAGAGCGGTTCCTAGGTTGATGATGTCGTGAATCACCTTTTCATCGGCGTTCTGACGCCAGGTGAATGCCACAGTCTTCAAAACTGCAAATAGCGACACGGGGGAAACCAGGGCAACGCGATTCTGGAAGGCGTACTCCATAAGGTTCTCTTCATCCAAAGTGGCAGCCAGTACTGGCTCGGATGGGATGAAGAGCAAGGTGAACTCGGGTGAATTCTCTAAACCAGACCAGTAATCCTTTTTGGCGAGATCCTGAATGTGCTTCTTCACATCGGCGATGTGCTGCTTCAGGTACTGCTTGATGATGTCTTTGTTGGCGTCGATGCCTTTTTCGCGCTCTTCCTGAGCTTTCAGGTAACTAGCCATTGGAGCCTTTGAATCCACAGCCACATACTTTGCATCGGGAAGCATGATCACCATGTCGGGGCGAATCTTCACATCGTCGTGGTTCACAGTTTCAAACTGGGTTTCGTAGTGAACGCCTTTCACTAGCCCGGCGGTTCTCACGATGTCTTCGAGGCGAGTTTCGCCCCAACCGCCGCGAGTTTGGTTGTTGGTGAGTGCATTAGCCAAGACGGCTGTGGTGTTTCGAAGTTGAGAATCGATTGCCTGCTGGTTTCGAATCTGCTCGGTGATTGTGTTGAACTGTCCGGTTCGCTCTTTCTCAAGCTCCTCAACCTTGGCTTGCATTTCGCCCAGTTTTGATTTCAGCGGTGAGATCTCGGCTAGAACCTTGGCATCTTGTTCTGCCTGCAAGCGCGCGGTCTCACGAATCTGAGTAAGTTCCGCCTCGGCGCGTTCCGCTCGAGCCTGCTCACCCTGCAATAGCGCGGCCGAAACCCCGTCGCTACCCTTGCCGCGTGAACCCAAAAGCCATCCGATAATTGCTCCAACGGCCAAACCAATGATGAGAAAAATGTAAATGTCCATGGGCAAACTCTGCCACGAACGAGAGACATTATTCGGTTACTAAAACCTTGAACTTTTTGCCGGTGGCCTCGAGCAACTCCTCTAAAGACTCAACGCCGTGGCGATCGGCCGCATGAACCATGATTCTGGCGCAGGCGTCGGCATCAGCAAGTGCGTCGTGGTGTTTGAATTCCTCATGACCAATCGCATAAGCCACCGCGTTCAGGCGGTAAGACTCGAGGTTGTAAGTTTTGCGAGAAATCTCGAGTGAGCACGTGTAAGTGATCTGGGGGAGTGAAACCTCAATCGCGCTCGCGGAAGCTTTCAAAACGCCCATGTCGAAAGATGCGTTGTGAGCCACCAAAATATCGTCGCCGACAAACTGGAGCAAAAGCCCCAGTGCCTGTGCCCAAGAAATTGAGTCTTCGACATCACTGGGACGAATCCCGTGCACGTTTATGTTCCCCGCGTGGAACCAGTTGTGAGGGTAGGGCGGCTGGAACATCATCGCCAAACCATCAACCAGTTTGCCGTCTCGCACCTTTACCAAACCAACCGCGCACGGAGAGGCTGGAGAACCATTTGCGGTTTCAAAGTCGATAGCGGTGAAGTTGAGGGACATAAGTCAATTAAACTCTCTAGGTGGCCTTAACTATCGGAATTGTCGGACTACCCAACGTTGGTAAGTCAACCCTGTTCAACGCACTAACTAAAAACAACGTGCTTGCTGCGAACTACCCGTTCGCAACTATCGAGCCAAACGTTGGTGTGGTGAACCTACCGGATGCACGATTGAACCGCCTTGCAGAGATCTTCTCCAGTGAGCGTATCCTCCCAGCTCCGGTCTCGTTCGTCGACATCGCCGGAATCGTGCGCGGTGCTTCGGTTGGAGAGGGATTGGGTAACCAATTCCTGGCGAACATTCGTGAGGCCGATGCAATCGCGCAGGTGGTTCGTGGTTTTGCTGACCCAGATGTAATTCACGTTGACGGCAAGGTGGATGCTCACTCAGACATCGAGACCATCAACACCGAACTCATCCTGGCCGACATGCAGACCCTTGAGAAGGCTCGCACTCGCATCGAGAAGGAAGTAAAGGGCAAGAAAGCCGACCCTGCCGCTCTCGACGTCGTGGACGAGGCCCTGACGGAGCTAAACGACGGCAAGCCACTGAGTGCCACCAAGATTGACCTAACTCCAATCAAGGAACTTGGGCTACTAACTGCCAAGCCAATCCTTTACGTTTTCAACGTGGACGAAGGAATTCTCACCGACCCGTCGAAGAAGAAGGCGCTCGCGGATCTTGTGGCTCCTGCCGAAGCTGTTTTCCTAGACGCCAAAGTGGAGAGCGAACTGATTGACCTAACCACCGAAGAAGCCAACGAACTCCTCGATTCCCTTGGTCTTGGTGAGAGCGGTTTGGATCAGCTTGCTCGAGTGGGGTTCCGCACCCTGGGTTTGCAAACTTACCTAACTGCTGGCCCGAAGGAAACTCGCGCCTGGACCATTCGCATCGGCGACAAGGCGCCACAGGCTGCCGGCGTGATTCACACCGACTTCGAACGCGGCTTCATCAAGGCTGAAATTGTTTCGTTTGCTGATCTTGACGCTGCTGGTTCAATGGCAGATGCCAAGGCTGCCGGCAAGGTTCGAATGGAAGGCAAAGACTACGTAATGCACGATGGCGACGTGGTGGAATTTAGGTTCAACGTCTAAGGCAGAAGGCTCTTAGCCAAAACACAGGGCCCTTTCTACTCTGGCAAGTAGTCTTAGGGGATGACCGCATTATTGGACCGGTATACGGTTTCCCAATTCACTGAGATCCTGAGCCGAGTGAAGAACGCAGGTCTGCTCGCAAAGAAACCAAGCTTTTACATGATTCGTCTGGTGGTCATCTCCGTCATCGCATCAGCGCTCTGGGTTGCTAGCGGATTTGTCGGTGCGTTAGTCGACCATCACTGGGCCTGGATTTTCCTAGCATTTTTGGTTGTCGGCTTACTTGGAGTCATGTCGGCCCAGTACGGATTCATTTCACACGAGGCGGCCCACCGTCAGGTTTTTAGAAATAACAAGGCTAATGATTGGTTAGGCCTCATTCTCGCCAACCTCTTCGCCGGACTAAGCTACGGTTTTTGGCTGCGAAAGCACAATAAGCACCACCAAAAGCCAAATCAAATTGGTGAAGACCCCGACATTGCTATTCGAGTGCTCAGCTTCACCCCAGAATCACGAAACGAGAAAAAAGGTTTTGAGCGTTGGCTTTCAAACCGGCAGGGCTACCTCTTTCCGTTACTTCTTCTCTTCACTGGTTTTGATTTGCTGCTGGACAGCTTTGCCAGCCTCAAGCGTAAAGAACGAAAAATCGGAACCCGTGCTCTGGAATTCGGTTTGATGATGGTTCGACAAATTGGGCCGTACCTAGTTTTCACTCTCATGTTTGGCTGGGCTTGGGCAATTGCTCTCTGGTTTTTCATGATGTTTATTTTCGGGTTCTTCATGGGAGCTGCCTTCGCCCCGAATCACAAGGGAATGCCCTTGGTTGAGCGCGATGCAAAGATCGACTTCTTTCAGCGGCAGGTTCTCACCAGTAGAAACATTCGCGGCACTTGGTTGACCGACAACCTGATGGGTGGGCTGAACTATCAAGTCGAACACCACCTGTTTCCATCGATGGCAAGACCAAACCTCCGCAGGGCCCACGCGATTGTGCTTGAGTATTGTAAAGAAAATTCAATTCCCCTGGTCGAGATGAATCTTTTGTCAAGTTACGCGGCGGTAATACGGTACTTGAATGAGGTAGGCCTAAGTAAAAACTCGGACCCGTTCGTTTGCCCGATGGTGGCAACTCTTCGACCTAGAAATTAGTCCGCCTAAACTGGAGTTTTTGGAAATACACTCCTTAACGCAGATAGGTGATCCGGTTGTCTGAATCAATGTTGTATTTTGTCGAACGCGAATTCGATTGCAGTGTCGATACTCTTTGGAGCGCTTGGACTAACGCGCAAGAACTCGAGACTTGGTATAGCCCCACGATGCTTTCCGTGGTTCCCGGCAGCGTTACGTCTGAGGTCTTCGTTGGCGGTCGCTGGGCAGTTGCAGTCGATGTTTCCGTAAATGGTTTCAACGCCTATTTTTGGGGTCGCTACTCTGAGGTTGTTCCAAACGTTCGACTAGTTCATTCACTCAGTTATAGCCAGGACGAGGCTGAGTTCATTTTCGCCGACGACAATGCCCCAGCTCACAGGATCGTGCTCGATTTCGAGAAGCGCGGAGATAAGTCTTGGGTTCGGTTTACCCAGTTTGGTGAGATGCCGGAAGAGCAAGCCGAAGCCTCGCGCGATGGCATGAACAGCTACCTCGACAATCTAGAATCATTTTTGGCAAAAAAGAAGGGCTAAATCATGGAAATCAATTGGCTAGCAGTATTCGTAGCATCACTTTCGTCGTTTGTGATTGGGGCAATTTGGTTTGGCCCTAAGACTTTCTATCCACTGTGGATGAAGGCTCAGGGGCGCGAGATGCCAACTGAGCGAATTGAAATGACCGGGGCTGAAACCGGCTTGATGTTTGGTGGAACCTATGTGGCCGCGCTCGTGCAGGTTGCGACTCTCGCATTCGCTTTGGAGTACATTGCTCCGGCAACCCAGGGTTTTGGAGCTCTAGACGGCGCGTTCTTTGGATTCTTGCTATCCGTAGGCTTCACCGCATTTGGTTCCCTGTCTCACCGAATGTTCAGCCATAACGAACACAAGGTTTATAAGTCGATTCAGGTTTGGTTGATTGAAGTCAGCCAGGATGTCTTTTGTCTCACCATCGCCGGCGCGATTCTAGGTGCCTGGGTTTGACTAAAACTTCTAAACTCCCAGCGTAAGAAATGTAGTATTAAGCGAACATTTCTATTGCTTTAGGGGTTTTTGTGGGTCTATTCGGCAGTCGACCGAGTGAAGCCGAATCGTCCATCGATTCCTTCATCTCTCAGCGAATCCTGCTACCCGAAATATTTCTGAAGCAGGCCGAAGGCGAAGAGCATTTCCGCATATACGGCCATGCCAAATACGAATTCAACCGTCTCCAGCTGCTAAACGAGAGCACCGCCGCCGGAGCGCCTTTCTGGCAGGGCAAAGTTTTCCTAAAGTGTCGACAGGCCATTGACGACAAGGCGCTCACCAGCAGAGTTTTTGACCTTGTTTTCCGCGACAAGGTAATTGGCGAAATCAGCGAGTACGACTCGAAGGCACGAGGGCTATTCGAGTTTGAACTTGATAACAAATACGTTGCCCGAGCGGTTATTCGCGACGATCTGATTGGCAATTTGGTTCACCTTTTCGTGAACCCCGCAAATCGACTCTGACACTCGTTAGCGGGCAACCTGGTTAACCAAGAAGTGCCAACCCACCCACCACCAGCCGAGAATTATCGCGATTCGAGTGGTTCGGTGGTGAAGAATGCGATCCATCAGGATTCCTACTTTGTGCAGTCTAATTCGTTCAAACTTTGAAAGTAGCCAGAGAATCACACCAAGCAAGACGATTACCAGGTAGCCCGTGATGACAATGAAGCTCGTGCTGTAACTCATTTTTTATTCCAAACTCGCAGTAGTCCTACACCCAGGAAAAGCCATAGAACCACGAAAACCGTTTGCCCAACCGTGGTATCCAAAAATGGGTCGATCAACACGGAGATTGTTGGGTGTGAGGTGAGGCTGTTGTTCAGCTGACCGAGGATGTTCGCGCCAAATTCCCAGGCGCACAAGATTAGGCAAAGAACTCTCCACACAGATTTGGTTCGCTCCATCATGGGGTCAGCCATTTCTTTTGGCCCACTGTCTCGATACCAAGCAAGGTAGAGAGCAACCGGAAGAATAGCGATGAGAATGCCACCGTGCAGGTAGGTGTGCCTGGGGAAGAAGCTGAGAGTGATTCCGAGCACCATCATCACGACAGCGATTAGAGAGTTTCGAACCTTGGGTCGCTCACGTAATGCTTTCCTGAAAAACCCCGCGGCATCAAGCCAAACGATCAGCGTGCTCGATCCAAAAATTAGGGTGTCGATAGGTGACCCGCGAAAGACCTGAAGCGAGGTGGTTACGAAGAAGACCCAAACCCATGGATTGGTTAGTCCCCAACGCTTAAAGAACGACAGCATGCCTTCAAACTATCAGGCATGCTGTCGATGAATTACCGCTACTGGTTGCAGGTGCAGAGTTGCTCTGGCGAAAAGCCCTCTAGGGCTTCTTCAATGTGCTGGCCACAGCCAGCCCAGGTAACTTTGTTGCAAACTTCACATGAAGCAGGTGCGCACATGTTTTTCTCCTTTTGTTCTACTTCGCACCCATGAGGCGAGCGAAGAATCCTGGTTTCTTTGGGTCGTTCTGATGACCTTGGCACTGCTCAGACTTTGGGATTCCTCGCATTACCTGGTTAACGTGCTGGCCACAGCCAGCCCAGCTGGCTTTGCCGCACTTGCGGCAAGTGACTTTTTGACACATGGTTACTTTCTTTCTCTTGCGTCTAATCCGGCTCGCCAGGTTAGGTAGCCGCCGTCGAGGTTCAATGCGTCTATGCCGTGTCCTCGAAGTATTTGGGTTGCAGTGTGGCCACGCTGGCCAACTTGGCAGTGAACTAGTACACGCTTTCCTTTTAGTTCTTGAATGTGTTTGCGAAGTTCGTCCACGCTGATGTTGATTGAATTCGGGGTGGTGCCAGCCTGATTCTCTGAGGAACTGCGAACGTCAACCAAGATTGTGTTTGGCTTTGTCATCTCGGCGTCTAGCTCGTGCCACTGGAAGGTTGGCGTGCGACCGGTAAGAACGTTGTTGCCAACATAGCCCGCGTGGTTGATCGGGTCTTTGGCAGAACCATACTGTGGGGAGTAGGACAGCTCTAAATCCATCAGATCGTTGATGGTGAGCCCGCCAAAGATTGCTGTGGCGATTACGTCGATTCGCTTATCTGCGCCATCCTCGCCAACGGCTTGGGCGCCTAGAAGCTTGCCCGTGTTTGGCTCGAATACCACCAACATTGAGATTCGCTTCGCGCCTGGGTAGTAGCCGGCATGGCTGCCGGGGTGAATGTGAATCACCTGATGAGCGATGCCTTTTGCTCGTGCTTTCGCCGGGCTCAATCCAGTGGTTGCCAGTGCCATTCCGAATGCACCGATGATCGCCGTGCTGATGCTGTGGGCGGCTTTCACCGGTAGTCCGGCGATTGCGTCGGCTATCAGGCGTCCGTGGCGATTGGCCAGGTTTGCGAGAGGAACCAGGGTTTCGCCGTCTGTGAAGAAGTCGTGTTTCTCAACGGCGTCTCCGGCCGCGAAAATGTATTCGTCGCTAGTGCGCTGTTGTTCATCGACCCAGAGCCCACCGGTATTACCGAATTTCAAACCTGCTTCTCGAGCGAGCTGGTTGTCGGGTTCTACTCCTGCGGCTGAGATAACTAGATCACTCTGTATGGATTCGGAACCTAGATTCACTGAGGTTGAGGTAATTTCCGAGACATCGGTGTTTAAGTGAAGTTTGATGCCATTAGCTTCGAGGTGCTTTTGCATCACTTCGACGATTTCAGGCTCCACCTGGCTGAGCAGTTGACTGTTCTTCTGAACTAGGTGCACCTGAAAGCCGGCATGAATGAGGTTCTCTGCGGTTTCGATTCCGATAAATCCGCCACCGATGATGACTGCGGTTTTGGTTTTACTGTTTTGAGCTGCTGCCTTCAGTTGGTCGGCATCCTCAACATCGCGCAGGGTTAGCGCGTGTTCGATTCCAGGTAAGTTGGGTTTCCGCGGCTTCGCTCCAGTTGCTAAAACGAGGAAGTCGTAGTTGTCTTCAAAGGTGTCGCCGTTGGTGAGGTTTTTCACGCTTACCTGCTTGGCCTCTTTGTTAATGCCAATAACTTTGTGGTTCACCTGAACATCTAGACGAAACCGATCGTTCAGAGATTTTGGAGTTTGAAGCAACAGAGCGTTTCGATCTGAGATGGTGTCGCTTAGGAAATAGGGGAGGCCGCAGTTGGCGTAGGAGACATTTGGACCCATTTCGTAGATGGTTATCTCAGCTGCTTCGTCTAGACGGCGTAGGCGCGTGGCCGCCGACATTCCGGCAGCAACTCCTCCGATGATTACGATCTTCACTTATGCCAGCTTCAAAAATGCTTTTTCAAGCTGTTCACGGTTGGCGGTTCCTTCGGCATCGGTGCCGCAATGAGCCATGCCGGTTGCGATTATGGTGAAGCCCGCGCGAGTTAGTGCGGTTGAGGCGGCACTTAGTTGCGTGAGCAGATCGGTGCAGTCTCGACCCTCGTCGATCATTCGCACGATGCCTAGGATTTGACCCTGAGCTCGCATGAGGCGGTCGCGGGCTGCTTTTAGTTCCGTTGCTTCAAGTTGCATTTTCTCTCCTTATTAGATACCCTAGGGGGTATACGAAAGGAAGTCAAATGAACAAGCTATTCAAGAGTGTCGCGGCACTACTAACCGCAATGGGTCTCGTATTTGGTCTTAGCGCCTGTGCTCCGGAGAAAATGGACATGGGAGGCGTAACTGCTGTTATCGACGTTAGAACTCCTGCGGAATTTGCCGAAGGTCACCTAGAAGGTGCACTAAACATCGACGTGCAGGGAATGGATTTTGCTAGCCGCATTCAAGAGCTAGACGTTGCTGGAACATACGTGATCTATTGCCGAAGCGGTAACCGTTCGGGTGCCGCCATCGGTCAGATGAAAACCTTGGGATTCACTAATCTCACAAATGGCGGAGCAGTTGCCGAGGCATCTGCGCTAACGGGGTTGCCGGTAGTTCAGTAACTACAAGTTTTGTAGTGCCGAGTTGAGGACGATTCCGTCGCCCTCTCTCGGCATTACTTCTACCCGGCCGTTAACGGAGTTTCGACGGAAGAGCAGGTTGGCAACGCCGGATAGTTCGGCAGCCTTAGCGGTGCGTTCGACTCCGCCGTCCACGATAGTGACCTTGGTTCCGGCGGTCACATAGAGCCCGGCTTCTACAACTGTGTCGTCTCCGATTGAGATGCCAACACCGGCGTTTGCTCCTAGTAGCGCTCGAGCACCGATCGAGACCTTGTGCTTGCCGCCACCGGAAAGCGTGCCCATGATTGATGCGCCGCCGCCGATGTCGGAACCCTCGCCAACAATTACGCCCTGTGAGATGCGACCCTCGACCATGGCGGTACCGAGAGTTCCGGCGTTGAAGTTCACAAAGCCTTCGTGCATGATGGTGGTTCCAGGGGCTAAGTGAGCGCCGAGTCTCACTCGGCTGGCGTCGGCGATTCGAACCTTTTTCGGGGTTACGTAGTCGATCAGGCGAGGAAACTTGTCGATGGCGTGGATCGTGATTCCGACACGCTGAAGCTGTGGTCGGATTCTGTCTAGTTCGTCGATGGAAACGGGGCCGGCGCTGGTGAAGGCAACAATCGGAAGTGCCGCGATTAGCCCGTCTAGGTTGATTGAATTTGGTTTAACAAGTAGGTGGCTCAGAAGGTGAAGGCGCAGGTAGGCGTCGGCGGTTGAAGTAACGGCAAGCTCAAGATCGATTTCGGTGCGAACCACCTGGGTTGTGACCTTGCGCACCTTGTCTTCTTGGGCAAGAGCATCCAATTCTTTGGGCACAACCCAGAGGGCATCGGTCTTCGGTGCTTCACCAAGTTGCGGGTTTGGATACCAGGTGTCCAGCATGGTTCCATCGGCAGCAATGGTCGCTAGGCCGTGGCCCCAGGCCTTACCGGCCGCAAAAGTAGTTTCAGTCACCTGTCTAGGTTACAAGGTAGGCTCGTTTTCATGCCTGTTACGCCGCTTGATGCCAGTGAAGACGTGGTTTCACTCACCGAGTCCATCTGTAACGTTTCTTCGGTTTCTGGCGATGAGGGCGCTCTGGCGGATGCCATCGAGCAATTATTGAGAGCTCACTCGCACCTAGAAGTCATTCGCGATGGAGATGCTTTGGTAGCTCGAACCAACCTAGGACGAGCTTCGCGCGTAGTGATTGCCGGACACATCGACGTTGTTCCAGTTGCCGACAACCTGCCCGTTCGTCGAATCAATATAAACGGCGAGCCTTCGCTCTGGGGTCGAGGCACCGTCGACATGAAGGGCGGCGTTGCCGTTCAGCTGAAGCTGGCCTGTGAACTTAGTGCTCCAAACGTAGACGTGACCTGGGTCTTCTACGATCACGAAGAAGTTGATGCTTCGCTAAATGGATTGGGTCGTTTGGCTCGAAACCACCCAGAACTTCTGAATGCAGATTTTGCTGTGCTTTGCGAACCAACCGCAGCCGTAATTGAAGGCGGCTGCAATGGAACCATGCGCGTCGTGGTGAGCACTTCAGGCGTCAAAGCACATTCGGCTCGTCCTTGGATGGGAAATAACGCGATTCACGGACTTTCTGAAGTTCTCTCGCGTCTATCGGCGAACGAACCTGAAACGGTTTCGGTAGAGGGTCTTCAGTATCGCGAGAGTTTGAACGCGGTAATGGTTTCCGGCGGGATTGCCACCAACGTGATTCCAGATGCTGCCACCGTAACCGTGAACTACCGATTCGCTCCGAGTAAGTCATTGGAGGATGCCGAAGAGTATTTGCGATCATTCTTCGAAGGTTTTGACGTTTCGGTTACCGATGCCTCGGCGGGAGCTCGTCCTGGTTTGGATCGCCCTGCCGCTAAAGCGTTTATCGATGCGATTGGTGTCGCCGCGCGACCTAAGTATGGCTGGACCGATGTTGCTCGTTTCAGTGCGCTAGGCATTCCAGCGGTGAACTACGGGCCGGGCGATCCGAATAAGGCACACGCCGATGATGAGAGCGTTCCGATTGCTCAAATCGAGAGTTGCTACCAAGGGCTTCGCAACTGGCTCGTTAATTGAACCGTTACTTTGCTCGGTAATTAGCAGACTTCTGGTCTGGGATAATAGAACCAAGGCGATGTTGCCAGTAATTCAAGGAGCAATGCATCAAATGGCAGTTCAAAAACCACGTGGAAACGACGGCCCGGTAAAGGTCGAGCGTGACAGCAGGGGAAACATCATTTTTCACCTACCTCTTGAAGGCGGAGGCCGCTTTGTTGCAGCTGTAAGCGAGCAAGAAGCACAGGACATCATTTCCGAGTTTCAGGCTGTAGTCAAGAAATAAGGCAAATGAAAAAAGACCCGATCGAAAGATCGGGTCTTTTCTTTTTGTCTAGTTTCGTTTGCTCGCCATGAGCAAGCCATCGCCAACGGCAGAAATCGAGGTAACAAAATTATCGTTCTGGTTGAAGAATCGGATGGCATCGCGGTAGGTAACCGTGGCTTCGTCGCGCATCGCCGGGTCTGGTACTCGGTCACGCCAAAGGGCATGGGCAATAACCACAACTCCGCCAGGGCGAAGAAGACGAACTGCTTCGTGGAGTTGCTGCTCGAGCGTCTCTTTGTCTCCGTCTAGGAAAACCAGGTCGTAGGCAGCATCGGCCATATTCGACATAACTTCGATGGCACGCCCACTGATCACGCGGGTGCGGTTGGCTGAGATGTCGGCGTCTTGGAAAGCCTGTTTGGCGGCCGCCTGATACTCGGTTTCAGTGTCGATTGTTGCGAGCACTGAAGTTTCGCTTGCGCTGAGGAGCCAAAGCCCGCTCACGCCAGCGCCTGTACCAGCCTCTACGATGGCCTTCGCACCCAAAGCGCTGGCGATGAAGGCCAATTGTGCTCCGGTTGCGGGGGTGATGCACTCAATGCCGAACTCGTCGGCTCTCGAACGTGCCTTGAGGGTTGCCACCGGTTCTTCGATGAATTCTTCAACGAACTTCCAGCTGGTAATTTTGTCGACCATGCCTCAAGGATAGAGCCACCAGTTGTTCAAATGCGGTATGTGGCAGGTAGCCTATAAGGGTGTTTGGTCTAAGCGGCGAGAAGTTACTAATTCTCGGCATAATCGCGGTCATTGTGCTGGGTCCCGAACGCCTACCCGAATATGCCAAGGGTCTCGCCAACATCATCAAGAGTCTTAGACGTATGGCCAACGGTGCCAAAACTCAGATGAAAGACGAACTCGGCGAAGACTTCGAGGATCTCGATTGGCGAAAGCTAGACCCGCGTCAATACGACCCCAGAAGAATCATTCGTGAAGCGCTCACCGAGGATTTGGATTTTTCAGCGGAGAAAAACGCACTTCGGGAAACGGCCGCCGCCGCGACCGCTGCCGTTGCGCCGGCAGTGATTGTTCAGTTGGAACAGGGTGAGAAAGCGCCGTTCGACTCTGAGGCCACTTAGGCCAGAGGAAGTCTTTTACCTTTCAGGTCGAGCGTTGCCTCGGCCATTTTTTTCGCCAGTTTTGCAATCTCCACCGAAGAGGGGTCCTCAGGGTTCCCGAGAATAACCGGCATTCCCCGGTCTGAACCTTCTCGAAGTTCAATTGAAAGTGGTACCTGCCCGAGCAGGGAAGTCTCTAGGTGCTTGGCAACAGCCAAGCCTCCGCCGGCACCGAAGAGTTCAAGTTTGCTTCCGTCTGGCTGCACCAGCCAAGACATGTTTTCAATTACGCCAAACACGCTCTGCCCGGTTTGGATGCCAACGGCTCCAGAGCGCAGGGCAACTTCGGCGGCTGCTTCCTGCGGGGTCGTAATCACCAGTGATCTGGCAGTAGGAAGTGCTTGGCCCAGGCTGATCGCCACATCGCCGGTGCCTGGAGGCATGTCGATGAGTAGGAAATCTAATTGGCCCCAGAAGACGTCCTTGAGGAACTGTTCAATCGTTCGATGAAGCATTGGGCCTCGCCAGGCAACCGCCTGCGAGCCGTCGACGAACATTCCAATCGAAATAACTTTTACGCCGAAGGCAACCGGCGGCAAAATCATTTCGTCGAGCTGGGTTGGCTTGTCTTTTATGCCGAGCTGTCCCGGAATCGAATAGCCGAAAATGTCGGCGTCAATAAGCCCGACCGAAGAACCTTGCTGAGCAAGTGCCACTGCCAGATTCGCGGTGAGAGTGGATTTTCCAACCCCGCCTTTTCCAGAACCCACCAAAAACACGCGAGTGAGAGTGTTTTCGTCGAACGGGTTGGCACGCGGCGGCTTGCCGGCACGGAGTTTGATCTTGAGTTCGTCGCGCTCGGCCTGCGTCATGACGGTAAGTTCGGCGGTGAGCCCAAGATGTTCAATTGCCGCTTGCGCCTCGCCACGAATCTTTTCGGCTGCCGGGCAGGTTGGCACCGTTAGTTTGATGGCAATCGAACTACCGGAAATCTCGCCAACCATGCCGAGTTCGGTAATGGGCTTGCGAAGTTCTGGGTCAATCACCTTAGCCAGTGCAGCCAAGGCTTCGTTGCGAGAGGTCATTTGCCCTTAGGTTTGCTCTTCTTGGCAGGTTCGCGCAATTCTTCCAAAAGCTCACGCATTAGATCGCGAAGTTCGTCCTTGACAAATTCTTTCGTGGCCATGTCTTCCATCGCTAGGCGAAGTGCCACGACCTCGCGGGCCAGGTACTCGGTGTCGGCAAGGTTGCGCTCTGCGCGCTGACGGTCCTGTTCAAACTTCACGCGGTCGCGGTCGTCCTGGCGGTTCTGTGCCAAAAGAATTAGCGGAGCGGCGTAAGAGGCCTGCATCGAGAGAATCAAGGTGAGCAGGGTGAAGTTCGTGAGCCTAGGGTCAAACTGAATGCTCTGCGGAGCGAACGAGTTCCAGGCGAGCCAGACGATACAAAAAATGGTCATTCCAATAAGGAATGCACCGGTTCCCATCGCGCGCGCAAAAGACTCTGACGCCCGACCAAACTTTTCCTGGTCAATGCTTAGACGAGGAAAGCGTGAACGAGTGCCGATCGGAGCATCTAGGCGGTCTTTTGCCTTACTCATTTAGCTCCTCCATCTTCTTCGGTTCGCCAGTCTTCAGGTAGTAGGTGATCAAGCACGTCGTCCACGGTAACCACACCGATAAGGTGTTGTTCCTCGTCGACCACCGGCAGTGCCACCAAGTTGTAGTTTGCAAACGTTCGGTGAATCACCGAAATGTGGGTGTCCGCTTTGATGGGTTCGATATCGGTGTCGAGTAGCGATCCGAGTTTCTCGTGAGGAGGGTAGCGAAGCATCTTCTGAAAGTGAACCACGCCAAGATAGCGCCCAGTTTCAACCTCATACGGGGGAAGCGTTACAAAAACGGACGCGGCCAAAACCGGCGCTACCTCTTTGCGGCGAATCAGGGCCATCGCCTCGGCAACCGTGGCGTCGGCGGCGCAAATGATGGGCTCGGTGGTCATCAAACCACCCGCGGTGTACTCGTCGTACTGCATGAGGCGGCGAAGGTCTTCGGCTTCTTCGACGTCCATCAGTTCCAAAATAGCGTCGGAACGCTCTTTCGGAAGGTTCGACATGAGGTCGGCGGCGTCGTCTGGTTCCATTAGGTCTAGAACTTCGGCGGCACGCTCGTCGTCTAGTTCTTCAAGGATGTCGATTTGCTCTTCCTCTGGAAGCTCTTCCAAAACATCGGCCAAACGTTCATCGTCGAGTTCTTCGGCAACCTGGGCCATTCGGTCGTCTGGAAGATCCATAAGTGCGCTGGCTAGGTCGGCTGGGCGTAGTTCTGAGTAACTGGCAATCAACGCCGACGCATTGTGGCCGTCGTCGTTGGGATCGGATTCGATGATCTGATCCCACTGAGCGAACACGGTTTCCCCGCGGGCGAACGGCGAGGCTGACGTTTTTGGCTTGCGAAGGAATAGTTCGCTCACAAACCAGTCTTTCGACTTGGTTACCTCGATGGCAATGTCTTCAATGTTGGCAACGCCCGATCCGTCGGCAAAGATAACTCGGCGGCCCAAAATCTCAGCAATTACGCGCACTTCACGCCCGCGCTGGGTGAAACGGCGAAGGTCGATGAGCCCGGTAGTTATCACCTGGCCGGGAACAATTGCGGTAACACGAGTGATCGGAACAAACACGCGGCGACGACCTGAAATCTCAATTAGGAGGCCGGTAACCTTCGGAGATCCAGATTTACGGTAAGCCACAAGAACGTCGATGACCTTCCCAACGCGGTCTCCCGCGGGGTCAAAGACGCCACAGCCAACAAGGCGGGCTACATAAACTCTGGTTACACTCACCTAACCAACCTTAGACGAGCCTCGCGAGGCGTGCCAGAATAGGAATCTAAACAAGAGGTGAAATCAGTTGGCTAAAAAACGCGAAGCACTGCCGAGTGCAGAAATCATCGCTAAGTTCGATACTTACGAGAATGCCGTTGAGCATGTTGAGAAATTGCTGAGCGGTAATTTCCCAGTTCGCCAAATTGCCATCGTTGGCCGTGGTGTTCGCACCGTCGAGCGCCTACGCGCACGAGTTGGATACCCTCGCATGGCTCTCACCGGAGCTCTAAACGGAGCACTTCTAGGTGTTGTGGTTATTGCGTTCAGCCCAGCAGACACCTTCAACAACTACGCGTCAACCATCATTACTTTTGCCGGAATCGGTGCCATCGTAAACATTTTGCGATTCTCGCTGTCTCGTTCAAAGAGAACCTTCAGCGGACAGAACAGTTTGCTAGCTGACACCTACGAAATTCAGGTGCCTAAAGATTTGAAGGCGGAAGCGGAAAACGCTCTAGTCAAAGCGGCGGCGCTTTCAAAACCAGCTAAGTAGTAGCCGCCATCCATGCCTCGACGTCGTCGGGGTGTCTTGGAAGGGCCGCGGTTAGATTCTCCACACCAAACTCGGTTACCAGCACGTCGTCTTCGATTCTCACGCCGATGCCGCGGAATTCTTCGGGAACTCTCAAATCGTCTGGCTGGAAGTAGAGACCGGGCTCGATTGTGAAAATCATTCCCTCGCGCAATTCAGCCTCGCGATACATTTCACGGCGCGCCTTGTCGCAGTCGTGTACGTCCATGCCGAGGTGGTGGCTAGTTCCGTGAACCATCCAGCGGCGGTGTAGTTGGCGATCGCCGGCCAAGGCTTCTTCGAGAGTGATGTCAATGAAACCCCAGTCGATCATCTTCTTGGCGATAACTTCCATGGCTGCTTCGTGAAGCTGCCTAAACAACACACCGGGTTTGGCAATTGCGAAGGCTGCGTCGGCGGCTTCCAGAACGGCTTCATACACCTTGCGTTGTGTGGCATTGAAGTGACCGGAAATTGGGATGGTTCTAGTCACGTCTGCCGTGTACAGCGACTCCAACTCAACACCCGCATCCAGAAGCAAAAGGTCGCCTTCGCGAACCGGACCGTCGTTTTGAATCCAGTGCAAAATGCAGGCGTGCGAACCCGAGGCGGCGATTGTCTCGTAACCGAGGTCGTTCCCCTCCAAGCGGGCTCTGGCAAAGAATGCCGACTCAATGATTCGTTCACCGCGCTCATGGCCAACGGCTCTTGGAATTGCCCGAAGTACATCGTGGAAACCATTCACACTGGCAGCAACTGCCCCGCGCATCTGTTCGATCTCGTACTCGTCTTTCACGAGACGCAGTTCATCGAGGAACTGGGCCAGGTCGGCATCGTCGAGGCGCAACACCAAATCATCTGGAAGGTTCGACAACAGTTCGTCCAGCTCGGCTAGGTCGTGAGTTTCAATGTCGAGTAGCGAGGAAACAGAATCTAAACCAGGACGAGGGCCAACCCAGAATTCGCCAATCATTGAGTTTGTAAAAAACTCCTCGTTGTCGCGCCCAGCGGTCTTACGGAAAAAGAGTTTCGAGTGGTGTGCGTGAGCTCTGGTATCGATAACCAAAACGGAATCTGGAACGGTAGCAGCGCCCCAACCCGTTAGATGTGCAAACGAGGTGTGCGCGCGGTAGCGGTACTCGGTGTCGTTGGAACGGGTCTGCGTGCCGCCGGCTTCGATAACCAAAATCTTTCCGGCGAATGCCTCGGCAACCACAGAACGACGGTTGGCTGCGTATGACGCAACCTCAGCCTTTGCCGGAAGCGCAGAATTTTCTTCGGCCCAACCGCCCGAGATAAACTTCATGAATTCTGGGCTGTTCGGGCTGGTGGTTCTCCCGCTCACAGGCTTTTTTGGCTCGTCTGTCATGCGTTCCATACTGCCACTAAATGGTCTCACCCCACCGCTATCCTTAGGGGGTAGAAGGAGGAAGTTATGAAGATCGATTTGCACTCACACAGCACACATTCTGATGGCAAAGAGTCGGTGGCGCAGATTTTTGAATACGCGGCTCAGGCAGGTATCGATGCCTTGGCTCTAACCGACCACGACACTACTGCTGGCTGGGACGAAGCTCGCGTGGAGGCCAAGAAGCGCGGCGTAACCTTCGTGCCGGGTATCGAAATCACCACCAACCACAATGACGTTTCAGTGCACATGTTGGCATACCTTCCAGATTCCGATTACGAACCACTGCAGAGAACGCTCGCAGAAATTCGTGTGAACCGAGGAACCCGTATTGAACGCTACGTTGAGAAACTCCGGGTGCACTACACAACACTCAGCATGGACGCAGTGCGAGCAACATTGATGGAAGAGGGCAAGTCACTTGGTCGCCCCCACATCGCCGATGCCATGGCCAATCTGGGTCTGGTTGAAAGTCGAGAAGAGGCATTCGCTGGGCCGCTCGACAAAGACGCTGACTACTACGTTCCAAGTGCAGGAATCGACACTGTTGAAGCCGTAAAGCTAATCAAAGCCGCGGGAGGTGTGGCGATTATGGCCCACCCGATGGCACGTGGCGACAAGAAAAAAGCTCTAGTGATTACAGAAAAGGACCGAGAAAATTTCGTTGCGCTGATTCGTGAAGGGCTAGACGGTTTTGAAGTGAATCACCGAGAGGTTGGCGACGTAGCTCGCGCCTGGCTGACCGGACTGGTGGAAGAGTTCGATTTGATAATGACCGGTTCCTCCGATTACCACGGACTGACGGGGAAACCGAATCGTCTCGGGGAACGAAACACCGATTTGGAAATGCTCAAAAGAATCGAAGCGAAAGCTACCGGTTCAACTATTCAGTGGGCTTAGGCCCACCGCCACGCGTGCGGCGACGCTGACGGTTTCTGTCGGAACTCGGGCGTGGTTCACGCTTCTCAGCAGGACGACCTTCTGGCTTACGATCGCCACCGCGACGCTGTTCCGGCTTCTTTTCCGGGCGAACGGCAGTGGAGGCGCGCAGGCGGCCTTTGGTACCTGCCGGAATACCAAGATCCTCAAACAGGTGAGCCGAACTCGAATAGGTTTCAACCGGATCAGGAACACCTAGCTCAAGAGCTGTGTTGATGTTCTGCCAACGGGTCATGTCTTCCCAGTCAACGAACGTTACCGCAATACCGGTGCGACCAGCTCGTCCGGTGCGACCGGTTCGGTGAAGGTAGTTCTTCTCGTCCTCCGGAACGGTGTAGTTGATCACGTGAGTTACGTCGTCAACGTCGATTCCTCGAGCGGCAACTTCGGTGGCAACCAGGATTTCCTTCTTGCCGGAGCGGAATGCCGCCATCGAACGCTCGCGAGCTTCCTGAGACATGTCGCCGTGCAGCGCGGTGGCGTTGAAGCCGCGATCGATCAGCTCTTCGGAAACCTTGCTTGCCTGACGCTTGGTCTTGCAGAAGATAACGGTCTTGCCTCGACCCTCAGCCTGAAGGATGCGACCAACAACTTCGTCCTTGTCGAGCATGTGTGCTCGGTAGATGAACTGCTTGATGTCTGCCTTGGTGTGACCCTCTTCGGCCTCGTTGGCACGAATATGCATCGGGCGATTCTGGTACTTGCGGGCCAAAGTCAAAATGGTGCTCGGCATGGTGGCAGAGAACATCAGGGTCTGACGAAGCGGGGGAGTCATGGCGAATAGCCGTTCCACGTCTGGCAAAAAGCCAAGGTCTAGCATTTCGTCGGCCTCGTCGAGGACCATGAAAGTTATCTTGCCCAGATCAAGCTTCTTCTGCTTGGCGAGGTCGATTAGTCGTCCTGGTGTTCCAACAATGATTTGTGCACCGGCATCAATTTCGGCGATTTGACCTTCGTAGGACTTGCCTCCATAAATGGCTACAACCTGGGTTGAGCGGTTTTCGGTGGCAAGAACAAGGTCTTCGGCCACCTGGATGCAAAGCTCACGGGTTGGAACAACCACTAGGGCCTGTGCGCCTTTTTCTGGGTTCAACCCAAGTTTTTGGATAAGCGGTAGCCCGAAGCCGAAAGTTTTACCGGTACCGGTTTTAGCCTGGCCGATGATGTCTTGGCCGGTTAGTGCAACCGGGATGGCCTGTTCCTGGATTGGGAATGGCTCGGTAATGCCTTTTTTAGTGAGCGCTTCGACGATATCCGCGTCGATGCCCAGTTCGGCAAATGTCAAAAGAGTCTCCTATTGGTCTGTGCTAGTTTACGCGAGGTATCCTAGTAACCATGTTCGAGTGGATTAAACGTATCGGTGCCAAAGCGCGTAACTTCGTTTTACCCGAGCGGGAAGAGCGCCGAGCACGAAACACCGAGTCGATTGATTTGGCTCCCTACACGCCTGAACCAAAGGTTTTTCTCGGCCAGCTGGCTTATCTAGAGTTGAGCCAATTTGAGATTCTCACCAATGAGTTGAAGTTTTCTCCAACCACCTCAGACAAAGCCGAGCTCAGCGAAGCAGCCGCTCGTAGCTTTCAGAAGTACCGCGCAATTGCCAAATCTCTATCTCTTCAGGGATTCGACCCAACCGACTCCATGGATCCGTTCACCGAGCGCATCGAAACCTTCCACTCTCGTACCAACGGAATCGACTGGTACGAAACGGTGGTGAAGGTCTACCTCGTTGGTGGTCTGCTCGAGGATTTCTACAAGCGCTTGGCCATCGGTCTACCTGATGACATTCGTGAAGAGGTGGAAAAGGCTTTGAAGGACAGCACCTTTGAGAAGTTCGCCAAGGCCTGCCTGATCGATGCCATGGCCGAGAATCCGCAACTGGCTTCGCGTTTGGCGCTCTGGGGCCGTCGATTGATGGGCGATGTTCTTCTAGAGCTGCGCGCAGCATTCGATAACCGCAAACTTGCCGGGGTAACCAAGGGAAAGAAACTCTCCCTTGAAGAAGAGCGACGAGTGAATCTATCGGCCTATTCGATGCTTGAACCGCTGATTTCCGAACTCATCGGAGCTCACAGCCAACGCATGGACGCGATAGGTTTAGCGGCGTAGTTTCTCTTCGCGCTGATGGATGCGGTTCTGAGCAATTCGGCTTGAAAAGACAACCATGACCAGTGGCATGACGACCATGATGATTGCCCAGATGTAAGCCTCTTCATACTTGAAGCCCAGCCAGGTTAGACCTGACCAAAGGATGCTTCCAACTACCATGGCGATGGCCGGAGGCAGTAGCCAACCGTGCTCCTCGCTCTGAGCGTTGATGTAAGGAGCTACCAAACCGAGAATGGCTGCGTAGCCAACGATAAGTGCAAATACGTAATCCATTAGGCGATGAACCCCACTCTACGAACCTCTTCAGCTCCAACTTCGATGTAGCCGAGTGCGTCTACCGGCACTAGGAAAAGCTTTCCCTTGTTGTCGACCAGTTTGATTAGCTTCGCGCCTGATTCGATGGCATTGGCAACGGTCTGTTCGACCTCCTGTGCGCTCTGCTCTGATTCGAAGCTAAGTTCGCGGGCTAGATTTCTAAGTCCGATCTTGATTTCCAAGGTTCACCTTTTCTCTTACTCGAATAGATTACGACAACCTGCCGACTTCGGTTTGTCAAAATGTCACGGCGGAGAAGTAGTCTGCTCTCAATGGTTGATGCAGTTTTTCGCAAGCACGGGCTCGGAGCAGTCTTAGATTCGCTCACACTATCCGTATCTCAGGTTCAGGTTTCACAAATTCGGTCGGGGGAAAGTGCACTGGTTTACGGCGTTCCAGCCAGCGGAAAGACCACGGCTCTGAAGGCTTTGGTCATGAATCGCCTCTCGGGCGATCTTGCACCTGAGCAGGTTTTAGTGCTAGCAGCCAACCGCGAAGCGGCCACGAAGTTACGGGATGAACTTGCTCTTGAGTACCAGGGCTCAACTCCAGGCCCACTAGCAAGAACACTTTCCTCATTCGCATTCAATATCTTGCGTGAGAAGTCACTGGGCTCAGGGCTCAAGGCTCCCGAGCTGGTTACAGGAAGCGAGCAAGACCAAATCATCTCCGACCTAATTGACGGATTTCTGCAGAATGAACTGCCAGAAGCTTGGCCAAAGCAGTTGCGCCGCCAGGTGATGGAGCTGCGAGGGTTTAGGTCAGAATTGCGAGATCTCATCACGGTTTGCCTCGAGCACAAGATTGAACCCGGCGAGCTGATGAGACTCGGCGAAAAATCTCAGAAGCCAGAATGGGTTGCTGTTGCACCTTTTCTAGATGGCTACTACAAGAAGCTGCGCGAGCCGGCATATGAAAACCGGCACGACCCATCAACCCTTCTCATCGAAGTAGCTAACCAGCTGAAATCAGGGGATTGGCCAAAGCTGGCATCGGATTTGAAACTTATAGTCGTAGACGACGCACAAGAGCTAACTCCGGCCGCTGCTTCACTTATTCAAGAGCTGCTCACTCAAGGAGCAGACTTGGTTTTGTTTGGCGACCCAGATGCAACCACGATGGGGTTCCGCTCCGCTAACCCTCTTGCAATGAAGGAATTGAGCGAAGCCAGCGGGGCTAAGTTCACCACGATTTATCTCAACTCCGACATCGACTCCAGACACCCCGACCTAACCGCCGTCCTCGCAAAAACCGTTTATCGAATCTCGCCTGAACGAGCCGGATCTCAACGTGCAGCTCTCGGCCCGACCGATCAGAAGATTGGGAACAATATCGAGGGCCGGGTCTTTGACTTGGAGACTTCCGAACTATCTTGGTTAGCCCATCGATTACGAGAGCTGCACCTAAACGAGGGAGTCGCGTGGAGCGACATGGCTGTGATTGCCCGGTCGCGATCAGTGCTAGAGCGCTGGGCGGCCGCTCTGGCATCGGAGTCTGTTCCCACCATGATTCACGGCAGCCAAACATCGTTCAAAGACGAATTCGCTACCGGCAACCTGCTTCGCTTGGCAGCACATTGCCTGAACCAGGGGGAGCTCAACCGAGACCTAATTCTCGAGCTACTCAGGAACCCGTTTTCCGGTCTCGATTCATTGGCAATCCGTCGCATTCGTAGACGCCTGCGCCAGCTAGAACTAGACGCCGGCGGAGATCGAACTAGTGATCAACTTTTGATTGAACTTTTTGAGAAACCTGAGGTTGCTAAAGAACTGTATGGCGAAGAAGGAAAGCGCCTGCGAACCTTCCTAAAAGTTCTCGCCCGAGCGAAAGAGCAGGTTGAGACCGATGGTTCAACTTCGGAAGAACTGCTCTGGACTCTATGGAGTTCTTCGCCAATGGCTTCCGCTTGGCAGCTTCTTGCCGATGGAATTGGTGAGGTGGCACTCCAGGCTGGCCGGAACCTTGACTCGCTCGTGGCATTGTTTGCGGCAGCAAATCAGTATGCCGAGAGGCACCCTGAGGCTGGTCCTTCGGAGTTCATCCGAGAACAACTGGAACGTGACATTCCACAAGACACGCTGGCCTTGGTGTCCCGAGATGATCAGAAAGTACTTTTGGCAACGAGTTCTTCGCTAATCGGAAGACGGTTCAAAGTGGTTGCTCTTCCAGGTCTAACCGAAGGTGTGTGGCCAAATTTGAAGCCCAGGTCATCATTGCTCGGCGCGCTCGCCTTAGAAGCGGTTCTCAACGGCAAAGAAGCCTTGGAGACCCGAACTGAGATCGTTGACGAATTGAGGCTTCTCTACAAAGCCGTGGGTGCGGCCTCCGAGAGACTCATTGTTTCAGCCGTCGATGGAGACGAAACACAGCTTTCCCAGTTCGTTCGACTATTGCTAGGAACGATTCCCGAAACAGATAGCTACGCTGAGCCTCGTTACACGCTCCGCGGTTTGGTTGGAAATCTGCGCCGAACACTGGTTACAGCCAAAACAGAATCCGACCGGCTAGAAGCGGCCTATGGCCTAGCGCGCCTCGCGCTGGAGAAACAGCCCGGAGCACATCCAGATCAATGGGCTGGAATTCTCAAGTTCGATTCTCCGGAGGCACTGGTTCCACTTGCGGATGATGAAACGGGAAAGGTCTGGATTTATCCATCCCAGTTGGATGCTTTCATTAGATGTCCGTTGCACTGGTTCATGCAGGCTCACGGCGGCAGTGACCGGAACTTCGAGGCTAACTTTGGAACACTTTTGCACAAAGTTTTGGAAGAAACCACTGCAATCACTTACAACGAACTTTGGCGCGGGGTTGAGAGCAAATGGAACACTCTAGAGTTCGAAGCAAGTTGGGTTGAGAAGCGTGAACTTCGGAAAGCTCAGAAAATGGTTCGGAACCTCAGCACCTATCTTGAGGGTCAAAAAGAAGCCGGGTATGAACTACTCGGCACCGAAGTGGGAATCGATTTCGAACTTGGCCGAGCGCGAGTGCGTGGCCGCGTCGACCGAATCGAGCAGGGCCCAGATGGGCAAGTGTTGATCGTTGATCTAAAGACCGGCTCATCGGAGCCTAGCGCCACCGACAACGCTCAGCTTGGTCTTTATCAGATTGCCTACATGCA
Organism: Actinomycetota bacterium; assembly: GCA_041179025.1. Lineage (GTDB taxonomy): Bacteria > Actinomycetota > Actinomycetes > Actinomycetales > Microbacteriaceae > Rhodoluna. The sequence goes on along the minus strand of JBEGUF010000086.1, from coordinate 24,762 downwards.
GGGTGGGTTTGAAATAATTCCAGAACATGAGAGTGAGCTTGAAGGCGCATCTCTGGTCTGGGTTGCTGGCGATAAGCAAAAGATTAAGCTCCAGGATTCGCTTGCCGACAACCAAGAACTAGACGATTATTTCCGGGGTCTCCTAGATGGTGCGATAGAAGGAATGGCAGCGGCCGAAGCAACTTTCGAAGCCAAAATCGGGTCTCACTGCTACGACAGCAGAGGCTATGGCAACTGCAAAATTCTTCTCACAAAGGCGGTCTCGTATGGCGACTAGAAAAGTAACTGCCGACCAGGCTTACCAAGTGTTCAAGCAAGACCCAACCATTAAATTAACTGCCGAGCAGGTTGACGCGGTTGAAAATGCGGCAACCGACTGGCCTAGCCTTGTGGTCGCTGGCGCCGGTTCCGGCAAGACCGAACTCATGGCGACTCGAGTGGTCTGGTTGGTGGCAAACGGGATCTGCAAGCCTGAGCAGATCTTGGGGCTCACATTCACGCGAAAAGCTGCGTCCGAACTCTCTCGAAGAATCAACAACGCGCTCACCAAACTGGCGGAGACCGAACTTTGGCCTTTCGAAGACCAAGACTTTGCTTCACCAAACATCACAACTTACAACTCGTATGCCAATACTCTTTATCGCGATTATGCACTCGCGCTCGGTTACGAAGACGACGCCACGTTGCTAACCGAAGCCGGCCGCTTCCAACTGGCTCGTGAAGTGGTTTTGAAATATGGTGAAGAGATTGATCCACGTCTAATTGAAGCTGACCTCTCAATCAACCAGGTGGTAAAAGGTGTTCTAACTTTGGCCGGAGCCATGAATGATCACGCCGCGAATCCCGAGCAAATCGAAAAAGTGGTCGCAAGACTATTTGCAACAATTGCCGCACTCGCACCGGGTAAAGCGAAAGTTACGCCAGATCAGCCCATCGGGAAAACCCTTCTCGGCATGTTCGAAAAGTCGAGTCACACACCGATGCTGGCAAAGCTTGCTCAGAGTTTTATCGAAGAAAAGCGCAGACGTGGCTTTATCGACTTTTCCGATCAGGTGGCTCTAGCCGATCGAGCGGTTCGGGAGCTTGGTACCGAAGTGAGAGATCGAGAAACCGCGCAATACAAGCAGATTCTTCTTGACGAATACCAAGACACCAGCACCCTTCAAACCAGACTGCTGGCTGGTCTCTATGCGGGCAAGTCGGTTTTTGCGGTTGGAGATCCAAACCAGTCGATTTATGGATGGAGAGGGGCAAGTGCCTCTAACCTTGGCGACTACCTAACTACTTTTGGCAACGTCAACAAGGAAGTGCGTCAGTTTCCGCTAACTACGTCATGGAGAAATCCAAAGGTAGTACTGGATCTTGCCAACGTGATCTTGAAGCCTCTTGAAATTCCAGCACGGTTTCTACACTCCCGTCCGAAACTGGCCGAAGTTGACGTGCACCCACTTCGTGCCTCGGACTACGCCAAGGATGGCGAAATCACGGTCAAGTTCGCCGATGAAGTAGGTAATGAGGCGAAATTTGTTGCCGAATGGCTGAAGCGAAATCTGGAACCAGAATCAGGAAAAGCCGCTCCAAGTGCGGCGGTTCTGATGCGCTCTCGCTCGCTCATGTCGGAATTTGAAAACGCCATGCGTGATGCAGGGCTACAGGTAGAAGTGGTTGGAATCGGCGGATTACTGGAATCACCCGAAATCGTAGACCTAGTGGCTGCCCTTCGCGTGATTCACTTCCCAGAAGCTGGTTCGCATCTGATGCGATTGCTGGCCGGGCCTCGCTGGCAGGTAGAACCTAAAGACTTGGAGAGACTCAGCCGCTACTCAAGAAATCTGGCCAAATTCTGGAACCGCGACAGCGGAAAAGTTTCAGGAGTCGAAGCTGAGGCGTCGATCATCGATGCACTCGACTACCTCTTAGATGAAGAAGACCTAGAACGCCTTCCAAACTTTTCAGAGCGCGGTCTGGCAAGTCTCAGAAACTGCGCCGAGTTACTTCGAATGCTTCGCACGCGAACCGGCATGCCTCTGCCAGAATTTGTTCGCGCAGTTGAGCAAGAACTTTGGTTAGACATCGAACTTGCGGCTAATCCCAAGCGGTTAGAACCGATGGCCAACTTGAACGGGTTCGCAAATCTCGTCGCGGGTTATGCCGAAGGTTCAAACCCCACCCTGGGCGGTTTCTTGGAGTGGCTCGAATATGCAGATCAGATGGATCGCTTCGAAACTCCCGCTGTCGCAGCGAGGTCGGGAGTGGTGCAACTCATTACCGCACATGCGGCTAAGGGTCTGGAGTGGGATTTGGTTGCAGTGCCGAACCTTGTTGAAGGAACCTTCCCAGGCGTTCAGTCGACCCAGGGTTGGTTGTCCGCCGGAGAGCTTCCATTCCCGCTTAGAGGTGATGCTGACTCACTCCCAATTATTGATTTGGAATCGTGCACCGATCAGAGCGATGCCACAAAGGCCATTACCGCTTTCAAAGATAACCAGCGTGAGTATCTGATGAGAGAAGAACGCCGGGTCGCCTACGTGGCGTTCACCAGACCCAAGCACAAACTGCTACTTTCGGGGTCGGCTTGGAAAGCCGGAGTCAAGAACGCGGTTAAGCCAAGTTCTTTCTTAGTCGACGCCGCAAAGTTAGACGATCCGAGAGTTTTGGTTCTCGATAAGACCCAGGATCCTGAGAACCCTCTTCCGCTATACGAGCACATTTCGGAAAACCCAATCGATCAAGAATCGCTCAGCGTGGTTTGGCCGATGGAACCATTGGGGACGCACCACCGCAAAGACGTTGAGCGAGGCAAGTCTGAAGTTGAAGCAGCCCTGGCAGACCGTGCACCCCGACGGTCAGAAATCGATCAGACAATCGACCTTCTTCTGGCGGAACGCGACGAGCTTTTGAAGCGTTCGGGGCAGGTGAAACTTCCTGTTCGAATTCCCGCTTCACGGTTCAAGGAGTTTGTTTACGACCTGCCGAAGATTGTTGAAATGTATCGTCGCCCGATGCCGGAACAGCCATACAAGCAAACTATGGCTGGAACTCTCTTCCACGCTTGGGTAGAACAGCGATTCGGTGTTCTCAGCACTTCAGACGAGTTAGACGCTGTGGAAACTTCGAAGGACGCCGAGCAAACGCAGAAAACGGTTGAAGAACTGCGTGAAATCTTCGAGAATTCGAGATTCGCAAAAATGACCCCACACTCCATCGAGTCTGAGATTCAGGTAACCATCAAGGGAAACACTTTCATCTGCAAGTTAGACGCGGTTTTCAAAACCGAGAATGGCTTCGAAATCGTCGACTGGAAGACGGGTAAACCTCCGGTAGGAGACAAAGAGATTGCCGAGAGATCGCTTCAGCTAGCTCTTTACCGAATGGCATTCGCGAGGCTCTACCGAGTTGATGTTTCGCAAATTGAAGTCTGCCTCTACTACGTGGCCGATGATCTTGAGATTAAGCCAGAACAGGTTCCTTCGGAGGCCGAACTGATTCGGCTCTGGGATTCAGTGTTAGAAAAGGTAGCCGACTAAAACAGCTGGTCGTCTGATTTGGTTGGCAACTCGATTGGGCGAGTGCGCAGATCGCTGACGTCAACCGATTCATCCACAGTTTCGGCAATCACCACGTGGCTATCGGTTTCGATAAAGAGCTCTTCCTCTTCCACGAAAGCTGGCAGTGCACTGGCGAATGCAACACGGCTAAGTGGCATAGCGGAACCTTCTTCAACCTGAGCGGCAATTGTTTCTAACTCCTGCACCGCCCACTCGGCTTCGCCTTCGTTGTTAGCGGAGATAGAGGAAACGAGATAAGCCGCGATAGCGAGTTCGCTGTATAAGGTTGCTCTCTGTGCGAGGTTTTGGTCAATTTCTGTTCGAAGCGAAAGATAGGCAAATCGAACCGCATCGAAAAGTTCTGGATCTGGCTGGGCAGCGAAGCCGATGAAGTCTTGAGCGGGGTCACCGATTTCTAGATTCGACCAACCCAGCACGCCGCTAACTTCTTCGCCGAGTTCTAAAACATTGGCCCCGATTAGGTTGCCGTGAACCACGGTCGGCTGGAAGCGGAAAAGATCTAGATCTTCAAGGGCGCTTTCCCAACGCTGCAGAAGCGTTGCTGGGATACGTCCGCTCGAAGCGGCTCGGTCTAATTCGCTCAGTCTTGTGTCTCGGATGTCTGAAGCTGAATACTCCGGCATGCCTGCTTGACGCACCGCGTCGATGCTCAGGCTATGAATCGCGGCGATTGCCTTTCCCAGACTGTTTACCAGTGGGCTGTTTGGTCGAATCGCGTCAAACTCAATGTTCGATCCGTAAACGAATTCCAATACTTGAAGGGTGTTGCCATTGGGCCCGGTGCTTTCGGCAACAAGCGTGGGAACGTTGAAGGGCAGGCTACCGGCACTTTTTACTGCCCGAACCGCCTGGGTTTCGGTGGCAAGTTCTAGGTTGCCCTTGGCGTTTTGCGCCTCTCGAACCACGTACTGAATTCCGTCGGAATCCGTCAGTAACGCCGAGTTCACGGGGCCGCGACCTTCACTCGGAATAGACCGAGCTTGTTTGAACTGTGCAGCGGGGAGAATCGACTTTGCTAGCGCCGCTAAAATCAAGGGAGAACTTGCCATAGGTTCAGGTTAGAAGAAGCAAGCCGTGGTCTGCTGTTACGCCACGCATAAGCCAAAGGAAGGGTGTTGACTTGTCTGAGCGAATCGCCCTGAATTTGCCACTTGCGGATGTGGCTCTAGACCGCGATTATCTAAGCCGAACTCGTGAGTTTCTATTTGAAGAACTTATGACTAATTCGCTAACCAAAGTGCTGGTTATGCACGAGCAGAAGGTTCTGCTCACTTCAGACAACGAACTGAAGTTTTTCTCGCCCGACACCGCACCTCCCGCAGGTTTAATGGTTTACCTGGGTAAAACCGTTTCCGATGCTCACCCCATTGTTCTGCAAATCGTGGAAGCCACGCACGCAGCTGAGATTGAGCCAAACCCAGAGCTCTGGCACCACTTGCGCCGAAGCGGAATCGGGCTATCGTCCGCTGAAGCTGCCATTTTCACCCAGGCTTTGGCACTTGCGAACTGGCACGAGTCTCATAGATTCTGTTCGTCGTGCGGGTTGGAAACCGTGGTTCAAAAAGCAGGCTGGGTTCGATTCTGCAAATCCGAGCGGAAAGAAATTTACCCAAGGACGGATCCTGCGATCATCGTTGGCGTAATCGATGAGCAAGACCGCATCTTGCTCGGCTCTCAAGGAATTTGGGAGGAGAACCGCTACAGCATTCTGGCGGGTTTTGTTGAGCCTGGGGAATCGTTGGAAGCGGCTGTGATTCGTGAGATGCAGGAAGAGGCTGGAATCTTGGTTCACGATCCTGAGTTCTTAGGGTCTCAGGCTTGGCCGTTTCCGTTTTCGCTCATGTTTGGATACACCGCCAAGTTCTCGGGTGGGGAAGCCATCCCAGATGGCGAAGAAATCGTAAAACTCCGATGGTTCACTCGGGATGAATTGAAAGCAGAATCTCACTCGCTTTTACTGCCGGGCAAACTTTCAATTGCCCGATCGATTATTGAGCACTGGCTGGGCGAAGAGCTGCCAGAACAGGATCGCTAGTGGATCCAGAAGCTCTATTAGAGGCACTCGACCCAGAGCAGCAAGAAGCCGCGATGGCTCTGGTCGGTCCGACCTGCATTCTTGCCGGAGCCGGCACTGGCAAAACCAGAACGGTCACTCACCGTATTGCTTACGGAATTGCCAAGGGTCAATTTGCGGCGAACCGGGTGCTGGCGCTCACCTACACCAGCAGAGCAGCGGGGGAGTTACGCTCCAGGCTTCGTCAGCTTGGCATTCCAGGTGTTGCCGTGAAAACATTTCACGCGGCGGCTCTGAGTCAACTGGAGTACTTCTGGCCACAGTTGGCTGGTGTTCCAGCCCCCAACGTGCTCACTTCGAAATCTAAGTTAATCGCCCAAGCTGCTGAGTCTTTGAAAATCCATTTCGATGCAGCAATTCTGCGAGATGTGGCTGCCGAGATTGAGTGGCGTAAATACACAATGCGTTCAATCGAACAATACGAGCAGGGCTTGGCTAATCGACCTCAAGTTTCTGGAATCAAACCTGCGCAGCTCCTTGAGCTGTTGAAGGGTTACGAAGAGTTGAAGATCAAGTCTCAGAAGCTCGACTGGGAAGATGTCTTGATTCTCACGCTTGGCATGTTGCAAGCCGAGCCTCGAGTTTTAGCTCACGTTCAGCAGCAGTACCGGTTTTTCACCGTGGACGAATACCAGGACATTTCACCGTTGCAATATGCACTCTTGGAAGCCTGGCTCGGAGACCGAAGCGACATCTGCGTTGTTGGCGACCCGAATCAGACTATTTACTCTTTCACCGGCGCATCGAGCGGCTACCTACTGGAGTTTCTGAACACTTACCCAGACGCCACCGTTGTAAACCTCACACGCAACTACCGCTCCACCGGGCACATCATTTCCACGGCGAATCGCGTTGTGAGTAACGAGTCGAACCTTGATGAGCTCGTTTCGCAGAACGAACTGGGTTCTGAACCCACAATCAGAGCGTGTGCTGATTCAGTTGAGGAAGCCAACACCATCGCGTCTGAGATTTCCAAACAGTTGGCTCGAGGCGTGAAAGCGAATGAGATTGCGGTTCTATACCGGGTCAATTCGCAATCGGAAGTTTTTGAGAAGGCTCTAGCCGACCGAGGAATCGACTATCAGGTTCGCGGGGGAGAGCGATTCTTCAATCGTCCTGAGATCCTTCAGGTTTTGCGCCTAGTTCGAGCCGAACTTATTGCGCCAAGTGCGAAGCCGCTCTATCAAATAGTTTCCGATTCCTGTCGGGAACTGGGTTGGATGTCGAAGGAGCCCTCGGAGCCAGGCGCGGTTCGTGAAAAGTGGGAAGCCTTGAATGCTTTCTTGGCGATCGTCGACGAGATGCCGGAAGAGTCGACTTTGGAAGATTTCGTGAAGGAAGTCGACGAACGAATTCGTTCACAGCACGAGCCGGTGAAAGCCGCGGTAACAATCTCAACTATTCACGCGGCGAAAGGGTTGGAGTGGGATTCGGTTTTCCTTTCCGGAATCAACGAAGGTTTACTCCCAATCGGCTATGCCAAGACCGAGGCTGCTGTGCACGAGGAACGACGACTTTTCTACGTTGGTCTAACCAGAGCCAGAAAAGAGCTGTCGCTCACCTACTCACTTAGGGACGCGACCAGCGGTCGCGAGCGAAACCCGTCGCGATTCCTAAATCTGATTTCCAAGTAGTGATTTGCAGCGGCACTCCGGATGAAATTGCGGCTCGGGCTCGGTAACGCGCCTGGTCTTCAAGTTCAAATTCCAGTTGTTCCCGCGTAAGTCGAAATCGGTGAACGCGGCGATGTTTCGGCAGGCCACCGCCGAAGCTAGTAGCAGATTCGCCCCGTCGTCGAGGTGGTCTCTCCGGCTAGCCAGCTGAATCGCCGTCGAAGCCCAGTTGGGTTTGTTAGCGGAAGACCATAAGTCTCGGCAACCCAAACACGGAGTCGACCCCGGCTCAATCAGAGTGCTCACGGCCAGCGCATCAATCCGGTACTCGATTGAGATGTGCGGGCTATTTAACTTTCGGTAGTCGGTAGGCGAGAGGTGGTGTGAAGCGGAGAGTATGGTTATCGATTTTCGATTGCGTTTACTTTTCCGAAGCGGCAGAACCGAAACCTTGGATTGATCAGTCTCCAGAAGTGAATTGATGGCAAGCAATTTAGAAACACCAGACAGACTTTTCGGGTAACCAAGTTCACCGTGGTCTTCGGGAGAAACTAAAGAAAAGTCTTGGGTCTCAAAGTTCTGAAACCCCAGTTCACTCAGAGCTCGAATAAGCGTTAGCCCGGTTCGATCAAGTTGAGAAACGACTATGCGATATTCCGATCGCTTCGAAAGCACCTCCGCGGGGGATTGGTCGGTTTGAAAGCCGATTCTGATTAGCTCGGCAAAGCGCGAATCATTTGAGTTTTTGGAGCCAGAAGTTTTCTCACCGCCAACCAGACTCGGTCTCAGTAGCTCAATAAGTTGCAGGCCTTCACTTGGATCCAGACCCACCGAATTGGCAACCAGTTCAACCTGATCGTTCGCAACTCCCTCGAAGAGCAAATGTATAAGGCGCTCTTGAGAGTTGGTGAGCTGCTCTAGCTTTTGGCTCTGCTCGTCGATGCCCAGCTGTAGCGTATTTTCGCTAATCCAAATGGGTACCTTGGACGGATTTATCTGAACAACCATCCCAGAATTCTGACCCAAAAATATTTTTGGCTCGATCGTTATCCACAGCGACTAGTCGCCAAGTAAATCGCGCAGATCTTTATCCAATTGATCGGTTCCGGTTTGTATCCTCTGCACAAAGCCAGCAACATCGTCGATGTCCTGGGGTGTTGGCAACAAGTCTGGGTGATCCCAAAGTTGGTCACGCTTTTCGGTTCCAAGAGCACCGCTCAACGAGCGCCAGAATTCAGCCGCTTCTCGACTACGCTTCGGTTGTAAATCTAGACCGACCAAGGTGGAGAAGGTGGCTCTAGCTGGCGACACTAGGGAGCGCCGACGGAAAACTTCACCAAGTGCACTTTCGGTTGGAAGCAATTGTGTGGCCGACTCGGTAACTACGGTCACCCACCCCTCGATAAGCGCGAGCAAGTGTTCGATTGATGCCAGTGCAAGTAGTTGCTCTTCGCTTCGTTCCGCCAGCAATTCACCAGATTCGAGCGCACTTCTAAGAGCATCGGCGTTCTCTGGGGTGATTTCGTGGGCAAGGTTGCTCATGGCTTCGCCGTCGATGTGAATTCCCTGGGCGTAGTTGGTGATCTGGGCGATGATTGAGTCGCGCAGCCACCTACTGTGTCGGAATAAGCGGGCGTGGCTAAGCTCTCTAACCGACAGGTAAATCAGGGCCTGGTCGGCAACGAGTGAGTTTTCGGAAATAAAACCATCGATGTTTTGTGCCACCATGGCGGCTCTGGCTTCGGCATAAAATGGCAGGCCGATGTCTCCTCCGGTGAGTACCTCTTGACTGAGTTTGCCGAGGGTTTGGCCAAGTTGCATGGCAAACAGAGTTCCTCCGGCTGAGCGCATGATTCCACGAGCACCCTTGGCCAGTCCGTCGAGTTCGGTTGGTAGGTTCTGCTCGAGGTTCTCTGAAAGTGCTTCGGCAACGCGCTCGGCGATTGGTCCTGCCAGAGATTGAAAGAGCGGGAGAGCATCCAAGACCCATAACTCGCGTGTGAGAATTTTTGGTTCTTGAACTACTGCGCTTAGGGAGGTTGCTTGGTCTAACCAAAGATCGGCTATGTTCCAAGCGTTTTTCAGTGCCGTTCTCTGACTCTCGGAAACTGTGAAACCTCCTGCGCGCGCAGCCGTTAGGGCTTGCTGTTCGGCAAGTTTCCAGTTGACTCCGGCTACTGTCTGACTTTCCCCATCGATCAGCGCTTTCTTGAGTTGCTCCATCAGAGCCTTTAGTGCGATTGGGTCGTTAGGAAGTCCGGCGATGTTGGCAAGCTCGGCAGGGTCGAACGATCCGTTTCCGCTCATGAGCTCCGACAGGAATTTCGCGAATTCCTCTGGGTTTACACCTTCGGGTTGGTTCTCTTCAGTCAAGTTAACTCCTTGAACCTAGGCTATCGCCTCCCTAGCCTAGGCTGGTAATAGTGAACGGACTGATGCGCAAAAGGGTGGGCTGGTCGCTAATTGCACTCAGCACATTCGGCCTAGTTTGGGGCTCACAGCAGCAGGCACCTTTCGTTATTGAAGCCCCTGGTTCGGTTACCAACGTCTTGGGTAAGAGCGAAGGTGTCGAAGTCTTGCAAGGCAACTTCCCAGACGACGATCCGGTTGGTGCCATCGACCTGCTTACGGTTTCGGTTTTCGGATACCCGGGCAACACCCCAACTTTCTTAGATATTTTGGCTGCCCTGTTTTCAGCGGATCAAGCCATTTATCCACTGGAGCTGATTTACCCTCCCGGCTCGACCTTCGAGGAGGAGTATGAAGCCTCTGTCAAGGACCTGGCTGATTCAAGTGAGTCGGCGTTATCCGCCGCGCAACTATTTCTTCCCGAAGGCGCGGTTGAGAGGTCACGGGCCAAGGTAGTTCTCGAGGATGTCGGAGGCCCATCCGGCGGCCTTGCATTCACACTTGGATTCATCGACAAACTAAGCCCTGGGTCACTAACCGGAGGTAAGTCTTTGGCGGTCACCGGAACCATCGACGACAAAGGCGCGGTTGGTGAAATCGGTGGAATCCAGCAAAAGATTTACGCGGCGAAACGCAACGGTGATGAGTTTCTGATCATGCCAGCGGGAAATTGCATCGACCTCACCGCAGATCATTTGAACTTGATTCGGGTTATTCCAGTTAAGGATTTGAAGCAGGCGTTGTCTGTGGTGAAGATAATTTCCGCCGATGGCGATATCGCAAGTCTGCCTACCTGCTACGACCAGTAGATTAGAGACATGAATCTCAAGCCAATTCGTCCTGCTCAGCTTTCACTCGTCATCCTTGTTGTTCTCGGGGTTATGTTTCTAGCCTCAACTTCTTTTTACACTTCGGTTCTCTGGTATCGCCAGCTCGGCTTTGAGAACGTTCTTTTCACTCAAATTTGGGCTCAGACTGCCCTGGTTCTAACCGCGGGCACTATTGCACTTTTGGTCTTTGGCGCTAACCTTTGGCTTGCGAACCGCATGAAACCGCTGTACGCAAAAATGAGTTCTGCGAACGACCCGCTGGCTCCAATTCGCGAGCAGTTTGAAGTATTCCGCAAGCTCGTTATGGTGGTTGCTCCAATTGGCTTAGCTGTGTTGGCCGGCCTCGCCGCGGCACCGCGCTGGAAGCAAGCTCTGATGTTCTTCAACTCAACCGAAACTGGAAAGTTAGATCCACAGTTCAACCTGGACGCGAGCTTCTATCTGTTCCAGCTTCCATTTCTCGGTGCAGCAATTGATTTCATGTCGACTCTTTTGGTGGTAACCACCCTTGCGATTCTCTTCCTACACCTAGTGAATAGAAACATCCGTTTTGCCGGAAAAGACACTCAGATTGGCAAAGGCGCCAGAATACAGATTTCCGTTCTAGCAGCCTTGTACCTCATCTTTGAGTCGGCTTCAATCTGGCTCGACCAGTACAAGACGCTAACCAGCGCATCCGGTCTCTACACCGGAGCCACCTACGCTGACGTGTTCGCGCAGATACCTGGCCTTCAGATTGTTGCCGGTATTGGCATCGTGGTTGCCGTTCTTTTCCTCATTGCCGGCTTTATCGGCAAATGGCGCCTTCCGGTTATCGCAACCGGTCTGATGGTGGTCTCTTCGCTGCTACTCGGTGGAGTGTATCCATGGATGGTTCAGACCTTCCAGGTTGTTCCGAACGAGCGAACTCTGGAAAGCGAATTCATTGAGCGAAACCTCGAGGCAACTCGTTTTGCCTACGGTCTAGAAAACATTGAAACCATCGAGTACAACGCGAAAACCACGGCTACCGAAGCCGACCTTCGTAACGACGCCGACACCACTGCCAACATTCGAATTCTCGACCCGTTGCTGGTCTCAAGTTCGTTCAGGCAGCTAGAGCAATACCGCCAGTACTACAACTTCACCAACGACCTTGACGTTGATCGCTACACCCTTGATGGAAAGATCCAAGACACCGTTATTGCGGCACGTGAATTGAACCAGAGTGGTCTCGGTTCGTCGCAGTCCTGGTTCAACAACGTGCTCGTTTACACTCACGGCTACGGTCTGGTTGCTGCCTACGGTAACCAGCGCGACAGCGATGGTCAGCCAGTATTCCTTCAGAAAGGTATTCCAACCGAAGGTCAGTTTGGTGAATACGAGCCAAGGATCTACTTTGGTGAAAACTCTCCAACCTACTCAATTGTTGGCGGTACCGGCAAAGACCGTGAAATGGATTATCCAGGTGGAGCGGATAACGCAGAGCAGACCTACACCACCTTCTCCGGTGACGGTGGGCCGAAGCTAGACAACCTCTACGTTCGTTTGGCATACGCCATCAAGTTCCAGAGTGAGCAGCTTCTGCTCTCAGACGCAATCTCCAATTCGTCTCAGATTCTCTACGACCGCAACCCGGTTGAGCGAGTTGCTGCGGCTGCTCCATACCTAACCCTCGACAGCGACATTTACCCTGCAGTTGTCGACGGCCGCATCAAGTGGATCGTTGACGGTTACACAACTTCGTCGCAGTACCCATACTCTCGCGCTGAAAACTATGGTGACGCGGCATCCGACTCGTCGATTAGCGTTGGCGGACCAGACCTCAACTACATTCGCAACTCGGTAAAAGCAACGGTTGACGCCTACGACGGCTCGGTGAAGCTCTACGCCTGGGACACGGAAGACGCCATCCTAAAAACTTGGATGAAGGTTTACCCTGGCAACATTTCGCCAGTTAGCGAAATGTCTGGTTCACTGCTTTCTCACGTTCGTTACCCTGCCGATCTGTTCAAGATTCAGCGTGGAGTTCTCGGCCAGTACCACGTGACCGAGGCTGGTGCGTTCTACTCACAGCAGGACGCTTGGATGGTTCCAAATGATCCTTCGAGCGACACCAACACCGCTGCGTTCCAGCCTGCCTACTACCTAACCATGCAGGCTCCTGGATCGGACAAATCAGCTTTCTCGCTATACACCGGCTTCATCCCAAGATCTACAGGAGAGGCTAACCGAAGTGTTCTCACGGGCTATTTGGTTGCAAACTCTGACGCCGGAAACGTCGATGGAAAAATCGATGGCGAGTACGGAAAACTGCGATTGCTGAACCTACCGAAGAATTCGGTGGTGCCAGGGCCTGGTCAGGTTCAAAACTCCTTCACCACCGACCCTGAAGTGTCCAGGCTCCTCAACCTGTTGCAACAGGGTTCTACCAAGGTGCTTCGCGGAAACCTTCTAACTCTTCCAGTTGGCGGAGGCTTGCTCTACGTTCAACCGGTTTACATTCAGTCAACTGGTGAGACCAGCTTCCCTCTTCTCAAGAAGGTGCTAGTGATGTTCGGCGACAAGATTGCCTTCGAGGACACATTGGAAGGTGCTCTAAACAGCCTCTTCGGTTCGGGAACAATTACGCCACCGGTCGATGGCGGCACTGACCCTGATGTTTCCAGCTTGGCCTCTGCATTGGCTGCCGCTCAGGCCGCCTTGTCGGCACAGGACGAGGCAATGCGCAACGGAGACTGGGCTGCCTATGGCAAGGCTGCACAGGCACTAAAGGAAGCTATTGCCGCTGCCCAAAAAGCAGTTTCCAAGTAGCCAAGGAATCGTGCTAAACTGAACTCACACCGCGGGGTGGAGCAGTTCGGTAGCTCGCCGGGCTCATAACCCGGAGGTCGTAGGTTCAAATCCTGCCTCCGCAACTAGATAACAAACCCAATCGTTTTTCGATTGGGTTTGTTTCTTTTTAACTGTGAATAACTTTCCTAGCCGTTGTCTTGGTTCGTTTACTCTCAATGCATGTTCAAGGCCATCATTACCTTTGTGATTTCGTTGGCGTTGGTGTTCCCGGCTTTCCAACCAGGTCAAAGCGCTTTGGCAGCGGGCTGCTCGGTGTCTGGTGGCCAGGCGGGTCGACTCAAACACTCCGGTCAAGTTGTTGGCTCAGAGGCCAAGGTTTGCGGCAGGGAAATCTGGCGCCTCGTCGGTAAGCCGAAAACTCCAATCAAGCAAGTGAAACCAACGAAACCGAGTAAACCGATTCGATGGAAGAACGAGTTCTCGGTAGCGCCAGATCGTCCAAGAATTATTTCAAGTCATTCATCAAAGCTCGCTCCGAACGAGTCGGTAGTTTTGGATTCGTCGGCGGTTCGCCACGTGAGAAACCGCATGTTGCTCTGGTATCCAACGCAGGTTCGATTCAAACCGATTGCCTCGCGCTGGTTGTTTCCCGATGGTAGCTCGGTGGTCGGTGCGTCGATTGCCAAAAGTTGGGACTTGCCCGGGAGTTACAAAGTGTTGCTAACGGTCGACTATTCGGTGAAGTATCGCATTCTGGGAAGAAGTGACTGGGTGGTGCTTCCGGGAACCGTGGCTTCGAATGCCTCACCGGTTACTTTTACGGTAGCTGCGGACGCGGTAGCGAATCGGCGAAAAATAGTGCTGGTCCATTGGAACTGTTTACAAAAACCCATGGAACTGGGGTGCTAAATCTCAGAAACCTTTCAGGTTCAGTTCCTAAACTTGAGGTATGTCTGATGAACAGAACCGACAATTTTTCTTTGACCGCCCAGTTGACCAACTTGTGGTTGCTCCAAAGCCCAAAAAGGTTAGAAAGCCACTAACCGCGCGTGGCGGAATTGTGGTTGGCGCCCTGGTTGGATCGCTCCTAGGTGGCTCGATTGGAGTTGGAGGCTACTACTTAGGAACCTCTCCTGCGCCAGTGATTGTAAACAACAATGATCAGGTGAGCTGGGTCAGTGCAGCCTCGCTAACCGCGCTTCCAAGCGTAGTTACCATCAACGTGGAGTCGTCTAGTTCTGGTGGTTCGGGTTCCGGCGTATTCCTGACTAGCGACGGATACATTCTCACCAACGCCCACGTGATTACCCTTGACGGTAAAACCGGTGATCCAATTGTGGAGGTTCAGACTTTCGACAAGCGAACCTATGCCGCCAAGGTGGTTGGCCGAGATGCCATGAACGACTTGGCGGTGATCAAGATTGATTCGCCTATAACTTTCACCGCGATGAAGTTTGCCAACTCAGACGCAATCAATGTTGGCGACTCGGTAGTTGCCATTGGAGCCCCCCTCGGACTTTCAGCTTCGGTAACCGCAGGCGTCGTCTCGGCTCTAAACCGAACCATTCGCGTGGCGAATTCGGATGCACCGGACAAAAACGGAAGCGGGCTTCAACTTTGGAACGGCACCGGCTCAGCGCCGGTAAGCCTTCGAGTAATTCAGACTGACGCAGCCATTAACCCGGGTAACTCCGGCGGTGCTCTGGTCAACTCAAAGGGTGAGCTGATCGGCATCAACGTGGCAATCGCGTCAACCGGATCATCAGGCTCGGGTCAGAGCGGAAACATCGGCGTCGGCTTCTCCATCCCATCAAACGTCGCGCACCGCGTGGCTGATGAGATTATCAAGACCGGTAAGGCGAGCCACGCGCTTCTGGGCGCGATGGTCTCCGATCAGCCGTTCAACGCTGAGTCGTCGTCGTCGTTTTCGATTGGCGCACTAATCCGTGAGGTTACCGCGGGAGGGCCAGCAGAAAAGGCTGGCCTAAAGGCTGGCGATCTAGTCACTAAGTTCAATGGCATGGCGATCCTGGATGCGGGGGAGCTCACCGCAGCGGTTCGCTGGGAACCGGCAGAAGCCGTAGCGACCATCGAGTTTGTTCGTGATGGCAAAACAGAAACCATGACGCTGACGCTTGGAACTCTGAAATAATTGTCGAATGACTAGCCAGGAAACACTTCCAGCGCCAACCAGCGATCTGTTGGTCGAAGAAGAAACTAAGCATTTAGAGCCTGGCGACCACGAGCGTTACTCACACTATGTTCGCAAGGAAAAAATCGTCGAGTCTGCTGTTCTGGGAACGCCCGTGCACGCGCTCTGTGGCAAAGTTTGGGTGCCTGGCCGAGACCCTGAGAAGTTTCCGGTGTGCCCAATTTGCAAAGAGATTTACGATGGGTTCCGCCCAGAGGATCCGAAGAGCTCAGGCGACGACAAGGCCTAAATAAATTCGGTCGGTAGTGCGGCATCTCCGCGCTGTAGGCGATGAGCCTGAACCGGAAGTTCACTTATTGCAGTTGCATGGGTTTGCCGTGCCATTTGCACAGCGTTTGCACCTATGAAATTCTCGTCAACCACACCGTGGGTAATTAGGGGAACCTGTAGTTCACGAGTACTTGGGTTCACGGAAACCTCGTGCCCGGCAGCCAAGAGCTCCTTCGAAGCAACCCCGTTTTCAACCAGGCGCAGAGCTTGTTTCCGACCACCCATGTTGGTTTTGTTGGTGGAGCGCTTGGACACACTGACCCAGTTGTCGGATTCGTCTTTGTGGGCCACCAGTTTGTAAACGAACCCTGCGGTGGGAACACCGGAGCCGGTAACCACCGAAGTTCCAACTCCGTAGTTGTCAACCGGAGCTGCTGCCAGTGCGGCGATGGCGTGCTCGTCTAGGTCGTTGGTAACGGTGATTTTGGTTTTGGTGGCACCGAGGCTGTCTAGCAGTTGGCGAACTCTGGCGACCTCAACTCCCAAATCACCTGAGTCGATTCGAACAGCACCCAATTCTGGACCGGCGATTTCTACGGCCTTACGCACGCCTTCGTCGGTGTTGTAGGTGTCTACCAGGAGTGTGGTTCCCGCTCCGAAAGTTTTCACCTGAGCGCGGAAAGCATCGGCTTCGTTGTTGTGCAACAGGGTGAATGCGTGGGCTGCGGTGCCCATGGTTGGGATACCCCAACTTCTTCCCGCTTCAAGATTTGAGGTGGCATCGAAACCGGCAATGTAAGCGGCTCTAGCAGCAGCCACGGCAGCCTGTTCGTTGGTGCGGCGACCGCCCATTTCGGCAAGGAATCTGCTGCCGGCGGCCGAGCGCATACGCGATGCTGCCGATGCAACGGCGGTGTCGTAGTTCATCACCGAAAGGATGAGGGTTTCTAGAAGTACACCTTGCTCAAAGGGTGCTTCAACCACAATGACCGGTGAGTATGCGAAATAGGCTTCACCTTCTCGGTAGCCCCATAGGCTTCCGGTGAATCGAAAGTTTGCCAGGAAATCAACGGTGTCGCTGTCGACAACTTTTCCTTCGGTGAGCCACTTTAGTTCGTCCTCGTTGAATCTAAACTTTTGCAGTTGTTCGAGTAAACGACCGGTGCCAGCAACTACCCCGTATCGTCTTCCAGCGGGAAGTTGGCGACTAAAGGTTTCAAAGACACACTCTCTTGAACCCAAACCCGAGGCGCGAGCAGCCTGAACCATGGTTAGTTCGTAGCGGTCGGTCAGTAGCGCGGTAGATTTCTGCACGTAACCAGCCTACTCACTAGCGGTGTCACGATAACTAGACTTAGTGCTGTGAACGATGCTCCGATTGGTATTTTCGACTCTGGTGTTGGCGGTCTGACCGTTGCCAGGGCGATCATCGATCAATTGCCGAACGAGTCGATCATCTACGTGGGGGATACCGCCAACTCGCCTTACGGCCCAAAGAGCATCGAAGAGGTTCGTCGCCTCGCGCTAGAGGTGATGGATCGCCTGGTTGACGAGGGTGTGAAGCTTCTCGTGATTGCCTGTAACTCGGCATCGGCCGCAGTGCTGAGAGATGCCAGGCAGCGCTACACCGAAGGGCGCGGAATCCCGGTGGTCGAGGTTATTCAACCGGCCGTTAGAAGAGCAGTAGCTTCAACTCGAAACAACCTGGTTGGCGTTATTGGTACCCAGGCAACGGTTTCGTCAAAGGCCTACGAGGACGCATTTGCGGCAGCCGTCGACATCGATATCACCGCCACGGCTTGCCCAAAGTTTGTAGATTTCGTCGAGCGTGGAATAACATCCGGGCCGGAGCTTTTGAAAGTGGCGGAGGAGTATCTTGCTCCGGTTAGAGATGCCGGGGTAGACACTCTGGTTCTCGGCTGCACCCACTACCCGCTGCTCACCGGTGCTATCAGCTACGTCATGGGCGACGGCGTGACCCTGGTTTCCAGCGCCGAAGAAACGGCCAAGGATGTTTATCGGGTTTTGAACTCGAACAACCTGCTGCGCACTTCAACCGAAACTCCTAGTTACCGTTTCCAGGCCACCGGCGAAACCAAATCATTTGAAAAATTAGCTCGACGATTCCTCGGTCCCGAGGTTGTTTCCGTCGAAACCTTATAGGAGAAAAAATGGGCAACCGCGCCGATGGTCGAAACAACGACGATCTCAGAGAAGTAACTGTTCACCGTGGCTGGAGTGACCACGCTGAAGGTAGCGCCCTGATCACCTTTGGCCAAACCAAGGTTCTCTGCACAGCATCCTTCACCGCTGGGGTTCCTCGCTGGAAAGTCGGCAAGGGCGAGGGTTGGGTTACTGCCGAGTATTCGATGCTTCCTCGTGCCACGCACACCCGCTCCGACCGCGAAGCGGTGAAGGGCAAGATTGGCGGCCGCACCCACGAGATCTCGCGCCTAATCGGCCGTAGCCTCCGAGCCATCGTTGATGTGAAGGCGTTGGGGGAGAACACCATCGTCATCGACTGCGACGTTTTGCAGGCCGACGGTGGAACCAGAACCGCTAGCATCACCGGCGCTTACATTGCTTTGGTAGACGCCATCAACTGGGGTAAAAAGCACGGACACATCCCAGCCAAATCGAATCCGCTAACCGACAGCGTTGCGGCAATCTCGGTTGGAATCATCGACGGTGAGCCACAGCTTGACCTGGCTTATGTGGAAGATGTTCGTGCCGAAACCGACATGAACGTCGTGGTAACCGGTAGCGGAAAATTTGTTGAGGTTCAGGGCACCGCCGAAGGTGTTCCGTTCGACCGTGACGAACTCAACCGCTTGCTGGATTTGGCACTCAAGGGTTGCGCCGACCTGACCAAGATTCAAGCCGAGGCGCTCGCAAAGTGAAATTAGTTCTCGCCTCCCACAACCAAGGGAAGCTAGCTGAACTTCGGGCGATCCTCGAGCCGGCTGTGGCTGATCTGGAACTCATTGGCTATGACGGACCGGAACCGGTTGAAGATGGTTCAAGTTATCTTGAGAACGCACTAATCAAGGCCAGGGCTGCCAATCGGCACACCGGTCTGCCGTCTATCGCCGATGACTCTGGTTTGGCAGTTGAGATTTTGGGTGGTTCGCCCGGTATTTTCTCTGCTCGCTGGGCTGGCGGTCGCGACAACGTGGCCAATATGCGCCTACTTCTCGCACAGTTATCCGATGTAAAAGAAGACCAGCGGGCTGCAGCGTTCATCTGCACGATTGCCTACGTGGATGGTGACACCGAGATCTCGTTCACCGGCTTTTGGAATGGTTCAATTGCGAAGGCTGCGGCGGGGGAGTTTGGCCATGGCTATGACCCGATCTTCGTCCCAGAAGGTTTTGAAATCACCGCGGCTCAGTTAGAGCCAGAAATAAAGAACGCTCTAAGCCACCGAGCAGAAGCCTTGGCTGGCCTAATCGCTTTTCTTCGAGCCTAGTTTTCAGGCGATTTCTTGTTCTCTCGATAAGCCTTCAAAAGCTCAAGGGCAATCGGGATGAAAGAAATTAGAACGAACAAGATCAGAACAATTTCGAGGTTTTCCTGGACCCAAGGAACCTGACCGAAGGTGGCTCCAAGCAGGGTTACTCCTACCGCCCAAAGTGAAATACCGATGAGATTGTAAATCGTGTACTTTTTCCAAGAAAGTTTTGCGACACCGGCCGAAACTGGGATGAAGGTTCGCATGATTGGCACAAAGTGAGCCAGCACCACTGCGCGCGAGCCGTACTTCTCGAAAAAGGCATGAGCCAATTCAACGTTTTTTGGGTTGAACAGTCTCGACTTCGGCTTGTTGAAAACGGCCGGGCCTAGTTTGCGTCCGATCCAATAGCCGGTTTGGTCTCCGGCAAATGCGCTAAGGGCAAGGAGCGTCACCGCGAGCCAGAGCGGAACATCGATCTGACCGGTGGCGATGAAGAGGCCTAGCGCAAAGAGCAGCGAGTCGCCAGGTAGGAAGAAGCCGAACAGAAGCCCGGTCTCGGCGAAGATGATAAAGCAGGAAACGGCAAAAAACAGCGTTCCAAATGTTTCAAGCAGGAACTCTGGGTTCAAGAAATGCAATAGTTCAGACATGTGCCCCTAGCAGGATTCGAACCTGCGCTTTCGCCTTCGGAGGGCGACACTCTATCCCCTGAGCTATAGGGGCTTTGGGGTGCTTCCAGACTAACAGCCAAGACCCCTTTGGTATGATTGACCGATACCCTGTTTGTTCACGTCTCGAGGCCAAAAATGACCCCAGAAGCGCTTTCTGTCGCGTTGGTGAACATCCTGTCTCGCTTGCAGACAGAGGGAATCATCGGACCTGGCGAACTTCCATCCGAAGTTGTCGTTGAACGTCCCAAAAATCGCGAGCACGGTGACTGGTCAACCAACCTAGCGCTTCAATTCGCGGCAAACTTTGGGCTCAAGCCTCGTGAGCTGGCCGAGAAGGTGGCTGAGTTTCTGGCTCCGCTCGATGGAATCTCAAAAGTCGACATTGCCGGACCGGGATTTATTAATGTCACCATCAGCGCAGGAGCTGCCGGCGAACTAGCGAAGACGCTGGTGGAGCTTGGGAACGACTACGGTAAGGGTCAGGCGCTCAAAGGCCAGAAGCTAAACCTCGAGTTTGTTTCGGCAAACCCGACCGGACCGATTCACCTCGGTGGAACCAGATGGGCAGCCGTTGGCGATTCTTTGGCTCGCATCCTGCAGTCGCAGGGTGCTGAGGTTACCCGTGAGTATTACTTCAACGACCACGGTGCTCAGATCGACCGATTCGCTCGTTCGTTACTGGCAAGCGCTCGCGGTGAAGCAACCCCGGAAGACGGTTACGCCGGTGCCTACATCGACCAAATTGCCAAGCAGGTTCTAGACGGCACGGCAATTGAAATTCTGAAGCTACCTGAAGCCGAGGCTCAGGAAGCTTTCCGTGCTGCCGGTGTGGAACTTATGTTCCAAGAAATCCGTCAGTCACTTCACGAATTTGGGGTCGATTTCGACGTCTACTTCCACGAAAACTCGGTCTACGAATCCGGAGCAGTAGATAAGGCGATCGAGCGCCTAAAGGCTGCCGGCCACATGTTTGAACAGGATGGCGCGCTATGGCTTCGCACCACCACCTTCGGCGACGACCGCGACCGCGTGGTACTCAAGAGTGATGGTGAGGCTGCCTACATCGCCGGCGACTTGGCTTACTACCTAGACAAGCGCTCGCGTGGTTTCGACCGCTGTATCTACATGCTCGGAGCAGACCACCACGGCTACGTACCTCGCATGATGGCGATGTGCGCTGCGTTTGGCGACGAACCCGGTGTGAACCTAGAGATCTTGATCGGTCAGATGGTTAACCTCGTTCGCGATGGGGATCCGGTTCGTATGTCCAAGCGAGCTGGAACCGTGGTGACTCTAGAAGACTTAGTCGAGTTGGTTGGAGTGGACGCAGCTCGTTACGCACTGGTTCGCTCTTCGATCAATTCATCACTCGATGTTGACCTTGCCGTTTTGGAAAAGAAGACCAACGACAACCCGGTTTTCTACGTTCAGTACGCACATGCCCGCACCCGTCAGGTGGAAGTGAATGCGGCCTCACTCGGAGTTGAGCGCACTGAGTTTGCGCCGGAACTTCTGGCGCACCCGGCCGAAGGCGAGTTACTGGCCAAATTGACTCAATACCCAAGCATTCTTGCCCACGCTGCCGAAGAGCGCTCGCCTCACCGAGTGGCGCGTTACCTCGAGGAAGTGGCTGGTTCGTATCACCGCTGGTACGACAACTGTCGCGTTACCCCGTTAGCAGGCGCCGAGGTCGAGACTATTCACCGCACTCGCCTCTGGTTGAATGAGGCTACTTCGATTGTTCTACGTAATGGTCTTGAGATACTCGGCGTTAGTGCCCCGGAGCGTATGTGATGAAGCCAACCGAAATCAAGCCGGCATGGCTCACCTCACCTAAAGACAACAACGAGCTTGTGGAGCGCATTTGGCCCGCCAGCGCTTCTCGCGATTCCGACGGAGAAGTGGTTTTTGCCGGTGTTCCGGTGAGCGATCTCACCGCGCAGTTTGGTACCCCGCTTTACGTAATCGACCAAACCGAGTTTGAGAGAAACGCGAAGTCTGTGAAATCCGCATTGGAGCAGGCTTCCAGTCGCATTGGTTCAGACGCAACGGTTTACTACGCCGGTAAAGCGTTCCTATCAACCGAAGTCGTTCGTTGGATTGATCGTCTAGGTCTAAACATCGACGTATCAAGCGGCGGCGAGTTGGCAATTGCGCTCGCTGGCGGCATCGACCCGAAACGAATCGGTCTGCACGGTAACAACAAGTCGGCCGCCGAAATCGGTCGCGCTGTATCCGCGGGCGTTGGCGCAATCGTGATCGACAGTGAAATTGAAATCGAGCGCATCGCGGCAACTGCTGGCGCTCAAGGACGAATTCAGCCGGTTCGCATTCGAGTAAACACCGGTGTCCACGCCGACACCCACGAATTCCTGGCAACCGCGCGCGAAGACCAGAAGTTTGGAATCGCCATTGAAGACGTCCCGGCATTGGTCGCGAAGATCCGTGGCTTGAATCACCTCGAGTTCTTAGGGCTGCACTCTCACATCGGTTCTCAAATTTTCGAGACCGCCGGTTTTGCCGAAGCCGCAAAGCGCTTGGTAAAACTTCACGCTGAACTTTTGAAAACCGGTCCGGTTCCACAGCTGAATCTTGGCGGCGGTTTTGGAATCGACTACAACGAGGGCGATCACGCGCCCGGTGTTGAGGCAATGGCCCTAGACATCACCGACGCTGTGGCGGCTGCTTGCCAGGCCGAAGGAATTTCCGTGCCCAAATTAGCTTTCGAACCAGGACGAGCAATCGTGGGCCGGGCCGGCGTCACTCTCTACACAGTTGGCACCATCAAAGACGTCAAGTTGTCCGACGGTCAGGTTCGCAAATATGTTTCCGTCGATGGCGGCATGAGCGATAACCTTCGGGCAGCCCTTTACCAGGCGGAGTATTCAACCCGATTGGTTTCTCGAGTGTCTTCGGCTAAGCCGGCTCTGGTGAGGGTGGTCGGTAAGCACTGTGAAAGTGGTGACATCGTGGTTCGTCACGATTACCTGCCTTCCGATATTTCCAACGGAGACACCGTTGCCGTGGCTGGCACCGGTGCATATTGCTTCTCGCTAGGGAGTAATTACAACTACTTACAACGCCCACCTGTTGTGGCGGTGGCCGAAGGTAAGGCACGATTGATTGTGCGCGGTGAAACTGAGGCAGATCTTCTGTCTCGCGACGCGTGTCTTGAGAAGGACTAACAGTGATTGAATATCGACCGCTACGTATAGCGCTACTCGGGGCTGGCTCCGTTGGTGGCCAGGTGGCTCGCCTGCTCTTGGAAAACAAGAACGAACTCGCGGCCCGTGTTGGAGCCGAACTAGAGCTCATCGGAATTGCCGTTCGCGACCTAAACGGCAAGCGTGACGCTGCCATTCCAAGCGAACTGCTAACCACCGATGCCGAAGCGTTAATCATGACTGCCGACATCGTGATTGAAGTTATGGGTGGCATTGAGCCCGCCCGCACGCTTATTCGTCAGGCGCTGTTGGCTGGAGCCGATGTAATTACGGCAAATAAGGCCCTGCTAGCGAATCACTCCACCGAACTATTCGACGTGGCCGAGCAGGTCGGCGCGCAGCTTTACTACGAGGCTGCTGTGGCTGCCGCTATCCCAATCATTCGCCCACTTCGCGAATCTCTGGCCGGCGACAAAGTTACTCGAATCATGGGTATCGTCAACGGTTCCACTAACTACATCCTTGACCGCATGGACTCCGAAGGTCTTTCCCTCGAAGCTGCCATGGTCGAGGCAACCGACCTTGGTTATCTGGAAGCCGACCCGAAGTTAGATGTTGAAGGCTACGACGCAGCGCAGAAAGTTGCCATCTTGGCCTCGCTTGCATTCCACACCGAGGTAGACCTAAACCACGTTCACCGAGAAGGAATCACCTCGATCACCCCCAAGCAAATTGCAAGTGCTCGTGAAAACGGATACGTGATCAAGCTGCTTGCGGTTTGCGAAAAGATTGAGGCAGACGAAGATGGCGAGGCCGGTGTTTCAGCCCGCGTTTACCCGGCTCTGATTCCAAGAGAGCACCCGTTAGCATCGGTGCGTAAAGCATTCAACGCGGTATTTGTTGAAGCTGAGGCAGCCGGCGAATTGATGTTCTACGGAGCGGGAGCGGGTGGCACGCAAACCGCTTCGGCAGTCCTGGGAGATTTGGTTTCCGCGGCCAAGCGTCACGTTATCGGAGGTCCGGGACTAGCAGATTCAGCGCACGCCGATCTACCAACTCTCCCTATTTCAAGAATCACCACCAGCTACCAAATCGCTTTGGAAGTGAAAGACCAGCCAGGTGTTCTTGCCGAGGTTGCCAACATTTTCGCGAACCACAATGTTTCCGTTGAGACGGTTGAGCAGTCAATCGCCAACAAACGTGAGAATCCAACGGCTCAGTTGCTAATCGGAACTCACGATGCAAAAGACTCTGCTCTGACCGCTGTTGTTCAGGCATTATCGTCCTCGAAAGTGGTCGATTCCATCACCTCAGTTATCAGAGTGGAAGGCAACTAATGGCTCACCAGTGGCGCGGAGTTATCCGCGAATATTTCGACCGTCTAGATGTAGACGCGAACACCCCAATCATCACTTTGGGCGAGGGTGGCACGCCACTTGTGTCGGCTCCAGCGCTGGCCAAACTAGTTGGCGCCGACGAGGTTTACCTAAAGGTTGAGGGCATGAACCCAACCGGTTCCTTCAAAGACCGCGGAATGACCATGGCAGTTTCCAAAGCCGTTGGCCACGGAGCGAAGGCCGTTATCTGTGCGTCAACCGGAAACACCTCGGCCTCGGCAGCCGCTTATGCCGCTGCTGCCGGAATCCAGTCGGTAGTGCTAGTTCCTAAGGGAAAGATCGCGCTGGGCAAATTGGCTCAGGCGGTAGCTCACAAGGCACAGATACTTCAGGTCAAGGGAAACTTCGACGACTGTCTAGATCTTGCCCGCTCACTTTCTGAGA
>JBEGUF010000085.1:0-15788 GCA_041179025.1 Actinomycetota bacterium | reverse complement strand
GGCGACGACTCGTATCGACACAGCCCCACGGTGAGCGAATTCGATCTACACCTGATTCACGAGGGTCGACACGAAGAACTCTGGAAGGCTCTTGGAGCCAATGTGAAGAGCGATGGCACCGCCTTTGCGGTTTGGGCGCCCAATGCTCAGGCAGTACGTGTGGTTGGCGATTTCAACGGCTGGAACGGTGTAACGCACGCGATGCGCGTGATGGGTTCTAGCGGTGTCTGGGAGCTTTTTGTGCCTGGGATTGGCGCTGGCACCAAATACAAGTTCGAGATCCTCACCAAGGCCGGCAACTGGATCACCAAGATCGACCCCATGGCTAAATTTGCCGAGACTCCCCCGCAGACCGCTTCGGTTGTTGCGGCAAGTGCCTACAAATGGAAAGACAAGAGCTGGCTAACCGCTCGCGCCAAACGAGACGCTCTGGCATCTCCGATGAGCATCTACGAGTTTCACGTTGGTTCCTGGAGACAGGGTCTCACCTATCGCACACTCGCCGATGAACTGATTCCCTATGTGAAGGAACTTGGCTTCACCCACGTTGAATTTATGCCAATCATGGAACACCCTTATGCACCGTCGTGGGGTTACCAGGTCACCGGCTATTTTGCCCCGACCTCTCGCTTCGGCGGCCCTGACGATTTGCGTTACCTGATTGACCAGCTTCATCAAAACGACATCGGGGTAATCCTCGACTGGGTTCCGGCCCACTTCCCCAAAGACGAATGGGCACTAGGACGATTCGATGGCGAGCCGCTATACGAACACGCCGACCCGCGTCGTGGTGAACACCCAGACTGGGGAACCTACATTTTTGATTTCGGTCGCACCGAGGTTCGCAACTTCCTCGTGGCCAACGCTCTCTACTGGTTGGAAGAATTTCACATCGATGGTCTTCGAGTCGACGCGGTTGCGTCGATGCTCTACCTCGACTACTCCCGCGAAGGCGACAATTGGTTGCCGAACGTTCACGGTGGTCGCGAAAACCTAGACGCAATTGCGTTCATGCAGGAAGCGAACGCCACGGCCTATCGCCGCAACCCTGGCGTAATGATGATTGCCGAAGAGTCGACCAGCTGGGGTGGGGTTTCGGCTCCAACCGACGGCGGTGGATTGGGCTACGGCTTCAAATGGAATATGGGTTGGATGAACGATTCTCTTCGTTACATTGAGAAAGACCCGATGTATCGCTCTCACCACCACGGAGAACTAACTTTCTCGATGCTCTACGCCTACGACGAGAAGTTCATACTGCCGATCAGCCACGACGAAGTTGTGCACGGCAAGGGTTCACTTTTGGCGAAGATGCCTGGTGATCGCTGGCAGCAGCTGGCGAATGTTCGTGCCTACCTCGCCTTCATGTGGTCTCACCCTGGCAAACAACTGTTGTTCATGGGAAGCGAATTTGGGCAACAGAGCGAGTGGAACCAAGAGCAGGGGCTGGAGTGGTGGATTCTCGATCAGGCGCCGCATCAGGCCCTTCAGAGCCTGGTGAAAGAACTCAACCGGAACTACCTAGAAAACGCCGCCATGTGGGAACAAGACCACGAACCGGCCGGCTTCCAGTGGGTCGACGGCGGTAATTCCAGCCAGAACGTGTTGACTTTTATTCGCTATGACAAAAAGGGAAATCCGGTGGCCTGCGTAATTAACTTTGCCGGTACCCCACATTTCGACTTCCGTCTCGGTTTGCCGGTTGGTGGCACCTGGAACGAAATCCTCAACACCGACTCGGAGGACTTTGGCGGCTCTGGTGTTGGCAATCTTGGCAAAGTAGAAACTAGCGGAGAAGGTTCACACGGTCAGCCATTTGCAGCAACGATTCAAGTGCCACCACTGGGCGCGGTTTGGTTTAGACCAGCGAAAGCTAGTAAAGCAAAGTAGCGAGTTTTGCTCGAGCAGTCTTTACCTGCTCGTTGGAGCCTCCGGCAATCTCAAAGTATTCGAGCAATCGAGCCTTTACGAGTTCTTTCTGCTCCGGTTCAACCTGAGTGAACAGCGAGAGCAGTAAATCGAACGCTGACTCGAAATCACCGATGGCAGCTAAAACGTCGGCAAGCGTGATTGCCTCGTCGAAGTTAGTTGGCTGCGACTCGAGAATCTGCTCGTGAGGGAGATCCATGGTGCGCTTCATGAGGGTAACCTGCGCCAAAAGAGCCGACGTGGCAACGTCCTTAGGTGTTTCCATTTTCAACTTGGTCAGAAGTTCAAACGCTTGGTCCACTTCTCCTGCGTCAACTAAGGCGAGGGCTTCCTGCAAGGGGCCAGCAAGGGTTGGTAACTCTTCGGCGACGCCGGTTTCAATCAAACGCCCAGTTAGCCCCTGAGAGGCTGCACCGGCAATAAGCTGCTCGAGCACAGCGTTGTATTGGCTACTTTCGAGTAGACCTTCGAATACCGGAATGGGTTGCCCGTTGATGATGGCAAATAGCGACGGCGAGCTCTTCAGCCCAAAGGCGGCAGCCACCCGCGGTTCGGCTTCTGAATCCACACGCCCCAGAAGCACCTGGCCCGAGCGAGAACGAACAGCAGCTTCGAGAGTTTCGGATTTCGACCCCGCGTAAAACTCCAACAGAACCGGGACGGTTTTCGAAATTGCCACAACGGCCGGCAGAGTTTTCTCAGAAACTTCTACAACAAGACTTTCGACCTTGACTCCAGCCGACTCTGCGTTTGGAGCAGCGGGTTTCAATTTCGAAAGATCGATTCCACCGGAGAGCGACATTAGAGCGATTTCACCTTGAGTAGACCGGTTTGCCAGCCGAGTAACTGAACCTTCGCTGATTGACCAACCGATGGAACGTAGAACAAGAGCATGTCGCCGTAGGTAGAAACAACGCCCTTTAGCGAACCCTTGGCGCCAAGAGCAACCTGCTGTAGTTCGTTTACCGTGATTCCCGAGTTGCGCTTGGTGGGTTTAATCTTGGTGACGTCTTTCATGTAGACGGCGACAATAGCTCCGCCGTCGGCAGTCGCCAAACCAAGTGGCTCGACATCAGCCAAAATGTGCTGGTAGGTGAGCTTCGCATTCGTCAAAGTTTCAACTTGCTTCTTCTGCTCGGCTGAGATTGCCAGATAGAACTTGTCTCCGGTGAGATCAAACTTTCCAAAGAAGGTAGAGGCTGATCCTTGGTCGATAACCGAGCCGTATGCCGTTGGCAGTTCGCTTGGCATGAGCTCTAAATATGCCGAATCAGGGGTTACCGGAACGGCGCCCTCGTTCAGAGCGGCCACGCGGGGCAACTCAACCCCAGACGCAAGTGCGGCTACATAAAGTACCTGGTACTGCTTGCGCGGCTCCGACTGCCGAAGCACCAGCATTTGAGGGGCTGTTCCCTTTCCAGTGCCGGTTACAACCATCAGCGTTCGTGGCCAATCACTGGTAGCTGAAGGCAGACTGAGGGTTAGAGGAGAGCTGTAAATCGGCTCGAGCGCTGGAGCTTTCTTGGTCTTCTTGAGTAGGCCATAGGCAGCATCGCGCATTTCAAGGGCGGGTCCGGCGAATCGAGGTAGAAGTTGAGTGACCGAGTTCGCTTCATCGGCAGCCTTGGCGATTCTCGAGACCGAAGTGACAATCTTCCGAATCTGCCCAATCTGCAAAGCCGCCGGGGCATTGACTACGGCGTTGGTTTGGGTTGGCGACGGAGTTGGCGTGGTGTCGTTCGATGGTGCACATCCGGTTACCAGGGCGAGTGACACTACAGTAGCTGGAATCGCGATGAAGTTTCTTCTGGCGGAACGTCTTCCTCGAGGCGGTAGCGACGAACCAGTGCGCTTGCGCCTAATCTTCGGACCCTGAGGGGCTTTTGGTAGCCTGCGCCTTGGGCGACGGGCATTTCTGAGGCTACGGAAAACAAAAAAGTTGTAAATCAAAGTGACCAGCATCAAAACCAGGCCGGAGTTGATCAGGATGTTCGACGGGGTTAGGTCGTAGTCCTGGTGCCATCTGATTGTCACCTTGTTTGGAGCCACTACCAATCCGTCGCTGGCTACTATCAACGCATTCTCGTCGCCGGTGGCAACCTTCACGGAAACTTCCGAATTGGCTGCGCGTTCGGTGCGCCAAAGGTCTGATCCAAGTGGATTAGCCGAAGGGGCAAGCCCAATCACAGCTGAAGAACCAAGTGATTTCGATTGCTTGTCGTAGGTGACGATGGTCTTGCTGGAACCGCCAACCCAGGCGGTGATGTCGGCTTCACGGCCGGTGGCAACAAAAACTCGACCAGGGCCGCTCACGGTGATAATCGGCTGGCCGGGATTTACCTTCAAGATGCTGTTCGGGATTACTAATAGCGGCTTGGGCTCGGTAATTGTCACCGAGATGTCTTGGGTGTCTTTAGGCGCCCACACGGTTCGCTCAGCGATACCAACCAGCATTAGGGTGAGCGCTAGAAGGTAGAGCGCGACCGAGATGATAAGGCGCATCACTATCCAATCGGGGTAAACTTGTGGTTTAGACCAGCCTTCTCATTCTACGCAATTCATCTAGGAGTGTCTCTTGAGCGTTGACCCGAGCGAATTTGCAACGGCTATGCGCGGCTACGACCGCGATGCTGTTGACGAGGCGATTCGGCTACTCCGCAAAGAACTTCTGCAGATCAACGGCATCAACGCCCAGTTGGTTTCCGAGCTCCGCGAAAAAAATGAGTTGGCAGAGGCTCTTCAGGCCCGCCTCAACGAGAGCGAAGCGCCAAACTACGCTTCCGTTGGCACCAGAGCCGCGCTAATCCTCAGCACTGCTGAAGAGCAGTCACTTCGCATTGTTGCCGACGCTGAAGCCGAACGCGAACGAATCCTGGCCGATCTAGAGGGCGAGTTGGCAACCCTTCGCGAGGAGGCTAAGAACTACTACGATTCGCTGGTTTCCGAGGCTCAAAGGCGTGCCGAGCGCCTTCAAGCACAGGCTAAAGCAGACTACGACGAAATTCTTCGCGAAGCTAGAGACCAAGCCACCAACCTGGTGGATGAAGCAACCCGCGAGGCTGGCTCAATTCGAGGTTCCATTGCCACCGAAGCAGCGAGGCTACGGGCAACCACCAAGCGCGAAACCGAAGCCATGAAGACCGAAGTAGCTCGCAAACTTAGCGAACAAAGGCTCATCGAGTTTCGCAAGCTGTACAAAGAGGGCAACGTTCAGGCCGCCGAGGATTTGGTTTCAGAGCAGTTCCGCATTGATCTCGACCTAGAGCTAGCCGGCCGTCGTGCCGAAGCGGAAGCAGAGTACCTTCGTAAGCACCAAGAGGCCGTTGCGGCAACTCAGAAGTATCTCGATGATGCCCAGAGCTCTCTGGCACTGGCCAAGGTGCGCGCCAACGCCGCTCGACTAGAAGCCGAGACTCTTGAAGCTGCCGCCAAGGCCGTGAACAAGCGAACCCGCGACGAAGCCAAGGAGAAGGCCGAGGAAACCCTGGTGGCTGCCGAGGCCGAGGCAAGGGCGATTATTGCCGAGGCTGAAAACAAGGCTCGCAACGAGGTTCGACGCCTGAAAGCGGCTATCGGGAAGCTGAACAGCGAGCGAGACGCCGTTGCGATCTACCTGAAGAACCTAAGAACGGTTATTGAAACCGCCGAACAATCGATTGCCGAGTAACCAATGGCCGTGAAGAACTCCGCACCTAAATTTGCCATCGCAAAAATGTCGTTGGCCAACGCCTTTGAAATTGGTTTTCTAGGGGGTCTCGGTGTTTTGGCTGCAATCCTGGTTGGCCAGTCACTGGTCACCCTTGCCACCATCCTCACCTACATGACTGCAGCAATTTTTATTGCTCTGGGCCTCGATCCGCTGGTGAGATTGCTGGAGTCGCGCGGAATTCCCCGCAGTTACTCGATTCTCATCGTGGTTCTCTCGATCCTGGCGATTGCCGGCGCCCTGTTAATTGCCGTGATTCCTAGTGCGATTGAAGAAACCGGTGCACTTCTGAGCAATGCCCCGAACCTGTTGGCAAATCTAAATGATTTGAAGTGGGTTCAAACTCTAGACACCCAGTTGAACGGCGCTGTATCATCGGCAATCTCAAATGTTGCAACTTACCTAGCTGATGCCTCGAACTGGCCGCTAATGCTCGGTGGTGTGGTTCAGGTTGGCCTTTCGCTAGTGAACGGCGTGGTGGGATTCATAGTGATTCTCACCCTGAGCCTCTACTTCATGGCGTCACTAGGACGTTTCAAGAAGTTTGTATATGCACTGGTTCCAGCTTCAAAACGAGACACCTTCTCCAGCCTCTCCGAAGAGGTGGCCGCCTCGGTTGGTCGCTACGTGAGCGGTCAGGCTACCGTGGCACTTATCAACGCCTCTCTTGGATTTATTGTGATGACCATCGCCGGGGTTCCATTTTCGGTCGTCCTCGCCTTTGTAACCTTCCTGCTGGCGCTGATTCCACTGGTTGGCGCAATTTCTGGCGCCTCCATCGTAACGCTGGTTGCACTGACCATTAGTCCGGGAATGGCTCTAGCGGTTGGTCTCTACTATCTCATCTACATGCAAATCGAAGCCTACGTAATCAGCCCCCGAATCATGAAGCGTGCGGTATCGGTTCCCGGTGGAGTGGTTGTCGTGGCCGCCATGGCCGGCGGTGCGCTACTCGGAATCATGGGAGCGCTTGTGGCGATTCCAGTTGCAGCATCAATCATTCTGGTCATTCGCCAGGTGTGGATGCCCCGCCAAAACCTGCGCTAAATCAGAACCGTTTCCGGAAGCGGAGACTTCGGCGGATTGGCCACCCGCACAATTTCGTTCAACACCGTCTTAGTGGCGCTTTCGCCAACCCAGAGGTGCTTGCCCTCGGCTACCGCCACCAATTCAAGTTGTGGAATTGCGGCAAAGCGCACAGCAGCCTCGGCCGGTTTCAGATAGTCGTCGAACTCAGGAATCAGGGCAACAAGACGTTTGCCGTTGTTAGCCCAGACCCGAAGTTCCTCTTCGCTGGTGCGATGCAGCGGCGGCGAAAGCAGGATGCCTCCCAAAACCGGCTTGTCGTGGCCGTATTTCAGAACCAGTTCGGTGCCGAAACTCCAGCCAACCAGCCAAAGATTCGGTAAGCCCCGAGCAATAGCGAACGCAACTGCCGCTTCTAGATCAGCCCGTTCCGCGATGCCTTCGCCAAAGACGCCATCACTGGTGCCTCTGGGAGATGAAGTGCCTCGAGTGTTGAATCGCAGCACCGCCAGATCGGCTAGCGCGGGCAGGCGGTTCGACGCCTTTCGATAGATGTGTGAGTCCATGAACCCGCCGTGGGTTGGTAGCGGGTGAAAAGTAATCAGAGTAGCAGTTGGCGCAGTGTGTAATGGCAGAGCAAGCTCCCCTACCAACGTCAATCCGTCGCTGGTGACAAACGAGATGTCTTCCCTGATGGACGGAAGTTCTACTCCCGAGCGAACCTCAACCATTTCGCTCAAAGCAGGGTGCCCTGGAATTTTGCCCAACATGGCGTGTGAAAATGACGTCTGGTGTCTAACCCGCGCACGTCGTCCCAGACCACGAGGTGACTTATGCCAATCGAAATACTCGAATTGCAAAACGGACAAATCCAAGTCTTGTCATCTTCGGCATTTCGACCGGTGGACGCCTGAACCACATAAACAACACCGCGCTTGGTTTCCTTACGGCGAACTCCAGAGCGAACTCGATCTAAATCGAGTTCTTCGTGTTCGCTATTCGCTTTCGAACGCTTTGGACGATTCGAGCGTGGCATTAGTACCAGTTGACGCGGTCTGAGTGGGCCAAAGCCGTGCAAGGGTCGCCGTAGCGGCCTTCGATGTATCCGATACCCCAGTTGATTTGAGTTTCTGGGTTCGTCTTCCAGTCGGCTCCGGCCACCGCCATTTTGCTACCGGGTAGCGATTGCGGAATACCGTACGCACCAGAACTTGGGTTGTAGGCGTTTACTCGCCAGTTCGATTCACGATTCCAGAGTTTCACCAAACAGGAGTACTGATCTAGACCCCAGCCGTGGTTCTTCATCTTGCCGAAGGCAATTGCCTGAACGGTGTTCGCACTAGGAATTCGCGCCAACTCAACGAACACCTTGGTGGCTGCTTCTCCGGTGAGCACCTCGTAACCGCCACGAGTAAGCGAAACGGTAACCGGCGGGTTGTTTTCTAATTCGTCGAAATAGTTTACGTACTCGGTGTCGGCCGCATAAGAGTCGAGAGTTCCGAAGTAAGGGTCGACCACGGTTACCAGCGCTAGAGCTGAAGTAATTGCAAAACCCCAAGCCCTCCTGGTTGGGGCTTTCGCGAGGCGACTTGAGCCGAAAATGGATGCGATCGGTTTACCCAGCCTAGAGGTGAGGGTAACTCGAGTTGCTTCGTGACGACCCATTTCACCTCCTGAAAACTCTGCTCGCGCAAAATTTAAGTTTAGTTTGCGAAATTTGCTTACGCCAGACCCAGTTTTTAGGGCAGATTCTGCTTAGGGCAGGTGTTTAGAACGCGAATCATCGCTTTTCGCTCAGGAGAAGTTACCCATAGCTTGTATTTACGCTTCACCGAAAGTTGCCTGGCCACGTATTTGCACTGGTAAGCCACCCTTGGAAGGAACAGTGAGGCGTCTTTATCGCTCTTTGAG
Organism: Actinomycetota bacterium; assembly: GCA_041179025.1. GTDB lineage: Bacteria > Actinomycetota > Actinomycetes > Actinomycetales > Microbacteriaceae > Rhodoluna. The sequence goes on along the minus strand of JBEGUF010000085.1, from coordinate 7,216 downwards.
CCATTGGTCGGTCCGTCCACGGCTAGAAGGTTCAGCGGGTCGTTAGCGAACTGGTAGCGCGCCGTAGAGCCAATCGACTGCGCTCCGGTGCTCCAGGCGTTGCTGAGAGCCACCACGTGGTCGATCTGCACCTTGCCTGACGTTTTTACCCCGCGCACAAAGCGAATTACCTTGCCGGTGTAAGGGTCTTTTAGAGTTCCGGTTGCTACCAAACACCAGTCGTATGATTTGCGGGTGATGTTGGTTAAATCGCGGGTGAGGATGTAGTTTCTGAGATCGCAGGTTCGGGAACCCTGCTTGATACTCCCCCAGTTGGCCGAAAACTTGTCGCGACGATAGCCACTATGGCTAGCCATAGCTTTCGGCTTAAGCTTCGTTACGTAACTTAGAGCGTTAGTAGGCTTCGTGGCCTGGCTGGGAGTAGAACTCAGAGCCATCGACGACGTTGGTGGGGCGAACAACAGCAGGAACAACAGGCTTAGCGAAACGCTTCGTTTGAATATGCTCGACCAACCGATCGATGTAGGCGTCAACTTGCGACTCAATGTAGCCTCCCCTCATTAGCTTGAACTTTAGTTCTCGCACTTCTCCAATTTGCAATTCTTCGGTGCCTTCTAAATAATCGCCAACCAGAGTTAGCACGGCATCGACCTGAGACCGAGAGTAGCCCAGCCCTAAGACATTGGCGCGTTTGAATCGCTTGCCCTTTGGTCGGTTTACTCGCGCAGCCAGAGCCTGAGCGATTGTGTCGATTGCCACAAAGCGCTCCGCAAGTTCCTTCTGGGCAAAGGTATCCTGTAGTTTCTCGAAAGCGGCGTCTACCGCTGCCGGTTGATACCCGTTTTTCTCCATCGAGAACACGTGATTAGAAAGCTCTCGCCAATCCAAAACATGTGCCGATGAACTCGCGTACTGATCGCGCGCTCTGGCGATAAGCAAATCGACTTCCGTTTTGGAATAGCCCAACTTGCCTTTACGGACGGTTGCGAAAGCTGCCATGAGTGATCCCTAAAGCCCCAGGAAGGTGACGAACGCGTAGGTGACTAACGCTGCTGGCAACATTGAATCGAGACGGTCCATGATTCCCCCGTGACCTGGCAGCAACGACGACATGTCCTTGATACCCAAGTCTCGCTTGATTAGCGATTCGGCCAAGTCGCCGAACACCGCTGCCAAAATCAGAGCGGCTGCCAAAATCAGGCCGTACCACCAATCGATGCCAACCACGAACGCGACCATAGCCACCGAGGAGATAGTTCCAGCCAAAATTGACGCCAACAAACCTTCCCAGGTTTTCTTGGGGCTGACACCGGGAGCCATTTTGTGTTTACCAAGTTTGCGGCCAACGAGATAGCCGAAGGTGTCAACCAAGGCCACTGGCACCACAAAAGCTAGCACCCAGGCTGGTCCATCATCCTCGCGGCGAAGTAGCAGAACCGAAAACGAAATAGTGAGGGGAAGGTAGGTTACAAGAAAAGCCGCAGCAGCCAAATCCTTGATGGTAGCGCCAAAGGTTTGCGACACCGTTCGACGCTTTTCCCAGAGGATGTGAATCAGGCGCCAAATCATGAGCGCCACCGACGTAGCCAAAGTGAATCCCCACTGACCCACCGCACCCCAAATGTAAGTAGCCGGCATAATCAGAAAAGAGCCAATAGTTGCAGGCACTCTCGGAACATACCAACCCTTTAGGCGAAGAGCAGATGAGAGCTCCCAGGCTGCGAATGCGATTGCAGTGGCTACCAGTAAAACAAAAAGCTCTTTGACGATCAGGATTGAGAGCAGAAACGCGGCACCGAGCAGGCTTCCGTACAAAACCGACTTCGATAGGCTGCGCCCACCCTCAGAAACCTTTTGATCAGACACTAGACCTCGAGCAGCTCTGCTTCTTTGCGCTTCAAGGCGTCGTCGATGGCGTCGACGGTCTGCTTGGTTAGTGCGTCGAGTTCCTTTTCAGCGCGGGCCAAATCGTCTTCTCCGGCGGCGCCGTCCTTTTTGAGCGCAGCCAAGTCGTCGTTGCCTTTGCGGCGGATGTTTCGCACCGCCACACGAGCATCCTCTGCCTTGGCCTTAACCAACTTCACATACTCTTTACGACGCTCTTCGGTCAGATCAGGCAAAGAAGCGCGAATTGTGGTTCCGTCGTTGTTTACGGTGGCACCTAGGTTTGGCTCATCGCGAATAGCCTTCTCAATCGCGATTAGGGCGCTCTTGTCGTAAGGGGTGATGTTTAGAGTGCGAGCTTCGATGTTTTGCATCGACGCGAGCTGGCCTAGCGGAGTTCCGGTGCCGTAGTAGTCCACCACAATCTTCTGGAACAAGGCCGGGTTGGCTCGACCGGTGCGAACCGACGAGAAATCGTCCTTAGCCGCTTCGAGCGCCTTGGCCATCTTGTCTTTGGTGCTGTTCATGATTTCAGAAATCATCTGATTCTCCTTGTTTCTAAAGTTCGTTAGGCGGAAACGTAGGTTCCGATTGCCTTGCCCTTGATGGCGTCGGTGATGTTTCCCTTGCCCTGCATGCCAAACACTCGCATCGGCATCTTGTTGTCCATGCAGAGGCTAAATGCGGTGGCATCAACCACTTTGAGGCCCTGAACTAGGGCTTCCTGGTAGCTGATCTTCTCAAGTCGCTTTGCCTTAGGGTCTTTCTTCGGGTCGGCTGAGTAAACGCCGTCGACACCGTTCTTGGCAACCAAAACCTCGTCTGCCTTGATCTCAAGTGCTCGCTGAGCGGCAACTGTGTCGGTGGAGAAATAAGGCATGCCAGCTCCTGCACCGAAAATCACAACGCGACCTTTTTCAAGGTGTCGAATTGCGCGAAGCGGAATGTAAGGCTCGGTAACCTGTGCCATGGTGATAGCCGACTGGACGCGGGTGTCCACGCCAGCCTGCTCGAGGAAGTCTTGCAGTGCGAGGGCGTTCATGACGGTACCCAACATGCCCATGTAGTCGGCTCGCGAGCGATCCATGCCACGCTGAGATAGCTCTGCTCCGCGGAAGAAGTTACCGCCACCAACCACAATTGCGATTTCGGTGGTTTTGGCGCCTTCGGCTATTTCTTTTGCGAAAGCAGCAACGTAGTCGGGGTTAACTCCAAGAGTGCCACCACCGAACGCTTCCCCCGAAAGTTTTAATAAAACTCGACGCTTCTGTGCCATTGCTTCCTCCTAACAACCATCCTAGGCGGGCAAGCGAAAAGGCCCGACCGATTCGGCCGAGCCTTTTCAACATTTTTGAGTTTAGGCACCAACGCGGAAGCGTACGAATGCCGAAACCTTTAGGTTTGCGTTTTCTAGAACCTTGGCTACCGACAACTTGTTGTCCTTAGCGAAGTCCTGCTCTAGTAGAACGTTCTCCTTGAAGAATCCGGTAACTCGGCCTTCAACGATCTTCTCTAGCGCTGCTTCTGGCTTGCCTTCGTTGCGAGCGGTTTCCTCGGCGATACGACGCTCGGTTGCAACAACCTCTGCGTCAACGTCGTCGCGGGTTAGGTGGTTTGGCGAGAATGCCGCGATGTGCACTGCAACATCGTGAGCGGTCTCGTCGTTGTCACCCGAGTAAGCAACTAACACGCCAACCTGTGGAGGTAGGTCCTTGCTGGTGCGGTGTAGGTAGGCGTCCACCTTCGCGTCTTCAACAGAAGCCACGCGACGAAGTTCTACCTTCTCGCCCATGATTGCTGCCTCATCGTTGATGGCGTCGGCAACCGACTTACCACCGAGGTCAGCGGTCAAGGCTGCATCCAGGGTCTTGGCTCCCGCTGCAACAACTGCATCGGCAATCGACTCTGCAAGTGAAACGAACTTCTCTGCCTTAGCAACGAAGTCGGTCTCGCAAGCAAGCTCGATTAGGTAGCCGGTTCCGCCGTTCACACGAGCAACAACCAAACCGTTGCTGGTGGTGCGGCCTTCGCGCTTGTTTACGCCCTTTAGGCCCTTGACACGAAGAACTTCCATCGCCTTTTCGCCGTCGCCATTGGCTTCGTCTAGGGCGTTCTTGCAGTCCATCATGCCGGCGCCTGAGCGCTCGCGTAGAGCCTTTACATCTGCTGCGGTGTAGTTAGCCATTATTCTGCTTCCTTCTCTGCTGGGGCAGCTTCTTCGGCTGCAACTTCAGCTGCTGGAGCAGCTTCTTCTGCAACCGCTGGAGCTGCTGCGTCTGCACTTAGAAGTTCCTGCTCCCAAGCGGCCAGTGGCTCGCTCTCTTCAGGCTTCGAGTGCTTGGCAACTAGACCTTCGGCAACCGCGTCAGCGATTACACGGGTCAAAAGTGCGATTGAACGAATTGCGTCGTCGTTTCCAGGGATACCGATGGTGACCTCGTCTGGGTCGCAGTTGGTGTCTAGGATGCCGATTACCGGAATTCCAAGTTTCTTGGCTTCGGTGATCGCTAGGTGTTCCTTGTTGGTGTCTACAACCCACAGCGCAGAAGGCTGACGGGTAACGTTACGAACACCACCGAGTGACTTCTCCATCTTGTCTTTTTCACGACGAAGAATTAGCAGTTCCTTCTTGGTTAGACCAGTCTTGGTTGCACCTGAGAAGTCCATAACCTCAAGCTCCTTGAGGCGAGTTAGACGCTTCTGAATGGTCTGGAAGTTAGTTAGAAGGCCACCCAACCAGCGTTCGTTGATGTAAGGCTGACCCACGCGCTGCGCCTGAGAAGCGATTGCTTCCTGAGCCTGCTTCTTGGTGCCAACGAACATGATCGAACCGCCGGCAGCAACAAGGTCTTTTACGAAAGCGTAAGCCTGGTCGATGCTGGTTAGCGACTTCTGAAGGTCGATGATGTAGATGCCAGAGCGGTCGGTAAGGATGAATCGCTTCATCTTTGGGTTCCAACGACGGGTCTGGTGCCCGAAGTGCACGCCGCTGTCAAGCATCTCGCGCATTGTTACTACTGCCATGGCAGTTTCTCCTTTTGGCACATAAGTGCCACTCAGTTATTAGCTCCCGGCGGTTGCCGGTCACACCTGGTGTCGCATCTAAAACAGCCAGCAAGCTGGACCGAGTGGTTATTCGATGGGATTCGACACGCGAAGTCAACGCCGAAACGTTGCTTCTAAAAGACTACCAGCCGAAACCGCCGGTTTTCCACAGAAATTGGGTGTTCGTTGATGAACTTCGGGTGAAAACCAAGATTGTTAGATGACACCGAATCGCACCACCCTCACCCTATTGCTGGTGGCATCGATGATGCTAATCACCTTCACCAACAATCCAGTTTCCGCGAGCGCCTCAGACGTATGGCAAGCTCCACTAGAGCAGCCGCGGCTCATTCGCGCATTTCTCCAGCCGAGCGAAGACTGGTCGGCCGGTCATCGGGGCGTGGATTACCTAGTTGGCGCGGAAGAGGCGGTCTTTTCGGCGCACAGCGGCGTAGTCTCGTTTGCTGGGCTGGTCGTGAATCGTTCCATCGTGTCGATTCGCCACGAGAACGGCTTGGTTACCTCGGTTGAACCAGTTTGCCCGACGGTTTCCCCCGGTCAGATTGTAACAACGGGTGAGCTAATTGGAATTACCTGTTTCCAAGACGATTACGCCTCACACTGCGGGCTAGATTTCTGTCTTCACTTCTCCATGAGGAGCGACAACGGCTATCTGTCCCCACTGGTGAAACTTGGTGGGCTTTCGCCCAGCAGGCTCAAGCCCTGGGATGGGCTGAGCTGTAGCCTTCCTTCAGGCGTTCGATGCTAACGTGCGTATAAATCTGCGTGGTACCGAGACTGGCATGGCCCAATAGTTCCTGAACCGCCCTCAAGTCGGCACCGCCGTCTAGAAGGTGGGTGGCGGCGGTGTGGCGAAGAGCGTGAGGCCCTGCCGAGCCAATCGGTGTGGCAGCCAAGACTCCCGCTACCAACTCGTAGATAGCCCTGGCCCCGATTCGCAGGCCCTTGGTGTTGAGAAAAAGTTCCCACGAAGTCTTATCGGTGACGAGTTTTGGTCTCCCCTGCTGAAGCCACCGCTCCAAGGCTGCCTCACAAGGTGTGCCGTAAGGGATCATGCGCTGTTTATTTCCCTTACCAGTGACTTGAATCAAGCGTCTGGCCGAATCCACATCCGCAAGGTTGAGACCAACCACCTCGCTAACACGCGCCCCGGTTGCGTAGAGAAGTTCCACAATAGCCAGATTGCGAATAGCCAGTGGGTCGCCCTCATTCGCGGCAGCCTCAAGAAGCCGAAAAACCTCGTCCATGCTCGCTCGTGAAGCAACTTTTGGAAGCGATTTGTTGGCCTTGGGCACGCGCAGTCTCAACCCTGGGTCGTTTTCCAGCTCGCCGTGCTCCAATAGCCATGCGGTGAAAGATCTGGCAGAAGCGGTTTTTCTGGCCATCGACGATTTTGCAATTCCACGCTCGCTTAGCGAGAAAAGCCAGGAACGCAGGGATTCCAAATCGATCTGGCTGGGAGTGACTACTCCAGAAACCTCGAGGAAGTCTGCGAGGTCGGCTAGGTCGGTGAGGTAACCCTTTACAGTGTGCTTGGAGTAACCGCGACCAGCTTCAAGATGGGTGCGGAAACGATCCAAAGAGGAACTAAAAGCCGTTAGCACCTAATCAGGTTAAGACTTATTCAGGGAAATGGCAGGCAACTTCGGCCTTGCCAACCTTTTGCAAGACCGGCTCAATCTCGAAGCACTTAGCCTGAGCTTTCCAGCAGCGTGTGCTGAAAACACAGCCGGTAGGAGGCTTCATCGGGGAAGGAAGCTCGCCGGTGAGCACGATTTGCTCGCGCTTGCGCTCCAGTTTCGGGTCTGGGATCGGCACAGCCGACAACAGAGCCTTGGTGTACGGGTGATGCGGCGACGAGTAGATGGAATCGGTTGGAGCGATTTCCATCATCTTGCCAAGGTACATAACGCCAACGCGGTCTGAGATGTGCTGCACTACCGACAGGTCGTGGGCGATGAAGAGATACGACATCCCGAAATCGTCGCGGATGTCGGTGAGCAGGTTTACCACCTGGGCCTGAATGGACACGTCTAGAGCCGAAACTGGTTCGTCACAGACGATGAACTTTGGCTTTAGGGCAATTGCACGGGCAATACCGATACGCTGGCGCTGACCGCCTGAGAATTCATGCGGGTAACGGTCGTAGTGCTCTGCGTTTAGGCCAACGCGCTCGAGACGGTCCTGCACAGCGCGCTTCACGCCTTCCTGCGGCTTGATGTTGTGCACCTCAAACGAAGCGCCGATGATTGCACCAACCGACTGT
>JBEGUF010000084.1:0-9675 GCA_041179025.1 Actinomycetota bacterium | reverse complement strand
TCAGAACACCCAGTACATGCAGACTCAGAAGATTATGCTCTGGGTTTTCCCGGTGATCTTCGCAATCTCAGGCATCAGCTTCCCACTGGGAGTTATGTTCTACTGGCTAACATCTAACTTCTGGACCATGGGACAGCAGTTTGTGGTCATTCGCAGAATGCCAACCGAGGGTTCAAAGGCATGGCACGACCGCCAGGCACGACTTACTAAAAAGGGTAAGTTGCCTGCCGCCGACACCGCAGAGACCACCGAAGAAGATACCCCGCGTCAGCGCACCCAGCCGGTTCGCAAGCGCGGCAAGAAGCGTAAGTAACAGGAGAAAGACACATGCCAAAAAAGGAAAAAGTAGAGACTGACGCGGCCGAAGTAGTAGAGGTCGTTGACGCAGTAGAAACCTCCGAGGCTTCAGAAGCGCCAGAGACCAGCACCAAGGCCCTTGAGGAAGAAGGCGACATCGCCGCCGACTACCTAGAAGAATTGCTAGACATCTTCGACCTAGACGGAGACATCGACATCGACGTTCGTCAAGGCCGCGCATATCTGGAGATCTCGTCTGAGCAGGGTGGAAACCTACGCCTGATCTCGGAGCCAGACACCGTTGAGGCGCTTCAGGAGCTAACTCGTTTGGCCGTTCAGGTCAAAACCACCAGCTTCAGCCGCCTAATCCTAGATGTGGGTGGCTCTCGCCAGAAGCGTGTAGACGAACTTAGCCGCATCGTGAACAAGGTCATCGACAAGGTTCGCGAAACCGGCGAGGCTGTTCCAATGAAGCCAATGAGCTCGTACGAACGCAAAATCGCCCACGACATTATTGCCGACGCAGGTCTCACCTCAGAGTCTGAGGGCGAGGCACGCGATCGCCACATCGTGGTGAAGCCAGCCTAAGTACTGATTTGAATTGGGCCGGGCAAACGCTCGGCCCTTTTCTTTTGAATGTTTCACGTGAAACATGGAAGATTAGATAGCGATGATTGAAGAAGTTTTTGAACCAGAGGCAGAGCCCGTTCAGGCAGCAGCCGTTTTTGGTGAACGAATCGATTTGGCCAGGGGATATGCCGCTGCACTGGTGCGCGACAGCGATTTACTAGGCCTACTTGGCCCCCGCGAGATGCCTCGTCTTTGGTCGCGTCACATCCTCAATTCCGCAGTGGTTGCCGAACTAGTCGCCCCGGGTAAAACGGTTTGCGATATCGGATCTGGGGCCGGCTTACCAGGAATCCCCATGGCGATCGTTTTGCCAGACACCCGATTTACACTGATCGAACCGATGGAACGCCGTTCCGACTGGTTGATTAGCGTGGTGGAGGAGTTGGGCCTGACGAACGTTGAAGTTCTGAGAACTAGAGCAGAAGAAGTGGGCGAGGCGTTCGATATTGCCACAGCCCGGGCGGTATCGGCCCTACCTAAGCTGCTGAGACTATGCGTGCCGCTGGTACGTCACGGTGGCGAGATTCTGGCACTGAAAGGGTCCAAAGCAGCCGAGGAAATCGAGGATGCCAAGCGCATTCAGAAGAAAATGGGTATTTCCAGCTTCGAAATAGTTCACGCGGGGGCCGGATTACTCACCGAGCCCACTTTGGTGGTTAGAACTAAGTTAGTCTGATTTCGGGGAAGTTTTGGAGATCAATTTGTCTATTGAAGAGCAGTTCGAAGCCACTGCGGTAACTAAGGCCACGGTTGTACCTGGCTTGGGTTACCCATCGAACCGCGTTGAGGTTAGCCCCGAGCCAACTGGCTGGCAGCACACCCTTGATACCGATGATGTGACCAATGTTTCACGTGAAACAAAGCGATAATTGTGAGCGAAATGAATGACACCCCGCTAGCTCAGGAGCTTAGCCAAAGCCTCCAGCGCCTGGCAGCTATCGACGCAGCCGTGCTCACCAAGCCAGCAAACACCAGAATTTTCACCGTTTCCAACCAAAAAGGCGGAGTCGGTAAAACCACTACAACCGTTAACGTTGCAGCCGCCCTTGCCAGCAAGGGGATGCGGGTGTTGGTTCTCGATCTAGATCCTCAGGGAAATGCGTCAACCGCACTAAACATCCCTCACCATGCTGAGATTCGTAGCCTTTACGAAGTGCTCATGGGTGAAGCAGAGCTAGAGGATGTAATTCAGATCAGCTCTGAACTACCTGGGCTTTACTGTGTACCGGCCACTATTCACCTAACTGGTCTGGAAATGGAAATCTCGTCGGCAGTTGCTAGAGAACACCGACTGAAAACAGCCATTCAGCGCTATCTCGAAACCACGATGTCTCCACCGGACTACATTTTCATCGACTGCCCGCCAAGCCTAGGTCTCCTGACCATTAACGCCTGGACGGCCGCCAGCGAAATCCTGGTGCCGATTCAGTGTGAGTACTACGCTCTCGAGGGTGTGGATCAACTACTGAAGTACATCGATTTGGTGCGCAAACAGTTGAACCCAAAACTGGAACTCTCCACAGTGCTTCTAACGATGTACGACGGTCGCACCCGCCTCGCCGAAGACGTGGTTAACTTCGTTCGCGATAAGTTCCCTACGGTCACGCTCGGAGCAGTAATCCCTCGAGCAGTTCGAGTTTCTGAGGCACCTAGCTTCAGCCGCACAGTTATTACTCACGACCGCCGTTCACCAGGTGCAATTGCCTATCTGGAGGCGGCCATCGAGATCGCAAACAGAGGAGCACAACTTGGCAGATAAGAGAATCGGGCTTGGCCGTGGAATCGGCGCCCTTATCCCTACCTCAGAGAACCCAGCAGAGGCCCCGATCGACGTTTTCTTCCCTGCGGGTGGCAGCACCGGTGAAAACCTGGTTGCCGTGCCGGGCGCAAGATTTGGTCACCTTGAAATCGGTAGCATTCGCCCGAACGCCAAACAGCCAAGAAGCGTTTTTGAACCAGAGGCTTTTGCCGAACTAGTTCACTCAATCAAGGAACTTGGCGTACTTCAGCCGATTGTGGTTCGTCAGATCACCTCGGAACCCGGCAAATACGAACTCATCATGGGTGAGCGTCGTCTGCGCGCTTCAAAGGAAGCCGGTCTCACCAAGATTCCAGCCGTAATTCGCGAGACTGCCGATGAGAACATGCTCCGCGACGCCCTTTTGGAAAACCTTCACCGAAGCGATTTGAACCCGCTCGAAGAGGCCAGCGCCTACCAGCAGCTTTTGGAAGATTTTGGAATCACCCAGGACGAACTGGCTAACCGCATCGGCCGCTCTCGCCCGAAGATCACCAATTCGATTCGCCTGCTCAAACTCCCTGCCGAAATTCAGCGCAAGCTAGCTGGTGGAGTTTTGAGTGCCGGTCACGCCAGGGCCCTTCTTGCCATCGAAGATTCGGCCCGTCAAATCGATTTGGCCAACAAGGTCATCAACGAGGGCCTTTCTGTTCGCAGCCTCGAGGAGATCGTCGCCATCGCCAAGCCTGGCGGTAAGAGCAAGGCCAAGGTTCGCCCGGGCGGCCGCCAGGACATGCTAAAGGGATTGGCCGACCAGGTTGGAGATCACCTCAGCACCAAGGTGAAAATCGCCATCGGTAAGGGTAAGGGCACGATTTCGATTGAATTCGCTAGCCTCGACGACCTGAAGCGCATTTTGAAGGAAATCGGCGTAGAAGCCGAATACTAGACCTAAAGTCTAGTTTAGCCTCGTCCTCGCAAAGCCGATTCGGCCAGCGAGTAGTAAACCTCTCCTAGACTGTGCCCAGCCGCGATAACGGCCTGCGGTAGCAGCGATGTCTCGGTGAGTCCAGGCAAAACATTGGCCTCCAAGAACCACGGAGTGCCCTTTTTGTCCACGATCAGATCGATTCTCGACAGGTGACGTAATCCAAGCGACTCGTGAGCCTGAATGGCCACCTTTGCCGCACGCTCGGCCACCGCCTTGGTAAGCCTGGCTGGCACGTAGTAGTTGGTTTCTCCGGCCGTGTAACGCTCCTGGTAGCCAAAAAGCCCATTGGTTGGCTCAATCTCAACGGCAGGTAGGGCGATTGGCCCAGCTCCCAGGTTGATCACACTTATGGCGAGCTCGGTTCCCTCGACGAATTTCTCGATAATGGCCACGTCGCAGTAAACATAGGCGTCGATCATGGCTCGAGAAAGCTGATCCTGCTTCCGAACGATGGTCACGCCTTGAGCCGACCCGGATCTAGCTGGCTTCACAACCACCGGAAACGCCAGCGACGACGAAATTGCCTTCAAAACACCATCGGCGTCCAACTCTCGAAACGATTCCTTCGGCAAAGTAACCGAGTTTGGAGTTTGAATGCCGGCATTCGACACCAAAACCTTGGCAATCGACTTATCCCAAGCCAAACGCGACCCCTGGGCAGTGGCACCAACGAAAGGAACTCCGGTCAGAGCCAAAATATCGCGTAGAGCCCCATCTTCGCCGGTGGCACCATGCAAACAAGGCCAGATCACGTCTGGTTTATCCTTCTTGATGTTTCCCAAAAGAGCTGAGTCTGGCTCGCGAATGATTACGCTGGCACCTTGCTCGATCAGAGCATCAGCAACACGTCTGCCCGATTTGAGCGAAATCTCTCGTTCGTGGGAAATACCTCCGGCCAGAACCAGAATGCGCAATTTTCCGTTTTGTTTAGGTTTTGGAATCAATTTGCTGCCCCTTTCTTGCCAAAAGTATCGAGAAGCTCTGTCTGACGGTTGATAACCGTGGCTAAACGCTGAATTCCGAGCTGGATCCGCTCCGGAGTTGGGTACGAGTAACAGATTCGCAGCTGGTTGTGCCCTGTTCCGTCGCCGAAGAACGCGGTTCCAGGAGTGTAGGCAACCAATTCCTTCACCGCCAGCGGCAGCATAGCCTTCGAATCAACCCCTTCGGGCAAAGTTACCCACAGGTAGAAGCCACCATCCGGCTTGGTGGTGTGAAGTTTCGGTAAAAACTCCTGCATGGCACTGAGTGCGGCGTCTTTACGCTCACGGTAAACCCCACGGAAGGTGTCGATCTGCGCTTGCCAGTCGCTGTTAGCCAGGTACTCACTGATCATCATTTGTGAGAAAGCACTCGGGCACAAAATCGCCGACTCTTGAGCCAGAACCAGCTTGTCTTTGATGGCTGGAGGCGCCAAAACGTAACCGACGCGAAAACCCGGAGCCAAAATCTTCGAGAACGAGCCGAGGTAAATAACGCCCTCTTCGTCCATGGAGCGCAGCGCATCTGGAACCGGCTTGTCGAAATACAAAAGCCCGTAAGGGTTGTCTTCAAGCACCAGAATGTGATTCTTCTTGCAAATTTCAAGAATTCGAGGACGACGTTCCTTGGCGAGAGTGACACCGGAAGGATTTGCGAAGTTTGGCACTAGATAGAGGAACTTGATGGTTCGCCCAGCCTCTTTTAGGCGCTCAATCGACTCTTCCAGAGCCTCAGGGCTCATGCCGTCGTGGTCGGTGTAAACGTGCTCCACATGTGCCTGGTAATGGCGGAAGATTCCGAGAGCCCCAACATAACTCGGCCCCTCGGCCAAAACCACGTCGCCTTCCTCTAGAAACAGCCCGCTTAGAAACTCCAACCCGTGCTGGGAGCCGGTGGTAATAACGATGTCTTCAACTGATGAGCGAATGCCCTCGAGTGCCATAAGTTCGCGAACCTGGTCGCGAAGTGTGGCATCGCCCTGACCGCCACCATATTGAATCGCTAGCAGACCCTTTTTCTCCATCATGCTGGAGTAAGACTTTTCGAGCAGATCTTTCGGCAGGGCTGCCACATAAGGCATGCCGCCGGCAAGGGAAACAACTTCTGGGCGGCTAACTACCGCGAAAAGCGCTCGTACCTCAGACACCGATAACGTGTGGGCGCGTTCGGCGTAAGCCGAAAGCCACGGATCTAAGTTATTGCCAAGGTTTGCACTCATGACAAACAAGCCTAACCGCCCGATAGGGGCAGTTACTAACTAAATGATGCCTTCGAGGTCGGCAAGTAGGGCTGGCTTTGGCTTTGCGCCAACCATTTCCTTCACAATCTTGCCGTTTTGGAAGACCTTCATGGCTGGAATTCCAGTGATCTGGTATTCGGCGGCTAGGTGAGGTTCTTCGTCCACGTTTACTTTGACGATTTCAATCTTGTCGGCGTATTCGGCACCGATTTCGTCGAGGATTGGGCCAACCATGCGGCAAGGGCCACACCACTCGGCCCAGAAATCAACCAGTACCGGCTTTTCGCTGTTTAGCACGTCTTCTTGGAAGCTGGCTGTGGTTACATTCTTCGACATTTGATCTTCTTTCGTTTTACGTGAAACTTAGGCGGTTAGGAAGTGCTCGGCGTCTAGTGCTGCAACACAACCCGAACCGGCGGCCGTGATTGCCTGGCGGTAGGTTGGGTCGATGACGTCGCCACAGGCGAAGACACCTGGGATGCTGGTGCGAGATGAGCGACCATCAACCTTGATGAAGTGGTCTTCCGAAAGATCTAGCTTGCCCTGAACGAGTCCAACGCGAGGGTCGGAACCGATTGCGATGAACAAACCGGTAACTTCCAGCTCTGTTTTAGAGCCGTCAACGGTATTTTCCAGCACCAGGCCTTCAACCTTGCTCTCGCCCTTGATCTCTGCAACTGCCGAGTTGTAGATAACCTCAATCTTTGGGTTTTCTAGTACGCGGTCAACCATGGTTTTCGACGCTTTGAAGGTGTCGCGCCGGTGAATCAGGTAAACCTTTGACGCGAATCGGGTTAGGAAGCTGGCTTCTTCCATTGCTGAGTCGCCTCCGCCAACCACGGCGATGGTCTTTTCACGGAAAAAGAAACCGTCGCAGGTAGCACACCATGAAACTCCGTGGCCGGATAGCTCTTTTTCACGAGGAAGACCGAGTTCACGGTAGGCCGCTCCGGTTGCCAAAATAACCGAACGAGCCTCGTAGGTTTCTCCGCCGCCAGTTTTAACAATCTTCACGTCTCCGTTGAGTTCAACCTCAACCACGTCGTCGTTTATAACTTCGGTTCCGAAACGTTCGGCCTGCTCTTGCATGGCATACATAAGATCTGGACCCATTAGGCCGTTTGGGAATCCTGGGAAGTTCTCCACCTCGGTGGTTTTCATCAATTCGCCACCTGGCTCAATCGATGAAGCCAACATCAGCGGCTTGAGACCGGCGCGGGCGGTGTAGATGGCGGCCGTGTAGCCGGCCGGGCCTGATCCGATGATGATTACGTCGCGCATGATTTCCCTATGTTGGTTCGTGGTGGATAACCCAAGTTTATCCGCGTGCTATTCCCTTTAGTCGCGACATCACGGAACGCACTTCTGAGTTACCGGCGAGCCAGAGCACGCCCACATACACAAACAAGCTGGCGGAACCGATGGCAATGCACGAGACCAGAGCATTCAGCGCAGACGAAACCGCAAACGAGGTCTCACCAATTCCACCCAAAAGGTAGAGAACATAAACTCCGGCTGCACCGGCCAGACCGGCTGCCGAAACGACCTGAAATGTGTAACCGAAGAGTCTAAGGTCTCTCAAACTGCCAATTCTGCGCTGAAGCAGCACGTAGGCGAGTAGCGCCTGAACCGCAAAACTCACCGACATCACCAGTGAAATGGCGAACACCAGAGAGATTGCCTGAACCAGGCCGGCACACAGGTAGGCACCGATTACAAAAAGGACTATTTGAATGGTCGTGAAAACAAACGGACTCTTGGTGTCTTCCAGTGAATAGAAAACTCGCTGAAGCATGAAATTCAGGCTAAACGGAATTAGACCAACCATCATGGCAATCAAAACCATGGCCAGAGCCACGGTGGGTCGATACTCGAAGGCAAATACTCGGGCAATTGGGAAAGCCGCCACGATCATTACCGCGGTGGCGATTGCACTTATCGCCAGAATCGAGCGCAGCGACTGCTTCAAGTCTTTCTTCAGTAGGTCGAACTTCTGGCCTTGAGCATGCTCGCTCATTCTTGTGAAGTAAGCCGTGGCAATCGAAACTGTGCCAACCGAGTGAGGGATCATAAAAATCAACCAAGCCGTGCCGGCCACCGCAACCGAAGCAATTCCATCGGTAAAGCTTCCGGTAGTGGCCGTTCTGGCAGCAAGCGTTGTGGAAGTCAGGTTCGTTTGAATCAAGCCCCCGATTTGTGTGATTACCAGCATGCCTAAGGTCCAAGTGGCCGCTTTCAAAGCCGGACGAAGACCCAAGCCCCGAAGTTTGAAGTTAAGCGTGAAACGTAGGCCGATTCGCTTCCAGAAAACGAACAGGATTAGCGCTTGGGCTGCCACACCTGCGCTCCAAGAGCCAGCCAGCAGGGCAATCTGACCCTGATCCCAGGCCAAATCGGCACTTGGCCCAAAAAGTGCCACGAAAACTGCGAGACCGGCGATGGCCACGATGTTGTTGAGTGCGGGCGCCCACATAAACGGACCGAAGGAGCTGCGAGCGTTTAGCACCTCACCAAGAATCGAATACAGACCGTAGAAAAACAGCTGGGGCAAACACCAGTAGGCAAATGCGGTTGCCAGAGCCAGGGTTTCCTCACTCCAACCGCTGGTGTAGATACGCACCAAGAACGGCGACAAAAATGTTGCGGCGATGGTGATTGCGGCGAAAACACTAATGATTACCGTCAATAGGCCGTCGATGTAGCCCTTGCCACCGTCTTTGCGCACTCGTGCCCGCACAATCTGCGGAACCAGCACGGCATTCAAAAGGCCACCAACGATGATTGCGTAAACGTTGTTTGGTAGTTGATTGGCCACTCCGAATGCGTCGGCCGCGTTGGTGGTTACACCGATGGCGTAAGCCAGCATCACTGTGCGAACTAGGCCGAGAACGCGTGAAACCACGGTTCCGCTAGCCATAATCAGCGATGACCGGGCAACACTCATGCTTGGTTCCCGCGACGTCTGAGCATGCGAATCGTTCCAAAAATCAAAAGCACGGCGACCACGACGCTGAGCGACCCAATAGCAATGGCTTCGAAATTACCCAGAACATTCATTGAAATTCTGGTGTTTTCGCCCAGCCGAACCCCGGAGAAGCTGGTTAGCCACACGTTTAGGGTCACATCACCATTGGCAACAGCCTGCACCGGAACGGTAGCGTTCACAGTGCTGTTGGCCGGAATGGTTACCGCGGTTGCTTTTGGCAGTCGCACCCGAAGATTCGAGGTCGACACGTGAATCAAAACTCGAACCTCGGTGTCGTAGTTGTTTCGAAGCAGAATTGGCACTCGAGAGTCTTGGGAAACCAAGTTGATGTTAGAACCTTTGACGATTTGAACGTCGTAGTTGTCGGTTTCAGCCGCGGTTGCGCTTGAACTAACCCCAAGGCTTAGAGCCAGAGCTAGCGCGGTTATTGCCTTGACGAATTTCATAGCGAGCGTTCGTACCATTCGATGACTCCGCGAGCCATGCGCTTCTCGTTTTCGTGAGCCAAGATCCCGTTTAGTTCGCTCAGGTCAAACCACTTAGCCTCAACGGCTTCCTGATCCGGGTCGCCGGCAACCGATAAATCGCCACCGGTTTGACGAAGTAGGAAGTGGTGCACGGTTTTGGTTATGAATTTGTCGGGGGTGTAAAACTCATAGTCAATCGATCCGAGCAACTCGATCACTTCACCGCGAATTCCGGTCTCCTCGAAAACCTCACGAACCGCAGTTTCCTCTAGGGTTTCCACGCCTTCCGGGTGCCCTTTGGGCACGCACCACTCGAGCTGGTTGCGGCGGCGTTGCAGCCTGCCA
>JBEGUF010000083.1:0-9371 GCA_041179025.1 Actinomycetota bacterium | reverse complement strand
GTTCGACTGCACTTTGTAACTGCCGTTGGTTCTCCAAGTTTTGTTGTAGAAGTTGTCACTAATGGTTCAACTGAAATATTCGACAGCGTTGACTCGTTTGCCACTTATCGTGAGAGCCTCTAATAATGACCTCTCTTGATTCGCGTATCGCCGCACTCGCCTCACGTCTTCCAAAAGATTTCGTTGTTGGCACCGCAACATCGTCCTGGCAAATTGAGGGAAACCTCGAAGGTCGCGGCTCCTCTATCTGGGAAGACTTCGCCGAGGCTGGAAACATCAAAGACGGTTCAACCGGCGAACCTGCCTGTGACCATGTAAATCGTGTTGAGGAAGATTTAGAGCTAATGAAGTGGCTCGGGGTTGATTCCTACCGATTCTCGTTCTCTTGGCCTCGCATCATGCGCACCGGAGAGGGTGCTCTAAATTCGGAAGGCGTCGACTTCTATGACCGCCTGATCGACGGGCTGCTAGAGCGCGGTATCAAGCCGGCGGCTACCGTCTACCACTGGGATCTGCCGTCAACCTTCGGCGACAAAGGAGGCTGGACCTGGGAGCCAATCTCCGACAAGTTCGCCGATTACGCTGCAGTTTTGGCGCAAAAGTTTGCCGACCGCGTTGACTCGTGGGCAACGCTCAACGAACCGTGGGTTTCATCGTTCCTCGGCTATGCCACGAACATCCACGCACCTGGCGCCAGCGACCCAGCCAGGGGTTTCGAAGCCGCTTACCGACTTCTGCTAGCTCACGGCCGAGGTATTGAAGCGCTGCGCTCAAACGGCGCCAAGAATACCGGTCTAGTTTTGAACCTAACCACCATGATTGCCGAGGATGAGGGTAGCCGTGAAGCGGCCATTCTCATGGACGGGTTGCAGAACCGCCTATTTTTAGACCCGGTGGCCGGCCGAGGCATCCCTGCCGACGTCGTTGAGGCAACGCGGCACATTACCGACTGGGGTTTTGTGAAAGCTTCCGAACTCGCCGAGATTGCCACACCGATCGACTGGCTGGGAATCAACTACTACACGCCGAACCGAGTTGAGAGCCCAAGCGAAACCGACAAGGGCTTTATCGTTGGGCAGAACACAGATGTTTACCCCGGCATGCCGAACGTAACTTTCGTGCCACGCGAACCTCGCACCGACATGGGCTGGGAGATTCACGCAGCAAGCATGACCACCACCCTCCTTCAAACAGCCGAGAGGCTTCCAGGAGTTCCGCTACTGGTTACCGAGAACGGCGGAGCATTCAAGGACGACGAATTCGTGGACGGCCACGTGAACGACCAAGATCGAATCGATTACTACCTAAACCACATCAATGCAGCTCTCGACGCGCGTGACGCTGGCGTAGACCTTCGCGGCTATTACGCGTGGTCGATGTTCGACAACCTTGAGTGGGCCGAAGGATGGAAGATGACGTTCGGTATCGTGCACGTTGACCAAGAAACCATGAAGCGCACGCCAAAGGCTAGTGCTCGCATGTTCAAGCAGTTACTGGAACTGCGCTAAAGGTTTTTAGCCCTTTACCGATCCGGCCAGTAGGCCTCGCACGAAGAAGCGCTGCAGTGCGAAGAAGACGATCAGCGGAACGATCATCGACACGAAGGCACCTGCGGTTAGAAGCTCCCAGCCGCTGCCTCGAGTACCGACCATTTCGGCGATACGCACGGTCATCGGTGCAACTTCCTTCACGCCACCGCCGAAGGTAAGACCAACCAGCAGGTCGTTCCATACCCAGAGGAACTGGAAGATTGAGAACGAGGCAATAGCCGGAACGCTCAGCGGCAAGATGATCTTGGTGAATAGCGTGAACCAACCGGCGCCGTCCACTCGCGCTGCTTCAATTAGCTCGCGAGGGATCTGGCTTAGGAAGTTGTGTAGCAGGAAGATAGCCAGTGGCAAACCGAAGATGGTGTGCGCAATCCAGATTGGCAAGAATGTGCCGGTGATGTTCAGATCCGGAATGATGGTGACTCCACCGATTACCAAGCCCTTCGAGAACAACTGAAGCAGAGGAATCAGGGTTAGCTGAATCGGAACAATCTGCAGACCGAAGATGATGAAGAAAATGGTGTCTTTACCCCTGAAGTTGAACCAGGCCAGCGCGTAGGCGGCAAATAGTGCCAACGTGATTGGGAACACCACGGCTGGGATGGTTACCGCGAAGCTGTTCACGAAGAACTGCGCTAGCGGTGGGTTAGTGGTTGAGCCCTCGAACAATACTGACGCGTAGTTCTCCAAGGTTACGTTCGGCTTGGTGAAGAACATCCACCAACCTGATTTGTTGATGTCCGCTTGCGGGCGGAACGAACTGATCAGTAGACCAAAGGTTGGGATGGTCCAGAGAACTGCAATAAGAATTGCGGTTGCCGATGCAATCGGTGAGGAGAATATGTCCTTCGCTTTTTTGCGTGTGCTCATTAGCGTTCCGTCCTCTCGAGTCGAAGTTGTCGGATGTTGTAGGCGATGATTGGCAAACAACCCACGAAAAGAATGATCGCTAGCGCGCTACCGTGACCGTAGTCCATGGCGCGGAATGATTGCGAGTACATTTCGTTCGCGATTACGTTGGTTTGGAAGTTTCCGCCGGTCATGGTTCGCACGATGTCGAAAACCTTGAGCGTTCCAATCATGGTGGTGGTTAGAACCACAACAATGGTGGAGCGAATCATCGGCATTGTGATTCGAATGAATCGAGTCCAAGGCTTTGCGCCATCAAGCATGGCCGCTTCAACCACTTCGTCGGGCACGTTCTTCATGGCAGCTGCCAGAACCACCATGGCGAAACCGGTTTGAATCCAGATCATTACAACGATGAGAAGCAGGGTGTTCACCGGTGCTTCAAGCAGCCAGTTTGGTGGGGTGAAACCCAGAGCCTTGCTGATCGCGCTGAGAAGACCGATGTCTGGTTTGAACTTGTTCGGCTGGTAGTCGTAGACGAACTTCCAGATAACGCCGGCACCCACAAATGAGATCGCCATCGGCATGAAGATAAGAGAGGTAACAACCGCGGCGCGCTTCATGCGGTCGGTCAGGTAGGCAACTGCCAAACCGAGGGCGGTGGCGAGAACTGGAACCAGAAGCACCCAGACAGCGGTGTTTCTTAGAACCACAAGAATTTCAGGAATGGTGAATGCCCAAACAAAGTTGTCTACGCCAACGAAAAGTTCACTGTCGGCGTCCATGAAAGCCATGATCATGGTGCGAATGGTTGGGTAAACCAGGCCGATGAGCAACAGCAAGCTGGCTGGTACCAAGAAGATAAGGTACTTGAGCCAATCTTGGGCCTTTACGCTGGCGCGACTGGCCAGAAGAAAGCAAATGTAAACGATGGCGGCAAACGCCACGAGGCCCAGAACTAACTGGAGAAGGTTCGGACCGATAGTGTCCCACGGTGATTTCACCGCTGCGTAGAATGCACTGTTCATACTCATCACTTCCAACAATAAAAAGATTGGGTGTGGGCCTCCAGAGGAAGCCCACACCCGCTCTAGTTAGGTGTTAAGCCTAACTTACTTCTTTGGCCATGACTTCTCGATTGCGTCAAGTACAGCCTTGTCAGACTTTCCTTCGGCAACCCAAGCGGTCATTTCCTTCCAGAACGATCCGGCACCTACGGCAGCTGGCATTACGTCAGAGCCGTCGAAGCGGAAGGTGGTTGCGTTCTTTAGGATCTGAACTGCAACCTTGTTTACTGGGTCGGCTACGTTAGCCTCGTCTAGGCCCTTGTTAGCTGAGAACCAGCCACCAAGCTTTGCCTTCTTGTTGTTCCACTCAGGAGTGGTTAGGTACAGCTGAACAGCCTGAACTTCTGGACGGTCAGAGAAAGCACCAACGAATTCTCCACCACCAAGAGCTGGCTTGTTGTCGGCTGATGCACCTGGGAAGTAGAACACTGAGATACCGTTTTCAGTGGTTACGTCTGATGGGTCAACGATAACTGCGCCGTTGTCTTCCTTCAGAATTCCACCTAGGAACGATGCCTGACGGTGCATTGCACATGAACCGTCTACAACACCAGCGCCACCGGCCTGGAAAGTAGTGGTAGCAATCGACTTGACGTCGCCTACGTACTTAGGGTTCTTGATGATTGAGCCGGCCTGAGCGATTGCAGCAGCAACAGCTGGGTCGTTGAACTTGATGTCGTGGTTAACCCAAGCATCGTAGGTCTCTGGAGACGCGGTGCGAAGCATGATGTCTTCCATCCAGTCAGTTCCAACCCAACCGGTAGCTTCACCGGAGCCGAAACCTACACACCAAGGCTGAACCTTGCCGTCTGCAGCGATCTTGTCAGACAGGGTGATTAGTTCGTCCCAAGTGGTTGGAACGGTGTAACCGTTGTCTGCGAATACCTTTGGTGCGTACCAAACGAATGACTTCACGTTAGCGCCTAGTGGTGCTGCGTAGAAGGTTCCGTCAACGGTTCCGTAGTTCTTCCAGTCTGGGCTGTAGTTAGCGTCAACCGAAGCGGCAACCTCAGCGCTTGCTGGAACTAGGCCGCTACCAGCGAACTTAGCTAGTAGACCTGGCTGTGGGAAGATTGCTAGATCTGGTGCAGTGCCGCCCTCAACGCGAACAGGAATCTGAGCTTCGAACTCCTGGGTTCCGTTCCAGTTGATGGTGATGCCGGTGCACTCTTCGAAGTCAGCGAATGACTCCTTGAATAGGCCAGCTTCTGGGTCGATGATTGTGGTGTAAATCTCAACCTCGGTGCCTTCGTGGCCCTTGTACTGGCTGTAGTCGTCGCAGTTGACGGTTGAACCGTCGGTAGCTGCTGGAGCACAACCAGCGAAAACTAGTGCTGCGATTGCTGCGGAAGCAACAACTGCGAGAGCACGACCTTTCGATGACTTCATGTATTTCTCCTACTAATAGTGGACGCTCGTGGATTACGAGACCTTCTAAATTTACCCGAGAAACAGGGCTTAAAGCCCCAGAGTGTGTCTCGATTAGATAACAAAGGGTTACTTTGTTCTAATACATTGCCTCTTGAATGTTGGGCTGTTCGCTCTCACGAACAGCTCGGAAAAACAACCTCTTCGGATGTAGGTTTGAGGTATGCAACCCAAAGAACTTTCCGATTTTCTGGCCTCAAGGCACACCACACGCGATTTCCTGTCGAAGCCGGTGCCGGCCGAGTTAATCGAGCAGATTATTGCCGATGGTCTAACATCGCCGTCTTGGTCGAACACTCGCCCGGTGATGGTCGCCATAGCAACCGGCGACGCTCGAGATCGAATCAGCGCCGAGTTTCTGGCGCGTTGGGAGATTGTGGCTCCACTTCGTTCGAGCAAATGGGGGCAGTTGAAACTGCTCTTCAAACGTCGGGCACTTCCTACCAGCAACGCCATGATTGCCAAACCGTATGTGCCAGAACTTCTTCCGCGCGCGCAGCGAGTTGGCGCCGAACTCTTTGGTCACATGGGCATCGATCGTAAAGACCGCAAGGCCAGAGATGCGGCCTGGGCTCGCAACTACGAGTTCTTCGGAGCGCCGGTGGAGCTATTCATCTTCACCCACACCAGCCTTGGCAAGTTCTCTGCCAACGACGCCGGCCTGTTTGTGATGAACCTTATGCTGGGCGCTCACGCCAGAGGGCTTGGCACCTGCGCCCAAGGAGCCGTTTCAATCTACGACGACATCGTGCGCAGCGAGTTTGCTGTTCCCAAGGGTTACCAGTTGCTCTACGGCATCTCTCTCGGCTACCCGAGCGATCACAAGGTCAACGACTTCGCAGCTAACCGGTTGAAGCCAGCGGAAATCGTAATTCCGAAAAAGTAGTGCCTACTTGCGGCCGCGGAAGTGGTCCATGGTTCGGTTGACACCGAAAAAGTCGGTAATCCGATCGAACGCGCGAATCGGAAGCACTCGGACCACAGGAATAACATGTACGAATTTAGGCATAACCAGCATGGCCTTACCCTTTTCAACCGAACGTAAAATCTTGGCCGCCACCTTTACCTCGTCGAGGATTGGAAGTAGCCAAGGGAACTTGGTCTGAACGCCATCGAACATCCCAGTGCCGATGTAGTGCGGACAAACGGTGAGAGTGTTTACGGAGCTTCGCTTCATGCGCAATTCCGAACGCAACGATTCCATGAAACCAAAGGCTGCGAACTTGCTCGCCGAGTAGTCGGTTAGCTTGGCCACCCCGAGCATTCCTGATGCGCTTGAAATGGTGACCACGCACCCGTTTCCACTTTGAACCATCGCAGGGAGAAACGCCTGAGTCATCCAGTACAGAGACAGTACGTTCACTCGGTAGGTGCGCTCAATCGAATCTGGGTTGAGATCCAAAAACCAGTCTCCTGAAACCACGCCGGCGTTGTTGAACAGAACATCTACGGCACCAACCTTTAGTGCCAGAGTGTTTACCGCAAGGCGGTCGGTGATGTCGACCTGGTGAGCCTCGGCGGTGCCGCCCGCTTTTTGAACTTCGGTGACAACTTTTTTGGCGTTTGCCAAGTTCATGTCCCAAATAACTACATGGGCGCCTTTGGTAGCCGATTGAAGGGCCAGCTGACGACCAAGGCCACTGGCACCGCCGGTGATGAGAACGCGAGAACCGCTTAGAGCAACTTGGTAGGTCATGATATTTTGTTCCAGATTCCTAGTAGTCGGGTTAGTAGTTTGGCGAAAGCCCGATTGCTCTGTTTACCGATGGGTGCGATGCCAACGATGCGTTGCACAGAGATGGTTTGCGAGTTGGTGTACTTGAGCAAACCTTCGCGACCGTGACGACGCCCAAGACCGGAAGTTTTCATTCCACCCATCGGAGCATCGTGAGAAGCGAAACCGGCGCTGAAACCCTCGTTGATGTTTACCGAACCGGACTCCATCTGCACCGCAGCCCGCTTGGCTCCAGCCCCTCCCCATATACTCGAGTTCAACCCGTAGTCGGTGTCGTTGCCTCGGGCGATTGCCTCGGCATCGTTTGCCACCTTGTAAATTGCCACCACCGGGCCGAAGGTCTCTCCCCGACCGAGCTCCATGTCGTCGGAGACGTTGGTGAGAATGGTCGGCTCGAAATAGGTTGGATCGATGTCTGGGCGAACCTTGCCACCAACCTCAACCTTGGCTCCCTTGGAAACAGCTTCGTTTACCTGGTCGCGCACCCGAACAAACTGTTTTTCACTGATCAGCGGGCCCATGGTGATTTCCCAGTCGGTGCCGGCGCCTAGCTTCATGGCCTTGGTGTTGGCAACGAAGTGTTTCAAGAATTCGTCGTAGCTCTTTTCAACAACATAGATGCGCTCGATTGCGATGCAGAGCTGCCCGCTGTTGGAGAAGCAGGCGCGAATGGCCCCTTCGGCTGCCTTCTCCGGGTCGGCGTCGGAGAGCACCAGCATCGGGTTCTTTCCACCGAGTTCGGCCGAAAACGGAATCAGGCGTTCGGCGCACTGCTTGGCAACAATTCGGCCGGTTGCGGTTGAACCGGTGAACATCACGAAATCGACTTCCTGAATGAGCGCAGAACCGTGAACCCGACCTCCGCCATGGACGATGGTGATCACGCCCTCCGGAAGACCGGCCTCAATCATGAGGGCCAACATCAGGTCGGCAATCTTCGGGGTCATTTCATCGGGCAGCAAAACCACCGCATTGCCGGCAATAACAGCCGGAGCAACATCGGTAGCCGGCAGAGTGAACGGATAGTTCCAAGGGGTGATTACGCCAACCACACCAACCGGGCGATGCACCTCGCGGGTTTTGGTAAAGATTGGGAATGCACCGCGGCGACGGTGTTCTTTCAAAATACTTTTTGCACGACGGCCGTAGTAGTGAGTTAGTTGAACGGTGTCGAGCAGCTCTTCAAAAGCGCTGAGTCGGTTCTTCTTGGTCTCTTCCTGAATCACGTCGAGAATCTGATCCTGCTTGGCTAGAACCAGTTTCGAGAACCGACGGAAAATTGCGGCACGGGTTGAGACCGGTACCTTGGCCCATTCTTTTTGGGCAACTCTTGCCTTAGCAACTGCGCTGTTGATCATGGTGAAAGGCTAGCCCAAAACCTCTCAGGTTGTGTTGTTAGCATGAACTTATGAAACTGCGGGGCGCTCTTACTGTTGCTCTGCTCGTTCTCGCCAGTTTTGTTGGAGTCGATGCGGAAGCGGCACCGAATGCCAACGATTTCTTTGCCAGCACTTCGGTTAGCAAGATCACCATCACCGTATCCGAGTCAAACGTTGGGTCTCTGCTGCGAGAACCAAAAACCGCTGTGTCAGCGCGTTTCGCGATTGAAAATGAAAATGCTGGAATTAAGTTCAAAAATCTCCCGGTCAATTTCAACCTCAAGGGAACCAGCACACTTCGGCAAAACCCGAGCCTTTTGAACAATCGCCCCAGTCTTCGAGTGAAATTCAAGCGCGACGGAATAATGAAACTCGGCTTCCTCGGCACACTTCAGTCGCTCACTCTGAATTCAATGACCCAGGACGTTTCGAAGATTCACGAGTACTCGTCTTACAAGCTTTACAACGCCATGAACGTTCCAGCGCCTAGGGTCGGCTATGCCGAGGTCACTCTGGTGGTTGGAAAGCGCTCGTACCAAAAGGGATTATTTGCGGTAATCGAACCCTACGACGACGCGTTTTTGGAAAGCCGATTCAGCACCCCAACTAAACACCTATACGAACCCTGTAAGCACTGGACCGATGTGAACCGATCCGACGCTTCGGGCGGCGGCGAAAAGTGCGACACGGCGGTATTCGAAGTAAAAGAGGGTTGGAAGAAAACCCCGAACAAAGACGATTTGCGGGCGCTCGTAAACACGCAAAAGATTAAGAACAACGACGCCTGGTGGAAAGCGATGGACCGCTTCACCGACCGCGACGAATTCATTCGGATGTGGGCTGTCGACAACTTCATTTCTGCTTGGGACAGCTATTCCGGGGTGATTGTGAATAATTACTACCTAAGAAGTGATTCCATGGGGGTGTTTACGATGATGCCCACCGGCACCGACGAAACGTTCGCATTCAATTTTCGGATGGACGATCCCTACATCGGCTACCCGCTGATTTATGACGATTTCCAGATAACAACTAAGGGCCGCGGCTCAATGTTTACCAGGTGCCTGCGCTATAAACCTTGTTTCAACCAGTATTTGGATCAGCTCAAAATTACGAAAGACACCGCCAAGGGAATCGATCTGGTTGGTCAGATGAAAACGATTGCCAAACAAATCAACGCACCATCGACCTGGGCTGTGCAGTCCACGCAAAACTGGGTGGGCATGAAGAGCAAAGAAGTGGATGCTCTACTTCGGAAGTATGGGCGCTAGGCGCTAAGCACCGGGTGGCGCTTCACAAGAGCGTGCATCACGAATCCAGCGACCAAAAAGACTAGGCCCATGATGGCCCAACCAAGTGCGCC
>JBEGUF010000082.1:0-16947 GCA_041179025.1 Actinomycetota bacterium | reverse complement strand
GATGCCTTGGTTAGAGATCTGGTTACCTCACAGCTGGCCGCCTGAGCAGGAGAGATTTGAGCGGTCGAATAGAGCACGGTAGCGGCAATTGAGGCGATGGCAACCGCCCGAACTGCCGTTTTTGCTCTCATTGACTAATAGTAGGCAGGTTAGAACCGTTAGTCTTGACGGGTGACTAAAGTTCTTTCCTCCCTCCCAATTGGTGAAAAAGTAGGTATCGCGTTCTCTGGCGGCCTCGATACTTCGGTGGCTGTGGCCTGGATGCGTGAAAAAGGAGCAATTCCTTACGCTTACACCGCCGACCTCGGACAGTACGACGAAACCGACATCGCATCTATCCCAGACCGCGCGCTAATTTACGGCGCTGAGGCTGGCCGCTTGATTGATTGCCGCCAGTCGTTGGTTGAAGAAGGTCTCGCGGCTATTGCCTGTGGCGCTTTTCACATTCGCACCGGCGGTAAGGCTTATTTCAACACCACCCCGCTAGGTCGTGTGGTTACCGGCACGCTACTCGTTCGAGCAATGCGCGACGACAATGTGGAGATTTGGGGCGACGGCTCAACCTACAAGGGCAACGACATTGAGCGCTTCTACCGCTACGGTCTTTTGGCTAACCCAAACCTGCGCATTTACAAGCCTTGGCTAGATGCCGACTTCGTTTCCGAACTTGGCGGTCGCCACGAAATGAGCGAGTGGTTACAGGCTCGTGACCTCCCTTACCGCGCATCCACCGAGAAGGCTTACTCAACGGACGCCAACATGCTCGGCGCAACCCACGAGGCCAAGAGCCTGGAAATGCTAGACACCTCATACGAAATCGTAGAGCCAATCATGGGCGTGAAGTTCTGGGATTCGAACGTTAAGATCGACAGCGAAGACGTGACCATCACCTTCCGCCAGGGTCGTCCGGTTGCCATCAACGGTAAAGAATTCAAAGACGCCGTAGAGCTGATGCTCGAGGCCAACACTATTGGTGGGCGCCACGGAATCGGCATGAGCGATCAGATCGAAAATCGAATTATTGAGGCTAAGAGCCGAGGTATCTATGAAGCACCTGGAATGGCTCTTATCTTCGCCGCTTACGAGCGTTTACTCAGTGCGATTCACAACGAAGACACCATTGCGAATTACCACACCGAAGGCCGCCGAATGGGTCGCCTGCTATACGAAGGCCGCTGGCTTGACCCGCAGACCCTGATGTTGCGCGAATCTCTTACCAAGTGGGTTGCATCAGCTGTGAATGGCTCGGTAACTTTGAGACTTCGTCGCGGAGACGACTACACGATTGTTGACACTCGAGGTGAAGGCTTCAGCTATCACCCAGAGAAACTCTCGATGGAAAGAACTGAGGACGCCGCATTCGGGCCGACCGATCGAATCGGTCAGCTCACAATGAGGAATCTAGACATCCAGGACACCAGAAACAAGCTCGATTTGTACCGAAAGCAAGGCCAAATTGAGGGTGGTCAGTTCGAACTGACCTAGAGGTTAACCTCAATCAACCCAGTAATTCTTGGGTCGTCAGGCAAAGTATTTGGGCGGAAACGCTTCACCGAGCCATCTGGCAACACTAGAAACTTTTCGAAGTTCCACATGACCGGACCAGCCAAACCTGAATCGTCCTTGGCCTTGGTGAGTTCCTTGTATAAAGCGTGACGTCGTGGGCCGTTTACCGCCACTTTCTCCGTCATCGGAAATTTGACCCCAAAATTTGTGGTGCAAAAGGTTTGGATGTCGGCATCTTTCCCCAGTTCTTGCAGAAAGGTGTTGGAGGGAAGACCTAAAACCACGAAACCTTCGTCCTTGTAACGCTCATACAGAGCCTCCAGCGCCTCGTACTGTGGGGTTAGCCCGCACTTTGAAGCCACGTTCACAACAAGTGTGACTTTGCCCGCTAACTCCTGAAAAGTTTTCTTTTCGCCGGTAATCGTGGTTAGTTCAATCTGATTTAGGTCCATGCCTCTATAAACCCATCAAATCTCGAATAATTCCATCTCCAACCTTTGCTCTATCCAAAAAGCGTGAAAATTCTCCTTCGAATGCCACAAAGAATTAGGCTGGAGGGATGCATCGGGTCAATGACGCCACGACGGAACTGCGCCGTAAAGTTTTCGAATACGCCAATGAGCGGATGAACTATTCCCCTCCCCCGCTCGACAACTCTGAGACTTATGAAAACCTTTTACAAGCTGCCGGTGAAACCATCACCGACCAGGGTTTGGGGTCGAAAGCTCTTGATCTGTTTGCGAACGTATTAGCACCGGCCACAATTTCAACCGACCACCCCGGTTACCTTTCTTTCATCCCCTGCGCACCAACCGAATCGTCAAAGTTGTTCGATCTGGTTGTTTCGGCCTCCGGAATCTATGGAGGTTCCTGGATGGAAGGCGCAGGAGCGGTTTTCGCCGAAAACCAGGTGCTCAGCTGGCTCGCGAAAGAGGCAGGTCTGCCC
Organism: Actinomycetota bacterium; assembly: GCA_041179025.1. GTDB lineage: Bacteria > Actinomycetota > Actinomycetes > Actinomycetales > Microbacteriaceae > Rhodoluna. Next base: position 14,495 of record JBEGUF010000082.1, on the reverse strand, counting down.
GAAACTGCCGGAGGAGTATTTGTGCAGGGCGGAACGCTCGGAAACCTAAGTGCATTGGTCGCCGCCCGTGATCACGCAAGACGTTCGGGTAAAACCGCAACTCGCTGGAAAGTAGCCTGTAGCTCTGAGGCACACTCGTCGCTGAAAACAGCCGCGGCGGTAATGGACATTGAACTAATCAAAGTTCCGGTTGATGAGCACGGAAAACTCGGCGAGCTTGCTCTGCGCGCTGCCCTGGAGGGGAACACCGGCGGGCTCTTTGCCATTGTGGCCACCGGTGGAACGACAAACTTTGGAATTGTGGACCGCTTGGATGAGGTGGCGAAAGTAGCCAGGGAACTAGGCGTTTGGTATCACGTTGATGGCGCCTATGGTTTGGCTGGCGTGCTGTCTCACCACACCAAGCATCTGTTTGAGGGCCTTCAACATGCGGATTCATTCATCGTTGACCCGCACAAATGGCTGTTCGCTCCTTTCGATGCCTGCGCTCTGGTCTATCGAGACCCAGAAATCGGCCGTCTGGCACACACCCAACACGGCGAATACCTAGAAACGCTCACCAGCTCGGGCGAATTCAACCCCAGCGACTACGCGATCAACCTGACCCGCCGCCCAAGAGGTCTTCCGCTTTGGTTCTCCCTCGCCACACACGGGATTAGCGCCTATCGCGAAGCTGTTTCACAGAACATCGAACTGGCGCACTACGCCGCGCGAGAGATTCGAAAGCGAGACTATCTAGAACTGGTTCGTGAACCAGAACTTTCGGTCGTCGTCTTCGAACGCACCGGTTGGAACCTCGACGATTACGAGCGCTGGTCGAAGACTCTGCTCGCCGAAGACATCGCTTTCGTGGTGCCCAGCTCGCACCAGGGCCGCCCAAACGCTCGCTTTGCAATAGTTAACCCACTCACCTCGGAGAGCCTCATCAATGAGATTCTCGACACCATGGAGTAAGAATGAAACTCACCATCGTTGAAAGCCCGCAATCGCTTTCTAGAACCAAGTCTCCAGAACGCGAGCCGCTTCGCGTTGCACTAGTACAGATGCGCTGGCACGAGAGCCCGATTGAGCACCTAGCCAACCTCAACGAGGGCATCCGTCAAGCGGCGGGCGCTGGAGCAAAAATCGTGTTCCTTCCGGAGCTCACTTTAAATCGTTACCCAGCAGATGTTGAACCTTCGGGTGAGGTTTTGCCATTGGCCGAAGAACTAGAAGGCGGCCCAACTAATGCATTCGCGGCCGCCGCAGCTCGCGCCAACAACGTGTTTGTGCACGCATCACTATTCGAGCGAGAAGCACAGGCAGATGGTCGCGGTCTCAACACCGCAATCATCGTTTCCCCGAATGGCCAAATCGTTGCCAAAACCCACAAACTTCACATTCCGGTGACCGCCGGCTATTACGAAGACAAATACTTCGCCCCTGGCCCATCGGCCGGCGACCCATATCCGGTTTATGAACTTCTTAACGGAAAATTTGGGCTTCCCACCTGCTGGGATGAATGGTTTCCAGAAGTTGCCAGAAACTACAGCCTGCGCGGAGCCGAAGTTTTGGTCTACCCAACCGCTATTGGTTCCGAGCCAGACCACCCGGAATTCGACACCGAGCCGCTTTGGCAAAAAGTGATTGTTGGCAACGGAATCGCCAACGGAACCTTCATGGTTGTTCCAAACCGCTACGGCAACGAAGGCAAGATCTCGTTCTACGGTTCGAGCTTTATCTCAGACCCCTACGGGAGGATTCTGGCCCGCGCTGCCAGAGAAGGCGATGAAGTTTTGGTAGTCGATCTCGACCTCGACCAAAGGCGAGACTGGCTAGACCTGTTCCCGTTTCTGGCAACTAGACGCCCGGATACATACTCGAAACTAACCGCACCGGTTGTGAACCCTCGTGGCCCTAGTGGAGACGGCGTTCAAGGCGGAATTGCAGGCATCTGATGAGAATGCCTGCCGAGTGGGAGAACCACACCCGAACCTGGATGGCCTGGATGGAAGAGGACTACTCCGAGGGTAGTAGCCCTGAATCAACCAAAAAAATGCATCTTGCCTGGGCGAAAGTTGCCAACACCGTCGTTGAATTTGAACCGGTGACCATGTTGGTTAGCGAAGAACACAAATCAGAGGCTAGAAGTTACCTTGACGAACGGGTCGAACTTCTCGTTGCAAACATCGACGACGGTTGGATGCGAGACAGCGGACCGACCTTTGTCGAAAATGGCGACGAACTCACGGCTGTCGACTGGGTTTTCAATGGTTGGGGCAACCAAGGTGGTTGGGCCAACTGGGAAAAAGACGACGCTGTGGCAGCACTGGTTGCTAACGAAGTGGGCGTTGCAAGTATTCGCTCTACTCTCGTAAATGAAGGCGGCGGAATTCACGTCAATGGAGCCGGCGCCCTGTTGGTTACTGAAACTGTTCAACTCGGAAAAGAGCGCAACCCCAAGTGGACCAAGGCCGAGGTTGAGGCAGAACTCAATTCCAAACTTGGCACTAACCAGGTGATTTGGCTAAAACGAGGGCTCACCCGCGACTATGAAGACTTTGGCACCCGCGGGCACGTAGACATCGTGGCATGCTTCTCAGACGAAAACACGATTCTCTATCACGACCAGCAGGACCCCACTCACCCAGACTTCGCAGTGTCACAGGAAGTTCGAGCCACACTCGAGGCCGAAACAAACTTCACGCTTATCCCGGTTCCCGCTCCGAAAGTTCTAACCGACGATCACGGACCGGTGGATTACAGCTACATCAACCACTACATTTGCAACGGTGCCGTAATCCTCTGTGCATTCGATGACCCAAACGACGAAGTGGCGAAGGCAATCCTAGAAAAGGCTTACCCCGGACGACAAATTGTGCTCGTTGATGCTCGAGAAATCTTCGCTCGCGGCGGAGGCATTCACTGCATTACGCAGCAGCAGCCCGCCTAGTTTTTAACCAGAGCTTGAATAGCCTCTTCAAATACTTCGTGATGACGATCAACATCCGCTTTTGTGGTGGTTGGGCACATAAGAGCCATGTTGTGGAACGGAGTTAGCAGCACTCCACGATTCACTAGATACAGGTGCAGGAAGTCTTCCAGCTCAGCATCAGCCGACTCATAGGCAGCTGTTCCGGTTAGCGGGTAAGGCTTAGCAAAACGGTATTCGGCTCGAGTGCCGAGCTGGTTGATCGACCAAGGCAGGTCGTATCTGTCGAACAAATCATTGACGCCATCGGTGAAGTAGGTCGCGAGATCAATCATCTTTTCAAAGGCATCCTTGGTTAGAACCTTTTCAAGAGTTGCTCTCATGGCCGCCACCGAAAGCGGGTTTCCGGCCAGGGTTCCGCCAACTCCGCCCATGTCAACTAGGTCGAGATCGGTTCGCTCAAGCACTCGCTCTGCAAAAGATTCCGACAAACCGTAAGTGCCCGTAGGGATTCCGCCGGCAATCGCCTTACCAATAACAAATATGTCTGGCTCGAGAGAGTCGCGCAGGGTCATGCCACCCCAACCAGCCGAGAAAGTGTGCGTTTCATCGATGATCAAAAGCGCGTCATACTTGCGAGTTAGCGCACGAACGCCGTCTAGGTAACCAGGCTCCGGCAGCACAATTCCGATGTTGGTTAGCGCTGGCTCCATTAGAACCGCAGCCACGTCACCGTTTTTCAGCTGACGTTCCAAGCCCTCAAGATCGTTGAACTCAGCAACACGAGACGTCTCGGTAACATCGACCGGAGATCCAACATTTCCTGGACGACTCATCCCTTCGCCGTCTGGGCCAACCACGATCAAGGCCTCATCAACCGATCCGTGGTAGCAGTAGGCGTTGAACAAAATCTTGGGCTTTCCAGTGATTGCGCGAACCAGACGAATTGCCCAACGGTTGGCGTCGGTTGCAGTGAGCGAGAAGCTCCACTTCGCCATGCCGAAGCGTTCGGTTAGGTTCTTGGCAACCCACTGGGCGTCCTCAGTAGGAAGCATAGTGGTCATTCCACCCTGCTGGGAAATGCGCTTTGTAATGGCTTCAACAACTACCGGGTTTGAGTGCCCAGCCATAGCGCCGGTATCCCCCAGAGCAAAATCAATGTATTCGTGCCCGTCAATGTCCCAAATCCTGTTGCCGGAAGCGCGGTCGAAATAGATCGGGAAACCACCCGCTTTCTTGTTCATCCACGTCATCGGCACGCGACCAAAAAGGTTGTCGGCGGCTTCATAGGCTGCCTTAGATTTTGGGTTGCGAGATTGGAACAGCTTCTGCTCGTCTTCAAAAAGAGAGGTAAGGCGGTTACGGTCAATCATTAGAGGAACTCCATCTGGGTCCCCCGCCAGAGCTACAACGCCCTAACTACTGCCCGAATCCAGAGGATATTCGTTTCTATTTTGACACCAAACTCGAGAAGTGTTTCGCGATTGCGGCCATAAATTCTGCGGGCTTCTCCTCTTGAGGCAAATGTGCACTTCCCTGAATAATCTCCAAGAAACTGTTCTCGATCAGTGTTTCTAACTTCACTGTGTCGCTAGTTGGCACCACAGTGTCGTTAGATCCGGTGATCAACAGAGTCGGCTGCTTGAGATCGTCCAAGTTTTCAGAGAGTTCATTTTTGCGAGGCGCGGTGGCAAAGTTCCAGAAGCCAACTTCCCAGCCCTTCACTTTGAGCGGGCTCTGGTAGCCGGCCAAGACCTCGGCTGTTAGCTGAGATTGATCGAAATAGCTTTCACGCAGTAAATCCATGCCGGATGTGGCGATGGAGCTGACCAGAATTGGACCCAACTTCTTGATTTGAGGTATCTCATAGAGCCACTCGAACCCGTTAGGCCCTCCTCCAGTGGTGAGGATTGCGGGATCCACCAGAATGAGAGACTGTACTTTCGAAGGATTCCGACGAGCATACTCTGCAGCAAGCTGACCTCCAGCCGAGTGACCAACCAGAATCACATCGCGGTCGGAACCGAACTTGGTAATTAAATCGTCGAGTATCGCAAAATTTCCCTCGAAACCGTAGGGGTTCACATCTTTCCAACTGGTCGGACGTTCCGTAAAACCGAAGCCCGGACGATCGTAGGCAATCACATCACCGAACGCGCTAAGTGGTTCGATAACATCACGCCAAGAAAATGTGCTGGCACCAAATCCGTGCATCAAGACGATTAGCGGCGCCTGGCACTCACATCCACCCTGATAGATAGCCTTCTCAACGTGCACCCCTACTCCGGCAAGAGTTTCAAATTCAACACCCGAACCAGCAGCCTCAACATTGGTGAGAGTCCCGGAGGTGGATTCTGGAATAACCAAAGGAATAATTAGGAAAGACAAAACCCCAGCCAAAAGCGCGTAAGTCATAACTTTGCGAAAAGTTTTCATGCTCAAACTCTATGCGCCCCCGGCAGGAATCGAACCTGCGACCAAGAGATTAGAAGGCTCTTGCTCTATCCACTGAGCTACGAGGGCAATGGTCCTAGTTTAAAGGACTTTCTTCACGACGCTAGATTTCAGGTTCATTGATCCAAAGCCGTCGACTTTGGCATCGATGTCGTGGCCATCGATGGGTGGGATGAGTCTGATGTTTCGAACCTTGGTTCCGACTTTGATTGACGCCTGGGATCCTTTGACTTTTAGATCTTTGACGATTGTCACTGTGTCTCCGTCTTGGAGTATGTTTCCAACGGCGTCTTTCACCACGCGCTCGGCTTCTACTTCATCAACTTCCTGAGTCCATTCATGGCCGCATTCGGGGCAGACCAGCAGAGGGTCTAATTCGTAGGTGTATTCACTCGCACATTTCGGGCAAGGTGGAAGTTGGTCTGGCAATTCATCTCCTAGGGCGAGCTCCGGCTGATACGAGGTCACTTTCAAGACACTACACATAAAAAACCTAGGTAATTCAAAGCAAATATGGCCTTTCACGGCGTGTCGCCTATTGGTTTATGCCAGACTTTCCAATACGTCAACGCTGGATAACGGGACTCAAAGCCCACAGATATATGACGGTTCAAAAATTGTTCTAACTTTCCCTGCAAATTTAATTTGAAAGGTTACTTAAGTGACTTCACCAAAACTAGGCCTTAAAGGCCGTCTCCGAGCACTCGCCGCCACACTAGCGGTTGCTGCTCTTGCTCTAACCGGTTGTGCACCCGCTGCAGAACCAGCCAACTACGGCGAGCTAAACATCCAGCTCTCGTGGATCAAGAACTCCGAGTTCGCCGGGCAGTTCTACGCAGTAGAAAACGGTTACTACACCGAAGCTGGCTTCTCGAAAGTGAACCTAATCGCTGGCCCAGCAGCCACCGAAGCTGAGGTTCTTTCGGGAAACGCGCTAGTTGGTATTGCCAACCCAATCTCAACCACGCCAATTATTCTGGAAGAGTCTGCACCGCTGAAAATCATCGGTACCACCTACCAGAAGAACCCATTCACCATCCTTTCGCTAAAGGACGGTGGAAACATCAAGACCGTCAAGGACCTAATCGGTAAGAAGATTGGTGTTCAGGCTGGCCCAAACGAGACCCTGTTCGACGCCCTGCTAAAGGCAAATGGAATCAAGCAGTCTCAGGTAACCAAGGTTCCAGTTCAGTACGATCCAGCTCCACTGGTGAACGGTGAAGTCGATGGCTTCCTCGCTTACGTAACCAACGAATCTTTCGTTGTTGAGAGCCAGGGCTACGAAGTAACCAACCTGCTATTCGCCGACAACGGTCTTCCATTCGTTACCGAGAGCTTTGTTGTTACTCAGGACTCGATCGACAACAATCGCGAAGCCCTAAAGGCTTTCCTATACGCAACCATTCGTGGTTGGAAGGATGCGATTGCTAACTCGAAGGGAGGCGCTGACCTAGCGCTAACCAAGTTCGGTGCAGACCTCGGACTAAATGCCGACAAGGAGTACTACCAGTCAAAGACCCAGAACGACATTCTGGTACAGACCGACGAAACTAAAGCCAACGGTCTATTCACAATCAGTTCCGCGATGATCGATCTAAACCTAGCGACCCTAAAGTCGGCTGGTTACAACATCAAAGCCGACCAGTTGTTCGACCTAAGCCTTCTAAAAGAGGTCTACGACGAGCACCCTGAACTAAAGGGCTAGTCGAAATTGTCTAACTCGGTTGATGCCGTTGCTCAGGGTGCTAACGCCCTGGGCAGCGGCATTACCATCTCCAAATTAAGCAAAACCTTCCAGATCGGCAAAGAAACGCTGGTTGCTCTTGAAGATGCGACGCTTCACAGCGACAAAGGCAGCTTTTTGTCACTACTGGGCCCATCGGGTTGCGGAAAATCAACGATTCTTAGAATTTTGGCCGGGCTTGAAACTCCAACTTCAGGATTCGTGACTGTTGATGGCAAAGACCCTCAAGAACTCAGACACAATCACGAACTCGGTATTGCGTTCCAAGATTCCGCGCTGATGCCTTGGCGCAGCGTAGTTTCTAACATCAAACTTCCTCTCGAAATCTCGGGCGAAAAGGTTGACGAGCAGGCTCTCAAAGATCTCATCAAACTGGTTGGTCTAGAGGGCTTCGAAAATGCCAAACCAGCGCAACTCTCGGGCGGAATGCGTCAGAGAGTTTCTATCGCTCGCGCGCTAATCGTTCAGCCTTCAGTGCTGTTGCTCGACGAGCCGTTCGGGGCACTCGATGACATGACTCGTCAGCGACTAAACCTTGAACTGCTCCGCATCTGGACTGAAAAACCGGCAACCACTCTGATGGTTACCCACGGAATCTCTGAGGCTATCTTCCTTAGCGACCAGGTTGCCGTTATGAGTGCTCGTCCAGGGCGCATCAAGGAAATAATCGACATCGACCTTCCTCGCCCGCGCACTATCGAGATGATGCGTACTCCGGAGTTCCACGCCCTTCACGACAAGGCGTCTGAGCTTCTATTTGGGCTCCACGGGGAAAATGCCACTGATGACTAACGCTCGCCCCAAATGGATCGGTGGAACCATTGGGTCGGTTACGGTCGTGGCCCTTTGGTGGATCGGCGCGGTAACGGTTTTCGCGAGAACTAACCCCGAAGGCGTTGCACTGCCCGGGGCAATTCCCACTCCCATAGAAGTAATTCAACAACTTGGAATCGATGGATTCGGGTTTTATTGGAAGAATGCATCGCTAACCCTGGCGGAAGCCGGCCTTGGATTCATCTTCGGAAATATAAGCGCACTCGCCCTAGCCGCTGTGGCCCTCATGCTGCCAAAGCTTGAAAACTTGGCAACTCAGATTGCGGTAATTACCTATTGCATCCCGGTAGTTGCCATCGGCCCAATCATTCGCCTGGTTCTTGGTGCTCCAGGCGAAGGTGAACCAGCCGGCGCTGCGATTGCCCTAGCCGCGCTAAGCGTTTTCTTTACCACCATGGTTGGTGCCCTCACCGGGGTGAAATCTGCCGACCGAGCCAGCCTCGATGTGGTGACGGTTTACGGCGGAACTAGCTGGCACCGGCTCATCAAAGTTCAACTTCTAGCGTCATTACCCGCGATCTTCGCAGCCTTGCGTATCGCGGCTCCTGCCGCGTTCCTCGGTGCCATCCTTGGCGAATATGTGGGTGGCCCCGACTTAGGTTTCGGACCTGCGATGGTCAACGCCCAGCAGAGTCTCGAGGTTGCCCGCGTTTGGGGTCTGGCGCTGGTTTCAGGAGCAATTGCCGGTCTGGCGTACGCGTTTTTCGGCCTGCTTTCTAAAGTGGTTAGCCCTTGGGCCAAACCCGCCGCTGGAGGAGCCGAATGACTTCGCTTCCAAAACGCCTTCTAAGAACTAGTTACAACACCCTCATCTCGCTTGCCGTTGTTACGGTGCTCTGGATTTTTGCTCTCTGGGCGTTCGATGTAACACCATACATCGGCAAAAACCCGATCGACGTTTTCAACTACATGTTCACCGTTGATAAAGCAGCCGTCAACCGAGAACTGGTTTTTGGTGCACTCGGCCAGACCATGGTGGACGCCTCAATTGGGTTCGGCTTCGGTATTTTCTTTGCGACGGTCATCGCAGTGCTTTTCACGCTTTCGAAGGGTGTCGAACAGGCGCTAATGCCGATTGCAATGTTGCTACGTTCAGTTCCACTTATTGCGATGGCGCCGATCATCATCCTGATCTTCGGACGTGGTGAAGCAACCGTAGCGGTTATGGGAGCTATCGTGGTGCTCTTCCCCGCTTTGGTAAACATTGTTTTCGGTCTGCGTTCTGCATCGCCGGCCATGTACGACCTGGTAAACGTTTACGGAGCAAACAAGCTCACGGCGCTGAGAACCGTGGCGTTTCCAACGTCGCTGCCAGCGTTCTTTGCCGCTCTAAAGATTTCGGTGCCGGGTGCTATCACCGGAGCGCTACTGGTGGAATGGTTGGCCACCGGCGGAGGAATTGGCTATGGAATCGTCTCTGCCGTTGGTCGCGCTAAAGCCGGCGAGGTTTGGGCCTACGTGGTGGTAATCACCCTGGTCTCAATCGTTCTTTATAACGTGGTTGCCTTGATCGAGGATGCGGTGCTGGCCAAATTCGGTCACGCCACCAAGAAATAGAAAGCTCCCGCTAGCCACGGGGCTTAGGCTAAGAGTGTGCTTTCGCGTCTAATTACAATCTCCCGCCCGGTCCTCTGGATTAACACCATCGGTACAACGCTCATGGGCGTTTGGCTCACCGGTTCGCTCTGGAATTGGAATGCGTTAGTAATTCTGATTTGGGTGACTTTCCCCTTCAACCTGTTGATCTATGGAATCAACGACATATTTGATCAAGAAACCGACAACATCAACATTCGCAAGGGTGGTTTCGGCGGGGCCAAAATCGATCCTAGGGAAGTTCCCTGGATCGCTTGGGGCGTTGCGCTAACCAACCTTCCGTTCTTGGTTTACTTCGCATTTGTGTTCCCACTCGATGCCAACATCTGGATGTGGGCCTACAGCCTCACCTTCCTGTTCTACTCGGCTCCCCCAGCGAGATTCAAGGGACGCCCTTATCTTGATTCGATCAGTAACGCCGACTACGCCTTCCCGCTGGCCTTCGTGCCTCTGGCTTTGGGCGTAGAGCCAAACTGGTTGGCTGTTTTTGCACTGATGGCGTGGAGTTTGGCCAAGCACACCTACGACGCGATTCAGGACATTGAAGAAGACGCCTTCGTGGAAATCAAGACCACCGCGGTTCACCTAGGTGCCAAAAAGTCTTTGGTTTGGGTCGGATTCTGGTGGCTCGTTTCAACGGTTCTCTTCGGTTTTGTAAACATTCCGCTGGCTATCGCCAACGCACTATATGCCGGCTGGTTGATTTGGCTGATTCAGCGAAACGATTCAGGCGAGAATGCCAAACGCGTCTACAAATATTCGGTTGCTTACCCTTACGTTGTTGGAACTGTGGCCGGCGTGCAGTTGGTTGCATCAATCGTGTTTGAATCGCTGAAAATTTGATGAAGAAAATCGTCATAGTTGGAGCCGGACTTGGCGGGCTCACCGCTGCCGCGCTGCTGGCGAAAGCCGGACACGACGTAACGGTTTTGGAAGGTAATTCTTGGATTGGTGGCAAGTCTCGACGAATTAGCGTCGACGGTCAAAGAATCGACACCGGACCTTCGCTGATTACATTCCCTGGGGTGTTAGACGAGCTTTATCAACGCTACGACGCCCTTGGAAAGCCGAGCGATGCCAAGGCAATCGCCAACCTAACCCTTGAAAAACTGCCCGAAGTGGGAAGGTACTTTTTTCAAGACAAGGTTGTGAATCTTCCTGTCGAACCAGGGCACGAATGGGCTGAAGCCTGGAATCGTTTTGACTCGATCCACGGAAAACTTAGCCCTGAGATTACGACACTACTCACCACGAGCCCTTACTCGATGAAGACTCTGGGGCCGGTTGGTGCATTAGTAAAGAACTATGGCCTAACGCTCTCAACCTCGGGCTATCTCAAGAGCTTGAAATGGCTTCCGGCTGGCCTCCGTGAGGTGATTGCCATCCACACGCTCAACGCTGGAATTGCACCTGAACGAACCTTGGCCCTCTATGCCACGATGCCTGCCGTCATGGCCAGGGAGGGTATCTCGGTTCCAGTTGGAGGAGTTTACGAAATCGCGCTTGCTCTTGGCAGGCTTGCCTCGGAAGCTGGAGCGAAGGTACTCACCAACACCAAGGTCGATTCGATTCGGAAAGGGTTCGTCACGAGCTCCGCAGGAACTTTTGAAGCCGACGTAATCATTGGTGCCACGGATGCGCAGGTCATCAGCAAACTTCTCGGCCGAAAGAACGTCTCGTCTCATCGGGCTTCGTGCTCGGGTGTTGCACTGTTCGTAACTTTGAAACAGCCACTGCCAGAACACGTGGTAACCCATTCGGTGATTATGCCCAGCAGCCCGGCAGACTTACACGAGTCACTCGATGAGAGAGACGTGCCAGAGGAGACCATGGCCTTCCTGAACTATTACAAACCAGGGCACATCTACCCAAATACCAAAGCCACCGCGGCCATCTTGCTTACAGCTCCGGCAAACGGCGAAAAGTTCACCATCGACCATCCTTTTGTTCAGCGCGAACTGGTTCGAATTAGCCGAATGATTGGACTAGATTTCAACATCGCCGACCTGATCGAGAACCACGAGCTACTAGACCCGTCATACTTTTCTGAATTCGGCGCCTCAGGTGGATCGCTCTATGGCAACACTCGACCAATTTGGCAAGGCGGACCTTTCCATTTACCTAGCTACAACTCTCTTTTCCGCCCGTGGCTTTGGCGCGTTGGTGCTTCAGTTCACCCTGGCGGCGGTGTTCCGGCAGTGATCGGTGGGGCTATGAGTTCAATGAAGAATCTTCTGAAGCGAATCGGTTAGTCCATGGGTAAATTACGTATCGCATTCAAGATTCTCTTAGGGATTGCCCTCGTCTACGCCGGAGTGGGTCACCTCACCTTTAGTCGCATTGCTTTTCAAGCCCAGGTCCCGCCCTGGCTACCGCTGGATGCAGATCTGGTGGTGATTCTTTCCGGTTTGGTGGAAATTGCGCTCGGGCTTAGCCTAATTTTCTTGAAGAAATGGGAGCGCCAAGTGGGCATCGTGGTTTCACTGTTTTTCTTGGCAGTGTTCCCAGGGAACATCTCGCAGTTCCTAACGCAGACAGACGCATTTGGCCTGAACTCTGATTCCGCGAGAGCGATTCGGCTTATCTTCCAGCCGGTGCTGGTTCTCTGGGCGCTTTGGTCAACGGGCTTTTTCAAGCCTCGCCATCGCTAAAGATTCTTTTCGCTCCAGATTTGGATCGCGTCGTAGTGGTATTTGCCAAGTCCTGGAGCAACAGCCTCATAGGAATCCCGGTACGGGCTAGGGAGAATGTAGTTCATGGCCAGCGATTTATATGCCTCTTTAGTAGGGGTCCAGAATCGTGAAATGAATTCGTAATGTTTCCGCACAAGCTCTTGCACGCGATCATCGGCGGGGTTTACACCCTCGCTTTGGGCCTCGGCAAAACTCTTCGTTAGTTCTGAAAACTCAAGTGTGAACTGATTTGTTTCGGCCTGAGTGTATTTGTTCTGGTACTGACCCGAGTGAATTCCTAGGCTACTCTCGAACGTCATCGTCTCTTTTCCTCCAAAAGATCAGCAGGCATTCCCCGGCTCTTTGCATTCGTCTCCACTAACTCCAACCAAACCACAATTCGTTGGTCGTTGCTCCACTTGGGGTGACAACTCGTCATGGTCATATATTTTCCACCGTAGACAGCGCCGGCTAAACCCTGAGGCAAATTGTCGATTACGCCAATATCCCTTGGGGACACGATTTTGGTCTGGCGATATTCATAGGTAAACCAGTTATCGTTTGTCTCCACCCAGATTCGATCGCCTTTTTGGAGTTGATCAATGTCGGCAAATGGTGCGCCGTGGCTGGTTCTGTGCGCAGCAACTGCGAAGTTTCCAACTTCTCCCGGCCATTCACTGGTTACGTAATGGCCCACTCCGACGATATTTAGCGTTACTTTTTGAAAAGTGCCCTCGCCCACCAATCGCTCGTAGTCTTTTCCGAACCTGGGAACGTGCATCTTGGCAAAAACCGCTCCCTGTTTCAGATTCGGCGTGATTTCTATAAACGACTTGGCTGTCGACGATTTATCCGCAGCAAACTGCTTTGCCTTTTCCTGCTGAACAGAGCCAACAATCGGATCGTTTACGAATACCTGCCAAACCACGTAGAGCATAAGTACGGCGCCAATAGTAATTAGCACCTCACCGAGCACTTGCACGAAGGTGGGTGGTTTCACTCTTCTTCCTCTAGCCATCGACGGATGGGTCTTCTGCCAAGAGAGTTTCAACGGCCGGGAAAACAATCGCGAATAGGGTTGCGACCACCAAGATCAAGATACCCAAGAGACATAGAGACTTCAACATCGGGCCGCCCGGTAATTTTCGGTAGAGAGCTGCGTACATCTGTCAAACATGCCTTTGAATCGCCGTTTTCTTCAACGTTCGCATGAGCGAACATTGTTGGATTTCGCCAACAACTGCGAGAATACTCTTGGTCTAAATCAGTAGTTGAGGAAACATGGGTTTACCCGCTTTAAAGCCTAACGCAGGGGTCGTTCGAAAGCTCCTTGCGTTCTTTGCTGTAGCCATGTTTTCGCTTCTTTCGATTGGTATCGGATCTACTGCCCAGGCTGCTGTAACTTACGGTATAAATTACACAATTTACAAAAACTACAGCAGCGCTAATGGCGTTCGCCCGATGGACAACCCAAGCGTGCTATCCAACTACACATTCTGTAAAACGGGCACCTTCAGCGTGGTTAACCAAAACTGGGGCGGCGGCGACATTGAAGGTTGCGGCAGCGAATACATTTTGATTCACTACGAGGGCTACATCTACTCGCCGACCGCTCAAACTCTTTACTTCCAGGGTTACTCAGACGACGGCTTCTACGGTTCAATTGGCGGAACTGTAGTTGTCAACAACTGGAACCTGCAGGGTTGTGGGCCGAGCAGCACTGGCGCTGGAGTGACTTTCCGGGCTGGTGAATACAAGCCGGTTGACCTATGGTTCTTTGAGCACGGCGGCGGAGCCTGTTCGATGTTTTACTACTCAACGTCTCAAAACGGCTCGTACTCAAGTGTGCCGTCTTCGATGTACACACTCAGCAACTATCAGGCCGCCTCATTCACCGACACCTCTATCACGAGTCAAATTGCCGAGGGCCAGTCATACAGCGCTAACGTGGGAGCAACGGCATCAGGAACAGTAAGCTATTCACTCTTCGACGGCGAATTACCTCCTGGTCTAGCAATCAACAGCACCTCTGGTTTGATCACTGGCACCCCGACAACCGCGGGAACCTACACGTTCCGAATAAGGGCTCAAGCCACCGACGACGGTGTGACTTCTAACGATTACACGAACAACCTAGCCATTACCGTGGGTTCAACCGTAGGCGGCGGAGAAGGACTAGAGAACAAAACGCTCTGGCTTGGCGAATCGGTTTCTGACCGAGCCGTTTTCACAGGTTTTCCCACCCCAACCGTCGTTAAGGCCAGTGGCGATTTACCTCCGGGAA
>JBEGUF010000081.1:0-5224 GCA_041179025.1 Actinomycetota bacterium | reverse complement strand
GTTTGTTCTATTGAAGTCATTACTTCGAGAATACGCCCGGTTCATCACCAAGGACGATTGGAGCGCCAACGAGGCTGCCCCACTCGGTCCAGGAGCCGTCGTAGTTCCGAACCTTGGCGAAACCGAGGAGGTACTTCAAAACAAACCAGGTGTGGCTTGAGCGCTCGCCTATTCGACAGTAGGCAACTACGTCGTCGTTCACGTTCAAACCCTTCTCAACTTGGTAGATGGCTTCAAGTTCGGCGCGAGTTTTAAAGGTTTTGTCCTCGTTGGCAGCGCGAGCCCAAGGAACCGACTGAGCTCCGGGGATGTGGCCTCCGCGCAATGCGCCCTCTTGTGGATAGTTCGGCATGTGGGTGCGTTCACCGTTGTATTCCTGAGGTGATCGAACATCCACCATGGGACTACCAATGTGCGTTAGAACTTGGTCTCTAAATGCGCGGTCGGTCACGTCATCGCGCTGAACCACCGGGTAGTTTGTCGGCTCGACCTGAGGAGCATCCTTGGTAACTGAACGTCCTTCGGCGATCCACTTCTCGCGGCCCCCATCTAGGAGTCGAACGTCAGGGTGGCCAAACAGTTTAAAAACCCATAGCGCATAAGAGGCCCACCAGTTACTAGCGTCGCCGTAGATAACCACCGTGCTGTCGCGCTTGATACCACTTCGAGCAGCAAGTTCTGCGAACTCTGGCCCTTGCAGGTAATCGCGCACAACCGGCTGATTCAAATCTGTGTGCCAGTCAATCTTCACGGCACCCGGAATGTGAGAAACATCGTAAAGAAGCACGTCTTCATCTGATTCAACAACGACCAGGCCTGGAGCCCCTAGATTCTTTTCCAGCCATTGGGTCGAAACTAAGACCTCTGGGTGAGCGTACTCTGCGATTTTTTCCGAAGGATCTAGGGGGAGAGTCATTTGTTGCTTTCTCTTAGTTAGGCTTGGGGTAACCCATTACAAGGTTAATTCATTCCTAGACGATTCGAAACGGCACGGTCATAATTGGTCACACAATTACAAGGCGGACACGACATTTGTGCCCGATTCCCGGAGTTGGTCGCAGTCGATTTGATCAGCGAATTAGTTCCTCCTAGGGAGTTCACTACGTCGAGTTTCACCAACTACAGGCCGGATGAAAACTTCCCCTCTCAGGCCCTAGCCAGAGACCAAGCCGCCGCCTTTGTGGGCGCTGGCAGTAGAAAACTTTTCTCAAAGAAACAAAGTTCCTCAGCCCCAGGGCTTTACCTTGATGGTGGTTTTGGTGTTGGAAAAACCCACCTCTTGGCCGCAATGTTTCATTCTTTTCAAGGTTCGAAACTATTCGGCAGTTTCATGGCTTACACGAGCTTGGTCGGAGCGCTCGGGTTTGCTAACGCACTGGAAACCCTCAGCGCCTTCAAATTCATCGCAATCGACGAGTTTGAGTTAGATGATCCAGGTAACACCATGATCATGTCGAGGCTTCTCAACGAGTTGGCGGCGCGTGGTGCAAAATTCGCTGCAACCTCTAACACTCCGCCGAATGCCCTTGGTGAGGGACGATTCGCAGCCGCCGACTTCCAGCGGGAAATCCTAGGAATTGGCAAACAGTTTTTGATGCTCAGAGTGGACGGCGAGGACTACCGTCACCGACCAACCACCGCTGCGGAGATTACCTACAACGTCGAGGAACTCCAAGCTTGGATCGACGGCGAAACAGCGGTTGCCGATTTCAATGAACTCCTCAAGAAACTCAGTACCGTTCATCCAGCACTTTACGGAAAACTGCTCACCGGTGATCGGCGAGTTGCTCTTGAAAACGTGATTGCCCTAACCGACCAGAACGACGCGCTGAGGTTTGTTAGCTTCGTCGACCGCGCGTATGAGCTACAAATAGCCATCCACGGAAGTGGCGTCCCGCTGACCAACATCTTTCCCCAGCACTTCCTAGACGGCGGCTATCGCAAAAAGTATCTTCGCGCCGTATCTCGTCTCGGCGCTCTCAGCTCGTAAATCTTTTTACATTTACGAAACACTTTCGAGCCCCTACCCGAAACTTATCTTCGGTTTACTGAATACAAGCACCCAAGGCCGTGTGCGTTTGTTTTCAAGAGAGAGGTAAGCAAATGGATCAAGGAAATACAGCATTCGTGCTAATCAGTGCAGCCCTAGTGTTGCTCATGACACCGGGACTCGCGTTCTTCTACGGAGGAATGGTTAAGGCCAAGAGCGTGGTGAGCATGATGATGCTCAGCTTCGGGTCGCTGGGCCTTATTGGTGTTCTCTGGGTGCTTTACGGATACGCAATTGCTTTCGCAAATGGCGGATCAGACAACCCAAACTTCTACGGAATCGACGGTTGGTTTGGAATCGACCTAAGCTACATCGGCCTCGGCGCTCAGGTGGCCGATGCTGCGGCACCAACTGGTGCGTACCCAACACTAGCGTTCGTAGCGTTCCAGGCGACATTCGCAATCATCACTGTGGCACTAATTAGTGGTGCAATTGCCGACCGCGCCAAATTTGGTGCATGGATGGTATTCGCCGGAATCTGGGCAACCGTGGTTTACTTCCCGGTTGCTAACTGGGTGTTCAACTTCACCCTCGGCGAAGACGGAACAGTCGTCGATGGCGGTTGGATCGTCAACGACATTGGAGCAATCGATTTCGCGGGTGGAACCGCGGTTCACATTAACGCCGGTGCCGCAGGCCTTGCCCTCGCAATCGTTCTGGGCAAGCGCTTCGGTTTCAGCAAGGGAATCATGCAGCCTCACAACGTTCCTCTAACTCTTCTTGGCACGGCATTGCTTTGGTTCGGTTGGTTCGGTTTCAACGCTGGTTCTGAAGTTGCTGCCGATGGAATTGCGTCGCTTGCATTCATTAACACCCTGGCAGCGCCCTCGGCAGCGATGCTCGGCTGGATCCTGATTGAGAAACTAAAGCACGGCAAGGCAACCTCCATCGGAGCCGCGTCAGGTGCTGTTGCAGGTCTGGTTGCAGTTACCCCAGCTTGCGCATCACTTACTCCGCTATGGGCCATCGTTCTCGGTCTCATTGCCGGAATCCTCTGTGCCCTTGCGGTTGATCTGAAGTTCGCATTCGGCTTCGACGACTCACTAGACGTAGTTGGCATCCACCTAGTCGGTGGAATCGTGGGAACTCTGTTCATCGGGTTCTTTGGAACCGGTGTAGGTGCCGCGTTTGGTTTCGGCTGGGATCAACTAATCGCTCAGGCCATTGGAGCGTTCTCGGTACTGGCTTACAGCTTCGTCCTTTCGCTAATCATTGGTTTCGCAATCGAGAAAACAATCGGTTTCCGAGTCAAGGCCGAAGACGAAATCGCAGGCATCGACACGGTAGTTCACGGTGAAGAGGCCTACGCCTTCGGAGCAGACCGAGGTTAATATCAAGTAAGTATTTCTCCAATTGGAGGGGTCTGAAAAGGCCCCTCCTTTTGGCGTGAGTAAGGGAGAACTCTTTTGAGCGATGCAACAATGTTCCTAATCATTTGTGGTGCACTGGTGCTTTTCATGACGCCGGGACTTGCTTTCTTTTACGGTGGTTTGGTTCGTGCTTCCTCAGTAGTTTCCATGATGATGATGAGCTTCGGATCGATTGGCCTTATCGGCATCCTTTGGATTGTCTATGGCTACGCGATGAGCTTTGCCAATGCCGGCTCAGGCAACTTCATCGGCATCGACGGCGTTGTGGGAATTGATCTGACCCAAATCGGACTTGACCAGCTCGTGGCCGAACATGCCACATCAGACGGCTCGAGCCTAGCTTTCGCGGGCTTCCAGGGAACTTTCGCCATCATTACTGTGGCACTCATCAGCGGGGCAATCGCCGACCGCGCGAAGTTTGGTTCCTGGATGATTTTCGCGGGTCTTTGGGCCACTATCGTCTACTTCCCAGTTGCTGGGTGGGTGTTCAACTTCAAGGTCGAAGAAGGTGTTGTTACCGATGGTGGCTGGCTCGTAAAAGACATCGGACTACTCGACTTCGCTGGTGGTACGGTCGTTGAGGTGGCCTCTGGCGCATCAGCTCTCGCCTTAGCGCTGGTGCTCGGAAAACGCTTCGGTTTTCGAAAAGGGATGCATGCTCCTCACAACGTGCCTCTTACTCTAATTGGCGCGGGCATTCTCTGGTTCGGGTGGTTCGGCTTCAATGCCGGCAGCCAGCTCGTCGCGGATGGAACCGCTTCGCTGGCTTTTGTAAATACCCTCGCAGCGGGTGTGGGTGGCCTAATCTCCTGGTCGCTCTACGAGAAACTGGCACATGGAAAACCAACCGCCGTTGGAGCAGCCTCAGGTGCTATCGCCGGCATGGTTGCTATAACGCCAAGCTGCGCCTTCCTAATGCCTATTTGGGCCCTTGTACTAGGCCTAATCGTCGGGTTCGTCTGTGGTTTGGCGATCAACTGGAAGTTTTTCCTCGGCTACGACGACTCCTTAGACGTGGTGGGCATACACCTAGTTGGAGGAATCATCGGAACTCTCTACATAGGCCTTCTTGGCCAGGTTGGAACCACTCCGGTTGGTTTGTTCTTCACGGGTGATTTCACTCAACTTGGCAAACAGTCAATTGGTGTTTTGGTAGTTGGCCTGTATTCCTTCAGCATCAGCTATGCATTGGGTTGGATCATCCAGAAAACCATTGGATTCCGCGTAAAGAGCACCGACGAAATTGCCGGTGTCGACTTCGTGATTCATGGTGAGTCGGCTTATTCAGAAGCCGATCCAAGATGGTCACGAGGCTCCTAGCAGCCCCAATGGTGTTTGCAAAAGCCTCGGTAATGGGTTAGCATTTTCAAGTTGCGTCTCGATGCAACATGCGGATGTGGCTCAGTTGGTAGAGCACAACCTTGCCAAGGTTGGGGTCGCGAGTTCGAATCTCGTCATCCGCTCGCAGCAGGTGCTGTGGCACGGTGGAGTGGCTGAGCGGCCCAAAGCAGCAGCCTGCAAAGCTGTAAAACCACGGGTTCAAATCCCGTCTCCACCTCAAAGATTCAAAGACCCGGTCGTATGGCGCAGCGGTAGCGCACTTCCTTGACATGGAAGGGGTCACTGGTTCGATCCCAGTTACGACCACCAGTAAAAGCCCCGACTTTCGTCGGGGCTTTTACTTTTTTAAGCTTCTAGCTTCAATGTCTTGGCCGTGGCTGCTAGGGACGCTTTTGCCGCCTTCGCGTCCTTGTTCAGTTCGTTTCCGTATGAGGGAATCATTGTCTTGAGTGATTTCTCCCAG
>JBEGUF010000080.1:0-14707 GCA_041179025.1 Actinomycetota bacterium | reverse complement strand
GTTGCTTGGGTTCGCCAGGACGGCACCACCCAGACCGTGAAGATCACCGAACTTCTAAAGACCAAGGCTCTAGAGCGCTTCCCAACCGAAGAAGCTAACCCTGGCGACATCGTGGCTGTGGCCGGTATCGACGAAATCACCATTGGTGAAACTCTGGCCGACCCAAACGATGTTCGCCCATTGCCAATGATCACTGTTGACGACCCGGCCATCTCGATGACCATCGGAATCAACACCTCTCCTATGGCTGGCCGCGTCAAGGGCGCCAAGGTCACCGCACGTCTGGTGAAAGACCGTCTTGATAAAGAGCTAATCGGTAACGTTTCGATTCGCGTTTTGCCAACCGAGCGCCCAGACGCTTGGGAAGTGCAGGGTCGTGGAGAGCTAGCTCTCGCCATCCTGGTAGAGCAGATGCGTCGCGAAGGCTACGAGCTAACAGTAGGTAAGCCTCAGGTAGTTACCAAGCGCGTAGACGGCAAACTTCACGAGCCAGTTGAAGACATCACCATCGACGTACCGGAAGAATTCCTCGGTTCGATCACTCAGTTGATGGCTTCTCGCAAGGGGCGCATGAAGAACATGCAGAACAACGCTGCCGGCTGGACCCGCATGGAGTTCCTAGTTCCTTCACGCGGACTTATCGGTTTCCGTACCGAGTTCCTAACCACCACTAAGGGCACCGGAATCGCCAACGCGATCTCGGCTGGTTACGAGCCTTGGGCCGGCGAAATCGTCACCCGTCAGAATGGTTCTATGGTTGCCGACCGTGCCGGTGTGGCAACTCCGTTTGCCATGATCGCCCTTCAGGAGCGCGGTTCGTTCTTCGTTGAGCCAACCACCGAGGTTTACGGCGGAATGGTTGTGGGGGAGAACTCACGCGCCGACGACATGGAAGTAAACATCACCAAGGAAAAGAAACTCACCAACATGCGTGCGTCTTCCTCGGATGAATTCCAGTCGCTAACCCCACCGAAGAAGCTAAGCCTTGAAGAATGCCTCGAATTCGCTCGCGAAGACGAGTGTGTTGAGGTAACTCCGGAAGCGGTTCGAATCCGCAAGGTTGAACTTGATCCGAATGTTCGTGCTCGTGCGGTTTCTGCTCGAAAGAACGCTTCAAAGGTCTAATTCTGAGTATCAAGGAAGGCTCCTCAAATACGAGGAGCCTTCCTTGCTATCTAATGCCGTTGGCTTTTAGAACTGAAGCAACTCGAGCTTGCTGTCTGACAATCCAACCTTGCACCCGAACCTGTTCGGCTTTCACGTTGCTATTGCTGTAGGAGGCGATGGTCGAGGCCGCCGACTTCATCGAGGTAACTAATCTGGCGCTGCTTACCTTTGCCGAGACTGCCTTAAGTTGCGCGAGGTAGGCCAGCTTGCAGGTGCGGTAGGCAAGGCACTTTGTGAATAGCAACCCGCGAGACATAGACGTCTTTTGGTACTTAATCTCTATTCCCGGGAAGGCTGAGGTTGACTTGTCTAAAGATGCGAAGTAGCTGTCGTTGAGTGTTGGCGTAATTCTGTTCTCGCCGAAAGTTTGATCCATGCCCCACGGCAGCATTGTGAACTTGCCGAGAATGTTACTTCTGAGGAAGTAATTACTTTGGAGAGGCCCGGAATACCCGTCCCAGTGCCCTAGGAAATTCTCAAGTGCAAACATCTTCAGAAGTGCAGTTCGATCCATAACCGTGCCCAGTTTTGTCCACCAGGAATACCCCGAAGAGTAATTGGCTGCGGTAATTAGCTTCTGGAGGTCTGCTTTATTTGGCCTTGCGCCCCAACCTTCCTTAACCAGAAAATCACCGGTATTTTCATCGCCGTTGGCGTTACCTATCCTCAAGTCGTTTCGAGCCACGCCTTCGTAGAGGTGTTGAGTCACATCACGAAATTTGCTGTTCAGAAAAATGTCGTCAACCGATTCGAGGGAAAGGTATAGACCTCGTGACGAACCGTTGGTACGTAGTTCAGCCCAACCAGTTCGAGGCGCAGGAACACCCATGAGATTGAACAGGCGATAAGACCCGTACTCGTGCAATTTCGAGCCATCCTGATGCATGGCATTAAGGGTGAGGTTCTTCAGCCCGAGGAACCGGTTTCCCTTTAGGAGCTTCCAGTTAAACGCGACCTTAAATGAAGGTGTTCCGTTCAGTCTTTCAATTGACGAACCGCCTTTCAGGCGGATACCCACGTCGATTGGGCCGATAGAAAGACCATTGGAGGTGAATTTGAATCTGGCTGCTACATAATTCTTCGCAGTTGAGATGTTGTTGAGCGATGCGGCGCTGGCTTCGGGAATGGTAAGTTCAATGCTGTTTACGCGGGACGGGTTGAAAACGTCGCTTTGCGCAAGAGATGCTGCGCTTGCCGAGGATGGGGCAATCAGGCCGAAAGATACCGCCAGGATTGCTGTCAGGATTCGAGCCAGCCAACTAGCTGATTTAGCCATCATTGGCTAAGTCTATGCTTAGGCCTTTGATTTGGCTGCGGTGCGGTATCCCATCCCGTAGATGATGCCTACTGGAATCATGTAGAGGAGCCAAACGATGGCTTCTAGGTTGCTCGGGGTCACTCGGAATGAGATTGTTCCCTTGAGGATGCTGTGAACCACGCCGTCTTTCTCGATGATTCCGGAGACGTCAAAAGCATTCGAAGTTAAGATTGGGAACGCACTTTCAAGTGGCGCGAAAATTCCGATTTCCTGTAGTTCGTGAACACCGTAGGCCAAAATTCCAGCCGCCACAACAATTAAGAAAGCGCCGGTGTACTTGAAGAACGAGCTGAGGTTGAATTTCAGAACACCCCTGTAGATGAGGTAACCCATCACCGTTGCTACCAGTAGGCCCAGGGTTGCGCCAAAGATTGGGTAGGTTTCATCTCCGGTGGCTTTGCTAGCGCTCCACAGGAACACTGCAGTTTCAACTCCCTCGCGAATTACTGCAAAGAAAGCCACGCCGACCAGCGTTACTGTAGAAGCCTGTAACGCGGTGTCAACTTTTTTACGCAAATCCGTACCTAAGTTTTTGCTTTGGGCGGCCATCCAAAAGATCATCCAGGTTACAAAGATCACGGCCACGATGGACATGCTTCCCGCGATAAGTTCGTTGACCCCTTCAGGAGCCTCGGTAACCGCATAGGTAAGTACGAATCCAACCAGTACTGAGATTCCGATAGCGGCACCAACACCGGCAAAAAGTTTGCCAAATTCGTTTCTGCGGCCGATCTTCACCAAATAACCAGCAAGGATGCCAACTATGAGGGCGGCTTCTAGACCTTCGCGAAGACCGATTAGGAAATTTGCTAGCATTTTGCTCTTTCTTGAACTTACTTAGGGTTACCTTACTTACTCAACTTTAGTTAGGTAACCCTAAGTAAGCAAGTCTTTTTTACTCTTCGCTAAGGTTGTATCTATGGCTAAAGCAACCTTCAACCCAAAGCGTCTCTTGGTCGTACATGCGCACCCAGACGACGAGAGCCTTTTCACCGGACACGTGATCGCCGACGCAGTTGCGTCGAAGGCCGAGGTGATGGTGCTTACCCTCACTCGCGGCGAGCGCGGGCGAATGAAGTTGGAGGAGCTCAAATCTCTTGAGGGCAACCTTCCCTCTATGGGAGCGTTTCGAGCTGGTGAATTGGGAAACGCACTTCGTGCTCTTGGCGTTAGACAACACCGTTTCGCGGGAACTCGCGCCTACCAAGACTCCGGCTTCCGCATTAACGCCTTAGGAAAGCCAACCAGGGTGAAGCGACCTGATGAGCTTTCACTAGTGGCGGTACATGTGGCTGTTATTGCAGATGACATCTACTCGGTGATAAAAGATTTCAAGCCAGATGCCGTGGTGACTTACAACCGCAAAGGTGGATTCGGCCACCCGGATCACAAAATGGCACATGAAGGTACCGCAATGGCACTTAGACGAATCGCCAAAGAGAACTCCAGAAGAGCCCCAGAGTTTTGGGTGATTGCCGAACGCGGAGAACGCGCCGACGTCTCAATCGGAAATGCTAAAACTGCGCAAATCAAGAAAGACGCGCTTTCCGCGCATGCCAGTCAAATTGCCGTAGGCCCGGAAACCTACTCGATCACCAACGGCAAAGAGTTCCGCTACGACCAGCCTGAGCGCCTCCGTCGTTCTTCGATTCGACCGCTTCGTTGGCTCAAGCCGGCACTAATTGCAATCTGGTCTCTGCCGCTCGGTGTGGTGGCTGCCATCGCCGGCACGATGCTTCACACGATTCGGGCATCAAACTCGGAGCAGTGGGCGATCGGCCTATGGATATCGCTCGGCATCGTTTGGTCTTTGGCGATTGCCTTGCGCCTGCTGAGAAACTCTAGAGGCGCGCTTTACCTGATGACGCTATCGCTCTGGGGAACTCTGCTTTGGCTTTCTATGCGCCCGGGCGGTGGCTCGGTGGCAATTCTCGACAATGAAATTGGCAACTGGTGGGCCTACGGTTCTGTCATCGGTTGCGCAGTCGTAATCCTTTTTCCAAAAATTCGTCCTGGTGTGTGGCGCAAAAGCGCGTCCGGTCACCGTTAAAATTGTTGTAACCAACCCGAGGAGAAACAGTGACTTACGTGATCGCTCTGCCATGTGTAGACGTGAAAGACAAAGCCTGCATCGAGGAATGTCCGGTCGATTGTATTTACGAAGGCGACCGCATGCTTTACATCCACCCAGACGAGTGCGTGGATTGCGGAGCCTGTGAGCCAGTATGCCCGGTTGAGGCGATTTACTACGAAGACGATCTTCCTTCGCAGTGGTCGGAGTACTACAAGGCCAACGTCGAGTTCTTCAACGAACTTGGTTCTCCCGGCGGAGCTGCCAAGACCGGCAAGGTTGATGGCGACCACGCCGTAATTTCAGTTCTGCCTCCTCAGGCTTCCTAGCCGCCGTGTTCGATCGCCTTCCGGAATATCCATGGGAAAGCCTCAAGCCCTACGCGGCTAAAGCAGCCCAACATCCCGGCGGCAAAATCGATCTTTCCGTTGGATCTCCAGTCGACCCAACTCCACAGGTTATTCAAGACGCGCTAGACGCTGCCTCAAATTCGCCTGGCTACCCATCAACGGCTGGATCTCCAGAGTTTCGCGCTGCCGTTGTTGAGTGGTTTGGAAGACGTCGAGGTGTACACGGGCTTAGCCCAGATCAGGTAATGCCTACCGTTGGTTCCAAGGAGCTAATCAGCTGGCTGCCGCTAATGATGGGCTTGGGTCCGGGTGATGTGGTTATTCAGCCAACCGTGGCTTACACCGCCTACGTGGTTGGCGCAGCTCTTTGTGGAGCGGAAATTATCTCCGAGGACGACCCCGAAAAGTGGCCAGCAAACACCAAACTCGTTTGGTTGAATTCGCCTGGCAACCCAGACGGGCGCGTGCTCACTAAAGTGCAGTTGAAAGCTGCTGTCGATCGCGGTCGTGCACTTGGTGCTCTGGTTGCTTCAGACGAATGCTATGCCGAACTCGGATGGGGTGATTGGGAGGGTAAAACCACTCCCTGCATTCTCGATCCAGAAGTGTGCGGAGAAAGCATCGATGGGGTGCTGGCCGTTTACTCGCTTTCGAAGCAGAGCAACATGGCAGGCTACCGAGCGGCGTTTGCCGCCGGTTCGGCATCGCTGATCAATGGTTTAGTGAACCTGCGGATGCATTCAGGCCTAAACACCCCTCAGCCAGCCCAACAGGCGATGATTGCGGCACTCGGCGATGAAACTCACGTGGCTTCGCAAAAGGCCATCTACCGGGCCCGCAGAGAAGAACTTTTAGACGCGGTAAAGACTTTTGGTTTTGAGGTATCAAACAGTGAAGCGGGCCTCTACATCTGGGCCACGCTCGGCGAGGACTGCTGGAAGACAGTGGAGCGCATGGCCGACTTGGGTATTGTTGTGGTGCCTGGCTCGTTTTATGTTTTGGGGGAGAGTAAGCACGTGCGGTTTTCACTCACCGCAACCGATTCCGACATTGCCGAAGGTTCACGCCGCCTGCGAGATGCCATAGGCTTTACGAAGTAGAAAAATCAGGGAGAAACGTTGTCCGACGAAAAAGTCACGCTCAACTATCCTGGAGGCTCAGCCGAGTTTCCAGTGCTTGCTTCGGCCGCTGGAGCCGATGTTATCGACTTCTCTAAACTTCACGCCGCAACAGGGTTTAACTCATTTGACCAAGGGTTTGTAAACACCGCATCAACTAGCTCGGCAATTACTTTTATCGACGGTGAGCAGGGAATCTTGCGTTACCGCGGATACCCAATCGAAGAACTAGCCGGTGGTAAGAGCTTCTTGGAAGTCGCCTACCTTTTGATTTACGGAAACCTTCCGAGCGAAAGCGAACTCGCTTCATTTGACGACCGCATCAGACGTCACACGCTCATTCACGAGGATCTCAAAAACCTATTTCACGCGATGCCAACTAACGCTCACCCAATGCCGGTTCTATCGGCTGGAGTGTCGGCACTTTCAACTTTCTACCAGGACTCTCTAGACATCCACGACCAAGAGCAGGTTGAACTTTCCACGATTCGCCTACTTGCAAAGATGCCGGTTCTGGCTGCCTACGCGCACAAGAACTCGCAGGGGCAGGCTCTTCTTTACCCAGACAACTCACTGTCGATGGTGGAAAACTTCCTTCGTCTAACCTTCGGAACCATGGCCGAGGAGTACACCCAGAACCCTGTGATTGTGAAGGCTCTAGACACTCTGTTCACCCTTCACGCCGACCACGAGCAGAACTGTTCAACCTCAACCGTTCGTCTGGTGGGTTCGAGTCAGGCCAACCTGTTCGCCTCAATTTCGGCCGGCGTCAACGCCCTATTCGGTCCACTTCACGGTGGTGCCAACGAGGCTGTTCTAGAGATGCTTACCGGCATCCGCGAGTCGGGTGACTCGGTTCAGCAGTATGTGCAGCGAGTCAAAAACAAGGAAGACGGAATTCGCCTAATGGGCTTCGGTCACCGCGTTTACAAGAGCTTTGACCCTCGCGCCAAGATCGTGAAAGCAACCGCCGATAAAGTTTTGGCCGAGCTGGGCGTTCAAGACCCGCTACTCGACATCGCCAAGGAATTGGAAGCGGCCGCGCTATCCGACGAGTACTTCACCGAGCGCAAGCTTTACCCGAACGTTGATTTCTACACAGGCGTAATTTACAAGGCTTTGGGTTTCCCCCCACGCATGTTCACCGTGCTTTTCGCACTAGGACGTCTGCCTGGCTGGATCGCCCACTGGCGCGAACTGAACTTAGATCCGGCCACCAAGATTGGTCGCCCTCAGCAGCGCTACACCGGCCCAGCCGAACGTCACATTTAGGCGCTGAGCCAGTAAACCACGGTGTCGCCATACGACTTTTCGTCGTCAAGTTCATAACCGGCAGGCCATTTAGGCGCTTCAGTTCGGCTCGACCGTTCAACCACGACCGTGGCTTCCTTCAAGAGCGGTTTTAGTGATTCCAAATCGGCCACAATTTCGTCGTTGGTGATTTCGTAAGGCGGGTCGATAAAGACCAAATCAAACTCGTGTTCGCTGGCTGAAGCTAAAAATGAGGAAACCGATTTGTTGATTACTTTCCCATCGAACTCAACTTCTTCTTTGAGAAGAGCCTTGGCAACAATCTTGAGATTCGCCACGCAAACTGCCGCAGCTTTGCCATCGCGTTCAACCATCCAAGCCACCGAAGCACCGCGGCTAGCCGACTCGAGAGCCAAGGCTCCAGTTCCGGCATAGAGATCGAGAACCCTGGCTGCAGCTAACAAGCCCTTCGCTTCAAGGCGGGAAAAGATGCTTTCGCGAATTCGGTCTGAGGTTGGGCGGGTTACTTTGGCTGGGCTGGTCAGTTTTAGTGAGCCGGCTAGCCCTGCGATGATACGGGTCATGATTAGCATTGAACCATGCTTTTGCCACTTACCCCGTTAGATCGCCTTCTCGGCGACCGCACGGCTAAAGCATTCAACAAACATCTCGGCCTAAAAACGGTTTCCGATCTACTGCAGCATTACCCTCGTCGTTACTACACGCGCGGAGAACTTACCCCCATCGCGGAGTTGCCAATTGGCGAAGCGGTAACAGTTGTGGCGGAAATCAAAGAGGTGCGAGAACGCTTCATGACCGGCAAGAAAGGTTCGATTCTCGACATTCGAATCACCGACGGCTATGCATCAATGAGTTTGAGTTTCTTCAACCAGGGATGGCGACAGAAAGATTTGAAGCCGGGTGTTCGCGGCCTTTTTGCTGGCAAAACGTCGATGTTCCAAAACAAGATGCAACTTGCTCACCCAGACTACGAACTTTTTGAAAACGAACTAACCGGTGAAGAAGCAAAGGCTTGGGCCGATCTCCCGATTCCCATTTACCCGGCTTCGTCTTCGGCTACGACCTGGGCTATTGGACGAGCCATCGGTGTGGTGCTCGACACTCTGGGTGAGCTACCAGACGAACTCCCGCCTGAGGTGGTGAAAGCCGAGAGTCTGCTTTCGCTTACAGAAGCCATTCGCCAGATTCACGTTCCTAAGGTAACTACCGAATGGCAGTCGGCCAGGGATACCCTTCGCGTACACGAGGCCTTCGTTTTGCAGGCCAGTTTGCTAAAGCGCAGAGCGGAAAACGCTCATCAGAATTCAACCCCGCGTTTGGCCGGTGCAGGTGGTGTGTTGGCCCGATTCGACGAAGCTCTAACGTTTACCCTTACCAACGGTCAGATCAAAGTTGGAAATGAGATCACTAACGATCTGGGGAAATCTCACCCGATGAATCGACTTCTGCAGGGTGAAGTTGGTTCAGGTAAAACTTTGGTGGCACTTCGAGCAATGCTCACGGTGGCTGACAGCGGTGGCCAAGCTGCGATGCTTGCCCCTACCGAGGTTCTGGCCTCGCAGCATTTTGAGTCGATTCAAAAAACTCTTGGCGAAGAGTTATCCAGAGAACTTGGGCTCACGCTACTTACCGGGCAGATGAATACCGCCGATCGAAAGCGATCGTTGCTGCAGATCGTCTCGGGTAAAGCTCGCATCGTGGTTGGCACCCACGCCCTACTGGGCGACAAGGTCGAGTTCTACGACCTAGGACTTGTGGTGGTCGACGAGCAGCATCGCTTCGGCGTTGACCAACGCGAGACGCTCAGGCTCAAGGGAAAACTTCCGCCGCACGTTCTCACCATGACGGCCACGCCGATTCCACGAACCGTTGCGGTCACGGTATTTGGCGATTTAGACATTTCTACGCTTGATCAACTTCCTGCTGGCCGCAAGGAGATCTCGAGCCACGTGGTTCGATTCAACCAGGCCGCCCTCGTGGCAAGAACCTGGGAGCGAATTGCCGAAGAAGTTGCCAGTGGGCGCCAAGCTTTTGTAGTTTGCCCGCGCATCGATGAGACCGCGGTTGAGGAAGGCGATGAGCTGGAAGGTGAGCCGGGTATCGCGATGGCGGCAGCCGTAACCATTGCCAAGAATCTGGCGGCTATGCCGGTCTTCGCGAACGTCAAGATTGGTTTACTTCACGGGCGTATGAGTGGCGAGGATAAAGCCGCCACCATGGCCAGATTCACCGCGCGCGAAATCGACGTGCTGGTTTCAACCACAGTGATCGAAGTAGGGGTAGATGTGCCGAATGCAACGGTGATGGTGGTGCTTGATGCCGACCGCTTCGGGGTTTCCCAGCTGCACCAGCTGCGTGGCCGAGTTGGCCGAGGTGGCCACGCCGGGCTCTGTCTGCTGCTCACCACCGCCGAAGAAGGTACGCTCGCACTCGAGCGCGTGAACGCCGTGGCCAGCACGCTCGACGGCTTTAGGCTCAGCGAGATCGACCTTGAATTGCGAGGCGAGGGAGATGTTCTCGGCGCTAACCAGTCCGGCACGCGTTCCAGTTTGAAACTGCTTCGGGTCATAAAAGACGCCGACCTAATTGCCCGCATGCGTCTCGCTGCGGCAGAAGTATTAGAGCGCGACCCAACACTCGAAAAGCATTTAGCGCTCGCGGAAACACTAGAGCGTCTCGACGAAGCCCTAAAAGCGAATATCGCCAAAGGCTAGTAAGCAACTAACCTAGATACATGAGCAAGCTTGCCGTTTACCCCGGCTCATTCGATCCCATCACTCTCGGTCACCTCGACATCGTCGAACGTGCACTAGAGGTTTTTGAGCAAATTCAGGTGGTTGTGGTTCACAATCCTGGCAAGCAACCGTTTTTCACCCTCGCCGAGAGACTTCAAATGGTTACCGATGCGCTTATCGAGCGCAATTTACTAGGACGCGTCACAGTTTCGTCACTCGAAACAGGGCTGCTGACCGAGTACGCGAGTTCTCTTGGAGCGAAGGTGCTAATCAAGGGTTTCCGCACCGGCGTAGACATCGAATATGAACTTCCAATGGCCAGAGTAAACCGAGACCTAACTGGAATCGAAACCGTTTTCCTACCTTCCGACCCGGCCAACACTCACATTTCATCAAGCTTGGTTAAGCAGGTGGCCGCGCTCGGTGGCGAAATCGTGAAATACGTCCCCGCTTCGGTAATCCGCGGCTTCAAGGCAAAGGCATAAATTGAGTAATCCATATCTAGTTCAGGTGCACGACCTGATGCACAAATCTGGCACCCTGCGCCGAATCGAACTCACCTTTCCCGCTCCGGAATCCTTTGACAACGCCATTGTCACCATTCCGGTAGGTGCCGAAATCGACATCGACGGCCGTTTGGAGTCGGTGCACGAAGGGATTTTGGTTACTGCAAACGTGCAGGCACAGGCCAATTCGGAGTGTTCACGCTGTCTGGATCCACTCAAACTCGAGGTTGATGTGGAATTTCAGGAGCTTTTCGCCTATTCTTTAACAGACGAAGACGACTTAGTAATTTCAGAGGAAGCAATAAATCTGGAACAGGTAGTCCGAGACGCGGTAGTTTTATCTCTTCCGTTCCAACCAATCTGTAGCAGCGACTGTGAAGGTCTATGCGTTGATTGCGGAACGAAATGGGTAGATAACCCGCAGCATGTGCACGAAGCCCCGGTGGACCCGAGGTGGAACGCCCTAAAGAACTTGATGGAGTAGAAATGCCAGTACCAAAACGACGCCTATCCCGCGCACGTACCCACGCTCGTCGTTCACAGTGGAAAGCCGCTGAGATGACTCTTGTGAAGACCGTGGTTAACGGCAAGACCGTTTACAGCCTGCCTCACCGCGCCAAGGTTGTAGAAGACTCAGCCGGCAACGCACTGTTCATGGAGTACAAGGGCCGTAAGGTCGCAGACGCTTAAATGAGTCTTGGCGAGCTTCAGGCTCGGCTCGGTGTTTCTATCGAACCAGAGTTGTTTGAACTCGCTTTGACCCACAGTTCGTTCTCATACGAGAACGGCAATCAACCCAGTAACGAACGCCTGGAATTTCTCGGCGACTCGGTGCTGGGTTTTGTTGTTTCGGCACACATCACTGCCAATTTTCCCGACCTGGCCGAGGGAGAACTGAGCCGGCTCAAGAACGCCGTAGTGTCGGCGAAAGCGTTGGCGCCGATTTCGGAAGAGCTGGGTCTAGGGGAGTACCTCAGGCTCGGCGTTGGCGAAGAACGTACCGGCGGGCGAACCAAACCGAACCTCCTAGCCGATGCCTTCGAAGCCGTGCTTGGAGCCATTTACGTTTCATCGGGTATCGATGCTGCAACCGAGTTCGTGAAGGCCCGGGTCTTCCCACTGCTAGCCGACCCAACATCGCTTCTCAATCTTTCGGAACCGAAAACCAAACTCCAGGAACTCGTATCCAAACTCGGCTTGCCAGCTCCCGAATACAACCTCACGCACGACGGCCCAGATCACGATCGCACCTTCACGGCGAGCTTGGTGATTCAGGGGAAGGTCTATGTAGGCACGGCCAGAAGCAAGCGCGATGCCGAGACCGAAGCCGCGCTATCGGCACTGGCAAAGCTATCGTAAATGCCAGAATTACCTGAGGTCGAAACCGTTCGAGCGGGTCTTGCGGAATTCATTACCGGCGCAACCATCGATGAAGTTGAGATTTTTGACGCTCGCTCGCTAAAGCGCCATCAACCGGGTCCGAGTGATTTCATAAAAACTTTGACGGGCTCGCGGATTGAATCCGTTGAACGTCGAGGCAAGTTCCTATGGATGCCACTAAACCGCGAACCTCTTGCCCTGGTTGGTCATCTGGGTATGAGCGGCCAAATGTTGGTGAGAACCCCAGAATTTGAAGCCGACAAACTCACGCGGGTGATTCTTCACTTCACCACAGGCAATGGTTCCAACTACCAGATGCGTTTCGTGGATCAACGAATCTTTGGATCATTAGCCATCGACGAACTAGTTGCCACCAATGTCGAAACCGGAGAGACCATTCCTCGTTCCGCATCACACATCGCCAGAGACCCGCTAGACAGCCACTTTGATTCTGCTTTGGTGATCGAAAAACTTCGCAAGCGCAGCGCTGGCATCAAAAAGATTCTGCTCGATCAGCAGCTGATGAGCGGGGTTGGCAACATTTACGCCGACGAAGCCCTGTGGCGAGCCAAGCTCCACTACGACCAACCAGCCAACTCGCTGAGCGTTCCGAAAACCAAAGAACTCTTAGCCCATGTCACGGAGATTTTGGCTGCGGCGGTGAAGGTTGGAGGCACCAGCTTCGACGAACAGTACAAAAACGTCAATGGCGAGTCTGGCTACTTTGAAATCTCATTGAATGCCTACGGCATGACCGGTCGCTCCTGTAACCGTTGCGGCAAGCCGATTAGGCGGGATAGCTGGATGAATCGCGGTTCCCACTTCTGCCCAAACTGTCAAAAACTCCGCAAGCCATAGGGTAATTTTGATGTTTGGGTACCTCAAACCAACCCGAATTCGAAACCTTAGGAGTGTGAGAAGCGCTTGTATCTGAAAAGCCTCACGCTCAAGGGATTTAAGTCTTTCGCACAGCCCACGACCTTTAATTTCGAGCCAGGCGTAACCGCCGTGGTTGGCCCGAATGGCTCGGGTAAGTCGAACGTGGTTGATGCTCTCGCCTGGGTTATGGGTGAGCAAGGGGCTAAGACACTTCGCGGCGGCAAGATGGAAGATGTCATCTTCGCTGGAACTTCAACTAAAGGACCGCTCGGGCGCGCTGAAGTTCTGCTAACTATCGATAACTCCGACGGCGCACTACCAATTGAATACACCGAAGTCACCATTAGCCGAACCCTGTTCCGCAATGGTGGCAGTGAGTACGCCATAAACGGCGACCCATGCCGACTACTCGATGTGCAAGAACTTCTTTCAGACTCCGGTCTAGGGCGCGAGATGCACGTGATCGTGGGCCAGGGTCAGCTCGACGGCGTACTGAAGGCAACGCCAGAAGAGCGTCGTGGTTTCATCGAGGAAGCCGCCGGAATCTTGAAGCACCGCCGCCGTAAGGAAAAGACGGTTCGCAAGCTCGAGGCTATGCAGACCAACCTCACCCGCCTAAATGATCTGGCCGGCGAGGTTCGACGCCAGTTGAAGCCGCTGGGGCAGCAGGCTGAGGTAGCCAGAGAAGCGCAAGGCATCGCTCTGGTGTTGCGCGATGCGAAGGCACGTTTGCTAGCCGACGACATCCACACACTTCACACCACTCTGGAAGAAACCGCCAAGAACGAATCAGACCGCAAGGCTGAGCGAAACATTCTTGCTGAAGTTCTCGGAGAGAACACCGCACGACTTGGAGTTCTCGAGGCCGCTCAGGTTTCAACCGAACTTGATCAAACCCGCGCGCTCGGATACGAGTTCGATTCAGTTGGAGAGCGTTTCCGCAGTTTGCTTTCGATGGCGAACCAGCGTGTGGCCATGCTTGCTCAGCAGGCTGAGGTCAACGGCGCGGTTATCGACCCGGCGCAAATTGATGCTGATGCCGATGCAGCAGACAAATCGGCAGCTGAGTTGGCCGTTGCCGTGGACGAACTCAAGGCAAAGTTGGCTGAGGCTGAGGCCAAGCGAAACACTGCCCGCGATGCCTTGGAGGCCTTCGACAACCAATTGGCTGAGCAGAATTCGCTCATCTCAGCATTCGACCTTGAAAAATCTCGCCTTGCCAATGAAGCAGCTGTTGCCGAATCTCGCCTGGCTTCGTTCCGTGAGGAATTGGTTCGTCACGAGTCGGCTCTAGAGGAAGCTCGCACCCGACTATCGTCTTCGCAAAATGAATACAACGCTCTGGAAGCCCAGCTTCAGAGCGAAGGCTCTGCCGGCGACAACGCGCTCGAGCAGCGCTACGAATCGGCTCAAAAAGCGGTAGCTGATTCCGGTGCCAAAATCGAAACCCTTCGAGAGCAATTGCACGAAGCCGAGCGCGAGCGCGATTCACTTTCGGCTAAGCGTTCGGCACTTAATTTA
The DNA here is from genome assembly GCA_041179025.1 of Actinomycetota bacterium. GTDB lineage: Bacteria > Actinomycetota > Actinomycetes > Actinomycetales > Microbacteriaceae > Rhodoluna. The sequence goes on along the minus strand of JBEGUF010000080.1, from coordinate 390 downwards.
ACGCTCGAGCAAAAAGATGGTGCAACGGTTCTGGCTTCTTCGGGATTGAGAGGAATTCGCGGCCTCGTTGCATCTCACATGCAAATCGCTCCTGGTTTTGAAGCTGCGATTGCCGCAGCGCTAGGCCCACTGGCCGACGCTCTTGTTGCAGACAACCGCGACGCCGGCCTTGACGCAATTGCTCACCTCAAGAGCCAAGACGGCGGACGTGTTGAATTAGTCGTGGCAGATGTCGACGCAAAAACCACTCCCACCGGCGAGATCAAAGTCGGCGGTGTTCGCAACGCCTCCGACGTGGTTTCGGCAGCCGGAGGCATCTTGAACCTACTTGCTGGCGTAGTGATCGTCGACGATCTGGCGGCAGCCAAAGAGCTCTACCGTGCCGACAAA
>JBEGUF010000079.1:0-21508 GCA_041179025.1 Actinomycetota bacterium | reverse complement strand
TTATCTTCGTCGCAGGTCTTGCCACTTTGTTTGGCGGTGTGATGAACCAGTCGCTACCGATCGGGGTGGGAGGCTTCGCACTTATGCTTGGCGGAGTTTATTTAGCCGCATCCACTGCCAGTAATAACTAGCTGTCTTTAATTGCCAATCAGCCTCCGGGCTGATTTTTTTTGCCCAACTCCGACGATATTGTAAAAATTTGCTCCATTTTGCTCCACTTGCTCAAAAGCGCTTAGTTACTCAGTTGTTACAAAAAAATGTTTGAATAATCGTCAGTTTTGGCGTGTTTTAGCACATTTGTGGAGTAAAGTGGAGTAATTAGGAGAAACAAACCACGGAAGGGAGGAACTCGTGACTTTTAGCGGACAGTCTCAGCCAAAGCTGGACGACAAAGGGCGACTGATTCTTCCTGCCAAGTGGCGAGAGGCTCTCGGCGCCGGGGTTTATCTAACCAAAGGCCAAGACCGATGTGTATCGCTTTACACCGCCTCGGAATTCTCGAAGATTTCTCAAAGCCTCGAAGCAGCGCGCCAAACCACAAAGGCGGCCAGATTCTTTATCCGTAACTTCATGGCATCGGCCGAGAGCGAAGCTCCAGACAAGCAGGGGCGAATCACCATTCCCGGTCACCTACGCGAGTACGCGGGGCTTGGCCGCGAACTAATTCTGGCCGGTGTAAACAACCGAATCGAAATCTGGGATCTTGCGACCTGGAATCAGTTCATGGCCGAACAAGACGCGCAGTTCGCCGACCTCGATGAGGAGGTGATCCCTGGAATCTTCTAGGGAACTCATGGCTAAGGAAATCAACGAACTTCACACACCGGTGGCTCTCGAATACGCCTTGGAATTGCTCGGTGAAGTTCTAACCGGGTCAAATCCGGTGCTGGTCGATTGCACCCTTGGTCTAGGTGGACACACCGAGGCATTCTTGGAGAAGTTTGAGAACCTGACCGTGGTTGGAATCGACCGCGATGAAAAGGCTCTGGAACTTGCGAAGGCCCGGCTGGAGCGCTTCGGAAAGCGGGCGCTCTTCGCGCATGCAATCTACAGCGAGATCGTCGAAGTTTTAGACGCCTTGGACCTCCGCAAAGTCGATGCGGTATTGCTAGACCTCGGAGTTTCTTCAATGCAGTTGGACGAGACGGACCGCGGCTTTGCCTACTCGTTCGATGCACCTCTAGACATGCGCATGAATCAGTCTGAGGGCCAAACCGCAGCAGATGTTCTAAATAATTACTCTGAAACCCAGCTGGCTCAGATTTTCAAGGAGTTTGGCGAAGAACGTTATGCGAAACCAATTGCTAAGGCTGTTGTGGCCAAGCGCAAGGTTCAGGCTTTTGTAAACAGCGCGGAGCTCGCGACACTAATCACCCAAATCGTGCCCTACATTCCGGGCAAGACCAGCGGCCACCCCGCAAAGCGTGTGTTTCAAGCACTCAGAATCGAAGTCAACGGTGAGCTCGAGATCCTTGCTAAGACGATTCCTGCCGCTGTGAAGGTTTTGAGAATCGGCGGGCGAGTGCTTGTTATGTCGTACCACTCGCTTGAGGACTCAATCACCAAAAGAGCCCTAAGCGCTCTAGCCACCTCATCTGCTCCGCTAGACATGCCAGTTGAACTTCCCGAGCACGCACCCACAGTTCGAATGCTTACCAAGGGCACAGTCGTTGCGTCAGAAGCCGAAAAACTTTCAAACCCAAGAGCAGCATCAGTTCGGATGCGCGCAGCCGAAAAGATAAGAGAAGCAGCATGAGTGCACTGAGAGCCGCAACTAGAAGCACCGCAAAGCCTAAGGTGACTCCTGGGCTTAGAATCCTCAACCGGGTTCGCTCGGGCAAAGTGGGCCTAGCTGCACTTGCCATGGTGGGTATTTTGGTGGTCCAGGGTCTCAACCTCGCAATGTCGGCTGCCACCGGTGCCGGTGCCTATGAGATTTCTCGCTTGAAGATCGAACGGGCCAACCTGAGCACCCAAGCAGACATCATTGGTTCCGAAGTCAACTCGTTGGCCTCGAACCAGAACCTAGTAAACGTAGCTCACGCTCTCGGAATGGTTTCTAACGTGAATCCCGTCTTCCTTCGCCTTTCAGACAGCTCGGTAATCGGTAAACCTCGTCGTGCTCAGGCTAATGAACGCACGGTATCGAAGAATCTAGTTCCCAACGCCGCCATGACAACTGACACAAATGTCAGCAAGTTGGACGAGGTTTCTGCAAACAGCGTGTTAGGTTCATCTTCAAGTTCGGTTGGTGCCCACAGCGGCACGATCCAAGCATCACCTACTTACTAACTCAAGGCTGTCGTAAATGAGCTTTTTGCCTCCATCCGAAGAGCGCAAACGCTTCTCCATGATTCGCATCGTCGTTTTGGTTTTTTGCGTCTATTTTGTGGCTCATCTTCTCGACTGGCAGGTAGTAAATGCGCAGGCCATCAACGACGCTAATCGTTCGAAACGTGAGATAACTCGAGTCATTCCGGCCGCCAGAGGAACCATCTACGACAAAGATTCAAACGTCCTAGCTAAATCGGTCTTCAAATACGACATCAACGTGGCACCGGTAAAAGTAGGCCCGGTTGAGCGTGAAGTAAACGGTGCAATGGTCACCCTCTCCGTGGACCAGATCGCTACCCGCCTCGCCGAGATCCTTGGCAAAGACAAAGACCTTATTCTTCGGAAGATGTCTGGAACCGGAACCTATGCCAACCTGGCCAAGAACGTGAATTCCAGCGTTATGACTCAGGTGGAAAGCTTCGAGTTGCCGTGGCTCTGGAGCGACGCGAATGTATCTCGCATCTATCCCGCTGGAGCGGTTGCCGGAAACCTGCTCGGCTTCATTACCGCTGACGGTCAAACCAAAGCTGGTATCGAGTCAAAGATGGATGCGTGCCTGGCTGGAGTTAATGGCAAGGAATCGTTTGATCAGGGTTCTGATGGGATTCGTATCCCCGAGAGCGCTGTGGTGTCGAAGGCTGCACGAAACGGCGGGGACCTGAAACTCACTATCGACACCAACCTTCAATACTTTTCTCAGCAGGTTCTCGAAACCGCGGTGAAGAACGAGCGTGCGGACTATGGAACCGCAATTGTGATCGAAGTGAAGACGGGGCGTCTACTGGTCGCTGCGGAAGCGCCAACGGTAGACCCAAATAACCCTGGAGCTGCCAAGGAACGCGACCGCAAGACCAAGATTTTCACCGAAAGTTTCGAACCAGGTTCAACCATGAAAATGATCACGGCAGCCAGTGCCATTGACACCGGTGTTGCAACCCAAACCACGCAGGTGACGGCTCCATACAAGCTCAAGATGAAATGGGGAAACAGCTACGTAAAGGACTCAACTTTCCACCCGACGATGAATCTGACTCTCACCGGAATTTTGCGAGACAGTTCGAACACGGGAATCATCCAAATCGGTGAAGACATGAAGCGTTCCGTTCGAGTGGACTACCTAAAGAAATTCGGGTTTGGCTCGAAGACCTCGCTGAATATGTCTGGTGAGTCAGGCGGAATTCTCGGCGACACGAAAAAATGGGACCTCCAAACCGACAAGAACAGCATGTTTGGTCAGGGCGTGGCAGTTACCTCGATTCAGATGGCGTACGCCTACCAAGCAATTGCCAACAACGGTCTCAGACTTTCGCCAACGCTCTTCGATTCATGTACCGACGCAAATGGATCGGTAACCCGCTATGCGGTTGGTGAGCCGGTTCGTGCCGTATCGGAACAAACCGCCCGAAGCACTGTTGAAATGCTAGAGAAAGTTGTTGAAGAAGGTCACATTGGTAAAACCGCCGCCATCGCTGGTTACCGAGTTGGCGGCAAGAGTGGCACTGCCCAGATTAAGCAGGGAAGGACCTATGGTAATTTGTATGCCATCTCGTTCGCCGGCCTTGCCCCAGCCGATGACCCAAAGTACGTGGTTTCTGTGATGCTTTACAAATCGCGAAGGACCAGCAGCTCAATCGGCGCCACCCCGGTATTCAAGCAAATCATGCAACAGACACTTCGCACATACCGCATTCCTCCATCAACCACTCGCTCGCGCGACATTCCAACGGAGTGGTAAAGGTGAAAGAGCAAATCCCACCAACTATCCGACCCAACCACGTTCAGCCACTTCAAGTTGGGGATCTAGCTCAGCACTTCGGGCTGCCGTTAGTTTCGGGCTCGATAGACGTCTTCATCACGGGAATCAGTATGAATACCGCGGATCTTCGTTCGGGCGATTTGTTCGTTGCCATGCCTGGCCTAAAGACGCACGGCGCCAAATTCGCTGCTAAAGCAATCGAGCTTGGCGCGGTTGCGATTGTTACCGACTCTGCCGGTCTACCCCAATTAGGCGAAGGCGACTTGCCGGTCCTACTTCTAGAGGAGCCACGACGTCATCTTGGAGCCCTAGCCGCTTATGTTTACGGAAACTTGCCCGATGTCATGCCGAAACTGTTCGGTACCACCGGAACAAATGGCAAAACCTCTACCAGTTACATCCTGGAGGCAATTCTTCGTCAGTTGGGTGAAGTTACCGGCCTGACTTCAACCGCCGAACGACACATTGCGGGTGAAGTAATTGTGAGCCGACTGACGACTCCAGAGTCTACGGAAATGCAATCGCTAATTGCATGCATGCGCGAGAAAGAGGTCACGTCTGTCGCTGTCGAGGTATCGGCCCAAGCACTTTCTCAGTTGAGAGTTGACGGTTTGGTCTTTGACGTGGCCGGATTCACTAACCTCAGCCACGACCACCTTGACGACTATGCCGACATGGGCGAGTATCTAGCGGCGAAAGCCCAACTTTTCCAACCATCGAGGGCTCACCGAGGAGTGGTTTGTCTGGACTCTTCCTACTCCGAAGATTTTCTGGCGCTCTCACAGATCCCAACTGTCACCGTATCTTTGGATTCCGAAAAGAGGCCAGACTATCTGGTTACCGTAACCGAAGAACTTCCTGGGCTCACTAAGTTTTCGGTGCAACTTCCAGATGCTTCCGTCATTATTTCTCAGTTACCAATCCTGGGTTCTCACATGGCGTCCAACGCAGGTGTGGCAATCGCAATGTTGATGCAGGCCGGTTTCTCTGGCGATCGGATTCGCGAGGCCATAGCTCAGGGAATCGATTGTTATCTTCCCGGGCGTACCGAATTGGTGTCTCCAGTCGGCGCTCCTGCGGTCTATGTTGATTTCGGTCACAGCCCAGATGCGTTTTTGAACACATTGGCGGCGGTTCGAAAGGTAACCACCGGCAAGGTAATCATGTTGTTTGGCGCTGATGGCGACCGAGACGCTAGCAAGCGCCCTGAAATGGCGAGAGTAGCGGTTCTAGGCAGCGACGTCCTTGTTATAACCGACCATCACCCGCGCTTTGAAGACGCAGCCTCTATTCGGGCAACCTTGATTGCTTCGGCAAGAGAGGCGAAACCCGGTGGGGAGATTCACGAGTCGAGCCCACCCGAGGCGGCAATAGTTCTCGCAGTGAGTCTGGCGAAACCCGGCGACGCAATTTTGTGGGCTGGTCCTGGTCACCAGGATTACCGAGACATCCGTGGCGTTAGAACTCCTTATAGCGCTAGAGCTCTCGCCCGTGCAGCGCTGCGAGACGCTGGTTGGTCATGATCAAACTTTCGCTTTCTGAGATTGCCTCAATTGTTGGGGGAGAACTCCGTGGACAGGACGCTGAGGTTTTTGGCAGTGTCGAGACCGACTCGCGATTGGTTTCCGCGGGCTCATTGTTTTTCGCTAAGCCCGGTGAGGAGACCGACGGTCACAACTTCATTGAAAGTGCAAAGAATCTGGGAGCTGTCGGTGCCGTGGTCGAACGCCTTCAGAACGATATTTCAATACCGCAAATACTGGTAGCCGACGTGGTGGCTGCACTCGGGGCCCTAGCCGCGGGGGTACTGGAGAAGTTGCGCGAGAAAAACGCGATCACTGTTATTGGGATCACCGGCTCAAATGGAAAGACCAGCACCAAAAACATGCTTGGTGCGATCCTCCGTGAGTTTGGCGAAACAGTTTCACCTATTGAGTCATACAACAACGAGGTTGGCGCGCCGATTTCGATTTTGAAGGTGGATGAGTCAACAAAATATTTGGTTGTTGAGATGGGAGCCGGAGGGGTCGGTAGCATCGCTTACCTAGCCGAAATGGCGAAGCCTGACATCGGTGTGGTTCTCAAGGTAGGTCTCGCTCATGCTGGAGAGTTCGGTGGTATCGAGGTTACGGCCAAGATCAAAGGCGAGCTAGTCGAGGCGCTTTCCAAAGACTGCACTTTTGTTTATAACGCTGACGACGGTCTTGTTTCGGCAATGACTGAGCTCACCGACGCGCGAAAGGTGTCTTTTGGCACGAGCAATCAGGCGACCAACTATTTCGACAAGGTGGAACTATCCATTGCCGGAACCTCTGCCGATTTCCACTTTGCCGCAGGCGAGGTTCGGAGATTGGACCTTCAAATACTGGGAGAACATCAGCTGATGAACGCGGCGGCCGCCATAACCGTGGCTGACGTGCTGGGTTTACCCATGGAGAGGGTTTTCCGCGTATTGAGAGATATGGCCTTGGCCGAACGATGGCGCATGCAACTTACCGAACGGCCAGACGGTATTTCGATTATCAACGATGCCTACAACGCGTCACCAGATTCGATGAAAGCCGCTCTTCAAACTTTGGCGCATCTCGGAAAAGCCGGTCGTCGTACCATCGCTGTGCTCGGCGAGATGGCTGAGCTAGGAGAGTATTCGAGGATGGCCCATGACGAAATTGGTCGCCTGGTGGTGCGTTACAACATAGATCAGCTGGTTGTGGTTGGTACTGCTGCCAAACTCATTCACATGGGTGCCATGCAGGAGGGTTCCTGGGATGAAGAGTCTGTCTTCTTCGAGTCAGGCTCCGACGCTTTGAGTTACATCCGTGGAATGCTTGAACCTGGAGACATTGTCTTAGTCAAGTCGTCGAAGAGCGCCAATCTTCGACACCTTGGCGATGACCTGCTGGAGGTAATTAAGTGAAATCCATAATTTTGGCTGGAGCCATAGCATTGGCATTCACCCTCTTCGCAACCCCAGGATTCATTTGGCTATTTAAGCGTGTGGGTTGGGGACAATTCATTCGAGACGACGGCCCAAAATCACACCACACGAAGCGCGGAACTCCCACTATGGGGGGCATCGCGATTATTCTTGGCGCAGTTCTAGGTGTTTTTGGCGGGAAGTTTTTCAATGGCGAACCCATCAGCAACTCGGCACTGTTGGTGCTGTTTATGATGGTCGGTCTCGGTTTAGTTGGATTCATCGATGATTTCATTAAGACCCATCGCCAACGTTCTCTTGGGCTGAGCGGCTGGGCAAAAATCTTCGGACAGGGTGTAGTTGCCGTTGCGTTCGCGATTATGGCACTTCAGCTCAAAGACGCAGATGGCTGGTCACCGGCGTCAGCTTCGATTTCTGTGGTTCGAGACACCAACATCGATCTCATGTTCTGGGGCCCGGTGGTTGGCCTAATTCTGTTTGTGATTTGGATTTATTTCCTAGTTGCAGCTACCTCAAACGGCGTAAACATCGCCGATGGCCTCGACGGGCTAGCAACCGGCTCTACAGCTATGTCGATCGGTGCTTACGCGATTATCGGATTTTGGCAGTTCAACCAGTCTTGTTTCAGAGATCCACTCATTCAAAATTGCTACGAGGTGAAAGACTCGCTCGATTTGGCCGTGGTTGCGTCCGCGATTGTCGGATCGCTCATTGGTTTCCTTTGGTGGAACACCTCTCCGGCCCAGATCTTCATGGGTGACACCGGATCACTAGGTTTGGGTGGAGCTCTAGCTGCACTGGCGATTTTGACCAGAACCGAACTTCTACTAATTCCAATTGGTGGACTTTTTGTGATCGTGACCGGTTCGGTGATCATTCAGCGGGTCTACTTCAAGATCACGAAATGGAAAACCGGAGCTGGAAAGCGCGTCTTTTTGATGAGTCCGCTGCACCATCATTTTGAACAAAAGGGTTGGCAGCAAATCACCATTGTGGTCCGTTTCTGGCTGATTGGTGCCCTTTGCGTTCTTTCTGGAGTAGGCATTTTCTACATGGAATGGACTTACGCCTAAAAATGACCTCGCTGGAATCGCTAACCAGTTGGCACTCGAATTGGAGTGACCTTCGCGTTGCTGTTTTCGGGTTGGGCGTTTCCGGATTTTCCGTGGCCGACACTCTGGTCGAGTTGGGCTGTCGTGTTTTAGTGGTAGCCGACAAGGCGGAAGCAGAATATTTAGATTTGCTCGAGGTGCTTGGTGTTGAGACCCAAATCGGTGGTGACTTTACCGAGGTTTCCGGTGTGCTCGAAAGGTTCGCCCCAGAGCTCGTAATCACTTCGCCAGGATTTCGCCCAGAAGCTAGACACATCCTTTGGGCTAACCAAGCGGAACTGCAAGTCTGGACCGACATCGACCTGGCTTGGAGACTACGAGACAAAGTTGGCAGGCCTGCCGATTGGATCTGCGTTACTGGAACAAATGGCAAAACCACGACGGTTCAACTAACCACGCACATTCTGCAAAACGCCGGTCTTCGTGCGGCCTCCTGCGGAAACATAGGAACCCCAATCCTGGACTGCGTTCGGGATGAACAGGGGTTCGACGTCCTAGTGGTCGAGCTTTCAAGTTTTCAGCTGCATTACCTCGGTGACATTAGTCCATTTGCGGCAACCGTTTTGAATCTGGATCTTGATCACATCGACTGGCACGGTTCTTTCGACGCTTATCGTGATGCCAAGGGAAAAATCTTTTCCAACGTTGAGGCCGCCTGCGTGTTCAACACCGGCGACTTCGAAACTCTGAAGCTTGTTGAACAGGCAGACGTCCAAGACGGAGCCAGAGCAATCGGTTTCGGGATTGGTTTCCCAGGCCCATCCAACCTCGGGTTCGTTGAAGACGTGTTGGTTGACAACGCATATTCGCCGATGAGAAAAATGAAAGTTATCGAGGCGTTGGCAACCCTGGACGATATTTCAAAAATCGGCGTCATCACCAAACACCTCCTCCAGAACGTTGCTGCTTCTGCCGCGTTGTCTCGCTCCTATGGCGTGTCTGCCAAAGCGGTTGCCGCCGGTATTTCCAGTTTCAAAATGGATGGACATCGAATTGAGCTTGTTATTGAGCGCGACGGAGTGTCTTGGGTCGATGATTCAAAAGCCACAAACGCCCATGCTGCATCAGCCTCGCTCAATTCGTTTGAATCCGTGATCTGGATCGTCGGCGGCCTTCTAAAAGGTGTGGACATTTCAAGCCTGGTTTCTTCGGTTTCCTCTCGGATCAAAGCGGCAGTGGTCATTGGCTTAGATCGGCAGCCGGTGCTTGAGGCGCTTGCCCAGATGGCTCCAAATGTGCCGGTAATCGAAATCGGCGACGGTGAAGGTGTGATGGCCCGTGCGGTTGCAGCAGCGTCAGGTGTGGCATCCGAGGGCGATACCGTGCTTCTCGCTCCAGCCAGTGCCTCGATGGACCAGTTCAAGGACTACGCGGATCGCGGGAGCCAGTTTTCAGAAGCGGTTCTCAAACTAAACGGAGCCCAGGATGGCTAGACGCAAGAGACTCAATCTTCCTGGTTTAGTCCGGGCCGGCATAGATGGCTTCAAGCATATGACTTCGACGGTTTTCTCGTCTCAGTCGGCTGATTTCAAAATCTTGCTCTGGACCGTCATATTTATGACCGGCGCTGGCGCGGTGATGGTTTTTTCGTCTTCGTACATTGATTCGGTCATCAAGAGCAATGACATGTTCGGTGAACTTCGTTCACAGGTTCTCGGCATAGCCGGTGGAGCGTTACTTCTGATTGTTTTCGCTTTCCTGAAACCCACTACCGTCCAGAGACTTGCGAACTGGGGATTGGCTCTGGGTCTCGGTCTTCAAGCGGTAGTTCTCTTTACCGGATTCGGCGCGTCGGTGAATGGTAACCGAAACTGGCTCGATCTAGGTTTCATCACCATCCAGCCGTCAGAGTTCATCAAGGTTGCCATGATTGTCTATCTGGCAAACATGATTTCTGTGGAGCGCATGTACTCTCGCGAGGACTATCGATTCTGGGTTGCCCCAACCGGAATTTTTGCGTTAATCGCCCTATTTGTGGGTGTCTTCGGCAGTGATGCTGGAACCACCATCATCATGGCCTTCATTCTTTATGGAATGTATTTCATCGCTGGTTTGCCCCGAAAGTATCTAACCTGGATAACGATTCTTGGCGTGGTAGCCATGCCACTTTTGATGATGAGCAACGCCTCTAGGCGAGGTCGAGTGATGGCTTGGCTATTCCCTTCAGCGCCAGACCCAAACGGTTACAACTGGCAGTCTGAGCACGCCAAATGGGCGTTTGCTTCCGGGGGGCCGTTCGGTGTTGGGTTAGGCAACTCAAAGATGAAATGGTCTTGGCTTCCTGAAGCTCAGAACGACTTTATCTTCGCCATCATCGGAGAAGAGTGGGGAATGGTTGGTGCGCTGGTAACTATTGGCCTGTTCCTTTCCCTGGGGATCGTTATGTTTAGAATCGCGAAAAGAACCCAAGATCCTTATCAGCGTCTTGTGGTGTTCGGCGTGACTTTCTGGATCATGGGTCAGGCGTTTATAAATATCTCGGTTGTGCTTTCCATGTTCCCGGTTCTCGGAGTGAACCTTCCACTAATTTCAGCCGGAGGTTCCTCGATGCTCGCAACATTGATTGCCATTGGCATAGTTCTAGGTATCGAGAGAAACAATTCGCTCAAGCCCGCTCTGCGCGTTGTGCGAAGTATGGCTCGCCGATGACCAACTATCTTTTGGCGGGCGGAGGAACTGCCGGGCACGTGAATCCACTCCTAGCGCTTGCTGAGCACATTAGGGCCGAGGAACCAGACTCCAAAGTCATCGCGCTCGGCACCAGAGAAGGTCTTGAGGCCAGGCTCGTTCCAGCGCGCCATTTTGAGCTTCAGACGATCGACCGGCTACCGTTTCCTAGGAAGCCGAACGTTTACGCGCTGAAGTTCCTGCCGAGGTTTCTGCGCGCGGTAGACCAGATTCGCGAACTCATTCGCTCCCGTGATGTTGACGTTGTCGTTGGCTTCGGAGGTTATGCCAGCGCCCCTGCCTACCTAGCCGCCAGAAGAGAGGGCGTTCCCTACGTTATACACGAGGCAAACGCACTAGTGGGCCTAGCAAACCGTTTTGGCGCTAAGCGGGCAGCCGCTATCGCTACAGTTTTTCCTTCCACGAAATTACCAAGAGCTGTGCTTACGGGCATGCCACTTCGTCCAGAGTTGGAATTGGCAATTGCTACCGCCTCGAAGAAAGACGCTCGAGTCAGTTTGGGTCTCAACCCCGACGTTCCGACATTGTTAGTTACCGGGGGCTCTCTAGGTGCCCGAAGAATTAATCAGTCAATTTCCCAGAGCGCCGGGGCGTTACACGCCGCTGGTATTCAGGTGCTACACATCATTGGAGGCAACTCTGAACTTGCGGAAGAAGAATCCGACCTCCTGAAGCGAATCAACTACTGCGATGAAATGCACCTGGCCATCGCCGCTGCCGACCTGGCAGTTGCCAGAGCTGGCGCCTCGACAGTATCCGAGTTTGGCGCATTTGGACTACCAGCCGTGTATGTTCCATATCCGGTGGGTAATGGTGAACAGAGGTTCAATGCGGAACCACTGGTTACTGCTGGCGGAGCCGTCTTGGTGGCCGATTCTGATTTCTCGCCCGAGTATGTGAGGGATCAGGTTGTGCCGCTTATTTCAAATACGAAGCAACTGAAGCGAATGGCGCTGCTCTGCAAACAGGCGAGCATCGCCAACGGCACCGAACGTCTGTTTAACCTCGTGCGGAGTGTGCTACCAACCAACCCTGCCCTCAACAAATAGGGTTGAGCCGAGGACAATCATGATAAAACCAGACTTTTCACAACCCGTTCCAGAGGATCTCGGAGCCGTGCACTTCATCGGTATTGGTGGCTCTGGCATGAGCGGCATCGCTCGAATTCTGCTAGGGATGGGCCACAAAGTCACGGGCTCTGATCTCCGCGACACCTCAAACGTTGCGGCCTTGCGTGAACTCGGCGCGACAATCCACATTGGCCACGACGCGAGCAACCTCGGCAATCCAGACACGGTGGTGGTTACCTCTGCTCTTTGGCCAACTAATCCCGAGTACCTACTCGCGAAAGAGCGTGGCATACCCGTTCTTCACCGCTCGGCCGCACTTGCTTATCTAACTACGAAAAACCGCCTCGTCGCTGTGGCCGGTGCGCACGGGAAAACCACTAGCACCGGCATGATTATCACCGGTCTTCTTAGGTTGGGTGTGGATCCAAGTTTTGTGAACGGCGGTGTGATTGCCGAGCTGGGCGCATCGAGTTCAAGCGGAAGTGACGACCTGTTTGTGATCGAGGCTGATGAGTCAGACAGCTCCTTCCTGCACTATGAAACTGCGGTGGCACTAATCACTAACGTCGATCCGGATCACCTAGACCATTACGGTTCGCTTGAAGCTTTCGAGCAGGAGTTTGCAAAGTTTGCGAATGGTGCAAAAGAGTTCGTTGCAATTAGTTCAGATGATCCTGGTTCGGTTCGTGTGAGCGGGTTGCTCACTGATAAGCGTGTGCTTACTTTTGGCCGAGCATTGGATTCAACCGTTCGTCTTTTCGACGTCGATGCTTCTGGACCAATGGTGTCGTTGAAGCTTTCTTACGGCGGGCAAATTTTTGAAAGCACTTTGAACATTCCTGGCTTTCACAACGCGGTAAACGCGGCTGGAGCATTTGCGGTGCTGGTTGGCCTTGGGTTCGATGCGGCGAAGTCGCTGGCTGGAATTTCAACATTCCGTGGAACAGAACGCCGATTCGAACTTCATGGGGAGCGTCGTGGCGTGAGTGTTTATGACGACTTCGCACATCACCCAACCGAAGTGGCCGCGGCTTTAACGGCTGCCCGCGCGGTAGTTGGGGAGGGGAAACTCATCACCGTTTTCCAGCCGCATCTTTACAGTCGAACCAAGTTGATGCACCGAGAATTCGCCGAGGCACTTGCACTTAGCGATCAGGTTGTGGTGATGGACATCTACGCTGCCAGAGAAGATCCTGAGCCAGGTGTCACCGGTCAGTTGGTTTCCGACAGCTTCACGAACCCCGCCAAGGTTCACTACGTGGCCCACTGGGAGGACACTCCCGCGGTAGCAGCCGGTTTGGCTGCCGATGGTGATTTCATAATCACCATGGGTTGCGGAGATGTATATCGAATGGTTCCTGAATTACTAGACGCACTGGAAAGTTAGTTCTTTGAAGCGTCCTCCGAGTCGAACTGGAGCCAGCCGCCCCGCCGGTAAACAGAAATCGAACAAAGACAATGTGGTTCAACTCTTTGATCGGAAACCGAAACCTAAAAAGGCGAAACCTCAGCGCCCGGTAACGACCAAAGTTCGAAAGGCTCCGGTTCGGAAGCTCAATTCTTCCGTAGCCAGATTACGACCAAAGTCTTCCTTTGGTAAAAAAGTTTTCGTTGCGGTTTCTGCCTCGCTGGTAGCCCTTGTGGTTTTAGTGATTGTTACTGTTTTCTCTCCATTGCTGGCGGTTAGCAAGATCGAAGTAGTTGGCACCAGCATGGTTTCCGAAAAATCCGTGATGAAAGACCTAGCGTCTTTGAAGGGTAAGCCACTTCCTCAGGTGACCAACGAAGAGGTTGCTCAGAGGCTTAGTAAATACGAACTGATTGATTCAGTCTCAGTAGTTAGTGTTCCGCCAAACACCCTTCGGGTAGTCGTTACCGAGCGCACAGCCATCGCAATCGTGGTCATCAACAACATTCGGTATCTCTACGACGCGGCCGGCGTGCAACTAGGGAGAGCAACCGAGGACAATCGACTTCCGGTTATTGCTGGGGCGGGTAATCCAGCTACATCGAAGTCATTTTCGCGCTCGATCGACGTCATTCTGTCTTTGCCGCTTTCGCTTCTGCCCGAGGTCGATTGGATCCGTGCAACATCCAAAGACAATGTTGTTCTAAGCCTTCGAAAGAATGGGCAGAGCATTCTCTGGGGTGACGCTTCGGCGCCGGGTTTAAAGGCTGAGGTACTACTGGCACTCATGAAGCACTACAAGCGAAGCCTAAACATCACTTTCGATGTTTCGTCGCCAAATCAGCCCTCGGTCTATTAGTGCGACACGCCTGGTTGCTTGAGCAGTTTTTACCTAATTTCGGCGTAATTTCTAGGCGCAGTAAGTAAACGCGGGCTAACAATAACGTTCAGCGTGAGGTTTAAGGTTCGCAAAATGGAGGTAAACCATGGCACAGCAGCATAACTATCTGGCGGAAATCAAAGTCGTCGGAGTGGGTGGTGCCGGCGTTAATGCCGTGAACCGCATGATCGAAGCTGGTCTCCGAGGAGTTGAGTTCATCGCTGTAAACACCGATGCTCAGGTTCTTGCCATGAGTTCTGCGAACGTGAAGATTGATATCGGCCGCGAAACCACCCGTGGCCTAGGTGCTGGCGCCGATCCAGAAGTGGGTCGCCGAGCCGCTGAAGAGCACATTCAAGACATCGAAGCTGCACTCAAGGGTGCCGACATGGTTTTCGTAACCGCTGGAGAAGGTGGAGGCACCGGAACCGGCGCGGCCCCAGTGGTTGCCAGAATCGCTAAGGAGCTAGGCGCCCTAACGGTAGGTGTTGTTAGCCGACCATTTACCTGGGAAGGTCCTAGACGTGCTCAGCAGGCCCAAAAGGGTATCGAAGAGCTCCAGGGCGAGGTTGACACCCTAATCGTGGTTCCGAACCAAAGACTTCTAGACATTGAAGATCTAACTATCAGCCTAGAAAACGCTCTCAAAATCGCCGATGACGTGCTTCGATCCGGTGTGCAGGGAATCACCGACCTGATCAATATTCCAGGAACCATCAACCTCGACTTCGCCGACGTTCGCTCAGTAATGCAGAACGCTGGTACCGCACTTATGGGAATCGGTTCGGCAAAGGGCGAAGACCGCGCTCTAAAGGCTACTGAGAAGGCAATCAATAACCCGCTGCTCGAAGCTGGCATCGATGGCGCTCACGGCGTTCTGATGCTGATCCAGGGCGCTAGCAACATGGGTCTGCACGAAGTATCTGAGGCTTCGGCTCTCATTCAGGAGTCGGTCAGTCCGAATGCCAACGTAATCTTTGGATATTCCAACGACGATTCCCTCGGCGACGAAATTCGCGTAACCGTTATTGCTGCTGGTTTCGATGGGGGAGCTCCGGTTCGCAAGCCGTCGCTGCCAATCATCACCAAGACCAACACGGATCAAATTCAGGTTATTGACATCGAAGAACCGGCCACCGAAGCCGTGGTAATCGAGCAGCCTGTCGCTTTCGAAAACACCGAGGTCAAGTCTGAAGACGACACATTCGGAGGCTACCTAGCCAGCGTCGAGGACACCCAGCCAAAGACGGAAGTTATTGACCTTCCTGCCAACAGGAAAAAAGAAGACGGCGCCTTCGGCGACGGTTTAGACATCCCTGACTTCCTGAAGTAATGAGTTCTCTGGCTGAACGCCTGCTTGAGACCAGGGCTCAAATTACTCAAGAATGTACTCGTCTGAGTCGAGCCGAACCGACTCTTATCGTGGTCACAAAGAATCATCCGATGTCCCTGGCGCAGGAGCTATATGAACTAGGCGAACGTGATTTTGGTGAGAATCGAGTGCAGGAAGCACTCCCGAAGTTCATTGAATTCAATCAGGGTCAGAGTCGTCCTGAAGTGAACTGGCATCTCATAGGTCAGCTGCAAACCAATAAGGTGAAGCAGGCACTCGAGTTCGCATCCTCGCTGCATTCCCTCGATCGTCAAAGCCTCCTCGACGAACTAATCAAGCGAACCAATGAACGCACCATACCTCTCGAAGTATTTCTGCAGGTGAACTTGACCCAGGATTCCAATCGCGGGGGAGTGACAGGTGAAAGCCTGATGAGCTTTGCCGCTCAGGTCGCCGAAGTAGCTTCACTAAAGTTGGCCGGGCTAATGGCTGTAGCTAGCTTGGATGGCGAACCATCGCGTGATTTTGAACTGGTGGCAAAACTGAGCGAACAACTCACGGCCGAACACCCAGCAGCCAACCAACTCTCGATCGGCATGTCTGGCGACTTTGTTGAAGCACTTTCTTTCGGAGCGACACACCTACGCATTGGCACCGCAATTACGGGTAATCGCTCAATTTAGACATATTCTGAATGCAACTGCATTAGGAGGACTAATCATGGGAATTATCGGTAACTTGAAGGAATACTTCTGGGTTTCTGGCGAAAGCGACAAGCCGGCCACAGTCAAGACCACGACAACCAAACTGAAGGCTGAAACCAAGCGGGTAACGCCGATCCGCGGTGCCCGCAGTGGTTACAGCGATGTGTCTGAGATTGTGACCCTAGACCCTTCCTCCTACGAAGACTCAAAAATGATTGCCGAGCACTTCTGCCAAGACATCCCGCTAATCATCAACATGGCGAATCTTTCGGAGAAAGACTCGCTGCGCACCCTTGACTTCATCCTCGGGCTGAAAGAGGGACGTCAGGGTTCGCTCAAGCGCGTGACTCCAAAAGTTTTCCTATTGACCCCGGCAAACGTTCTTATCAACCAAGGCGAAGAAGAAGAGGACGAAGCCAACCTGGTTGGCTAATTTCGTCCACAGCCCATCTGCTTAGGACGCCGATTTGGTATCCTTGAGCATAGTTCTTGACTATACGTAAAGAGGTTGCTCATGTCTTTGACTCCCGAAGATGTTCACTACAAGAAGTTCCAACCAACTAAGTTTCGCGAAGGGTACGACCAGGAAGAGGTCGATGCTTTCCTCGATGAAATCATCGTGGAGCTACGCCGACTAAACCAGGAAAACGAAGACTTACGTCAGCGTTTGCTCGCGAGCGATGGACGTATCGCAGAACTACAGCGCTCTCCAGGCGGCATGGCGGTATCGCTAACAAACGCAACTTCTGAAATAGCAACCTCGATCACCAACCCTGGCGCCGCGTTCCCAGAAGCGATGACCGAAGCGCAGATCAACGAGCCAAACAACACCAACAACCTTCTGCAGCTTGCTCGCAAACTGCATGACGAGCACGTTCGTGAAGGTATCGCCAAGCGCGATGCGCTCATCGCCGAAGGTCAGGCCACCGCGGCGCGCCTACTGCGTGAGACCGAGGCGCAACAGCGTTCCGACCTGAGCCGCCTTGAGCAGGAAAAGGCTCTCATCGAGCACACCATTCAAGAACTCCGCCAGTACGAGCGCGATTACCGTGCCAGCATCAAGAGCTTCATCGAAGCCCAGTTGCGCGACTTGGATACACCAACCACTCCGGTTGCCCCAACTCAGGGGATTCTGGGTAACTAACTAAATGGCGAAGCGCTCTCAGCTAATACTTGCTCCGTATCTCGCGCTTTCATTTGCGTTACTGATTGCAGACCAGGCCACCAAGATGTGGGCTTTGGATAATCTCGAGCCTTACGTGGGAGTTCCCTTCATCGGTGAGGTTTTGAAGCTCTACCTAGTTTGGAACGACTCGGCGGCCTTCTCAATTGGCTTCGGAGCAACTTGGATTTTCACTCTAATTTCCTCGATAGCCGCTCTGGTGATTCTGGTTCTGATTCTGAAAACGAAGTCGAATGTTTGGCGAGCTACCCTTTCGGTACTCTGGGCCGGGGTAATCGGAAACCTCATTGATCGGCTATTCCGGGAGCCGGGCTTCCCCTCGGGAAAAGTGGTTGATTTTCTTCAGCTGCCATTCGGATTTCCGGTGTTTAACGTGGCCGACATCTGCATCAGCGGTTCTATGACCATCGTGGTCATTCTGATCATGCGTGGTCAAAAACTTCTTCCGTGATGTCGGAAAAAAAGCAACTACTTGTGCCCGAGGGTCTGTCGGGTTTGCGTGTCGATGCCGGAATCAGTAAAGCCCTCGGAATGTCGAGAACGCTAATAGCCTCGATGATCGAAGACGGTCTCGTTCAAGTCGACGGAAAAATCGTTGGCAAGAGTGATCGGTTGGCCTCGGGCGCATTAGTGGAATTGGAAATAGCGGCTAAGAAGGATCCCCTAGTTATCGAGCCAGACGATGTTGCCGATTTCAAAGTAGTTTTTCAAGACGAGCACCTGATTGTTATCGATAAGCCGGCCGGGGTTGCGGCTCACCCTTCGGTTGGTTGGGATGGCCCAACTGTCCCGGGCGCCCTTCTGGCGTTAGGAATTCAACTCTCTACTTCTGGGGCGCAAGAGCGTCAGGGAATCGTTCAGCGACTCGATGTAGGTACTAGCGGTTTGATGGTTTTGGCCAAATCCGAACTGGCCTATTCACGATTGAAACAAGCATTCCGAGACCGCGCGGTTCACAAGGTCTACCACGCTCTGGTTCAGGGTCACCCCGACCCATCAGCCGGAACCTTCGACGCGCCAATCGGGCGTCATCCAAAAGCCGAGTTCAAGTTTCAGGTTCGCGAAGATGGGAAGCCCTCGATTACTCACTATCAAACACTTGAAGCGTTTAGAAGCGCGTCCCTATTGGAAATCATCCTGGAAACCGGCCGAACTCACCAGATTCGAGTTCACTTTTCGGCTTTTCGCCACCCGCTGGTAGGAGACACCATGTACGGCGCTGATCCAACGCTTGCCAAACGGCTTGGCTTGGGGCATCAGTGGCTGCATGCGGTGAGGCTCGGATTTGAGCACCCTATAACCGGTGACAAGGTTGAGTTTGAGAGCGCGTATCCTGCAGAGCTGGCCAACGTTTTGGCTAACCTGCGTGGCTAGTTCGCGCATAGTAAATTTGCAGTTACTCTAAATGCTCGTAGTCGAAATAATCTGAGGTGAAACATGTCTGATAAGTCATTCGTGCACCTCCACGTACATACCGAGTATTCGATTCTTGATGGTGCGGCCAAAATCCAAGATCTTATGTCGGCCGCCAAAGAAATGGGCATGCCGGCGGTTGCTGTAACAGATCACGGAAACCTTCACGCAGCCTACGAATTTGTGTCGGCAGCGAAAAAAGCCGGAATCAAGCCAATCATCGGCATGGAGGCCTACGTTGCCCCCCGAGTTTCGAGAACCGATCGCACCCGTACTTACTTTGGTGACAGCGGGAAAGACGATGTGTCATCAAACGGTGCCTATACTCACATGACCTTGCTCGCCAAGACCACCGAAGGCATGTACAACCTGTTTCGAATGTCTACCGCGGCCTACACCGACGGAATCTTCTATAAGCCGCGCATCGACCGTGAGCTGTTGCACAAATACGGCCAAGGGCTAATCGGAACCACCGGCTGTGCAGCCGGCGAGATTTCGGTAATGCTCCGTTTCGGTCGATGGGACGACGCTGTGGCCACAGTGCGTGAAATGCAGGAAATCTTCGGCAAAGAAAACTACTACTGCGAGATCATGCGTCATGGCATTGAAATTGAAGAGCGAACCGAGCAAGACCTAATTCGTCTGGCTCGTGAAACCGGCATGCCATTACTGGCCACCAACGATCTTCACTACGTGCACTCTCACCAGGCCGAATCTCAAGAAGCGCTGCTTTGCGTTCAAACCAACGACACTCTAGACAACCCGGATCGCTTCCGTTTCGGAGGGACCGGGTTTTATCTCAAATCGCCAGAGCAAATGCGAGAACTGTTCAAAGACCTTCCGGAGGCCTGCGACAACACCCTGAAAATTGCTGACGAGTGCAACGTTGAATTTATTGAGAAGAACCTAATTCCTAAATTCCCGGTGCCAGAGGGTTACACCGAGAACTCCTGGTTCGAACACGAAGTTCAAGAAGGAATGAAACGCCGTTATCCACATGGTGTTCCCGAGGCTCAGGCCAAGCAGTGCGAGTACGAAGTTGGCGTAATCAACAAGATGGGCTTCGCCGGCTATTTTCTGGTGGTTTCGGACTTCATCGGTTGGGCACGTGAACAGGGGATCAAGGTTGGTCCGGGGCGAGGTTCGGCAGCCGGAGCAATTGTTGCCTATGCCCTGGGTATTACGGCACTAGACCCGATCAAGTACGGTCTCATCTTCGAGCGCTTTTTGAACCCCGACCGACTTTCAATGCCGGATATCGATGTGGACTTCGACGACCGTCGCCGTGGTGAGGTTATTAAGTACGTCTACCAGAAGTACGGCGATGATCGAGTGGCCCAAATCGGAACATTCAACACCATCAAAGCCAAGGCTGCTCTCAAGGATGCCGCTCGTGTTTTGAATTTCCCCTACGGCCACGGCGAGAAACTAACCAAGGCGTTTCCTCCGGCCGTTCTCGGCGCGGAAATCGAATTAGAAGACGTCGTCAACGACTCTCGCCCCAGATATAAAGAGGCACAATCACTTCGCGACATCATCGAGTCCGATGGCGAGTTCCAACAGATTTTTGACCTCGCGAGGGGGATGGAAGGGCTTAAGCGCTCCACCAGTGTTCACGCTGCCGGTGTGATCATTTCCCAAGAGTCGCTGCCAGACGTGATTCCACTAATGACTCGAGAGGGTGAAACCGGCTACATTACCCAGTTTGACGCAGGGCCGTTGGAAAAACTCGGTCTGTTGAAGATGGACTTTTTGGGTCTTCGAAACCTCACGGTTATCGAAGATGCCCTTCAGAACATTCGGGCCAACGGGCTCGAGGCACCAAACCTAGACGAGCTAGATCTTGATGCCGATGCCAAGGCGTACCAGCTTCTCGGGCAGGGCGACACTCTCGGCGTATTCCAGCTCGATGGCGATGCCATGCGGTCGCTGCTACGCCTAATGAAACCAACCGCTTTTGAGGATATCTCAGCTGCTATTGCGTTGTATCGTCCGGGCCCGATGGGTGTGAACTCTCACACGAACTACGCCAAGCGCAAGAACGGTCTACAGCCGAACATCCCAATCCACCCAACTTTGGAAGAGCCGCTCAAAGAGATTCTCGGTCCAACCTACGGCTTGATTGTGTATCAGGAGCAGGTTATGGCAGCGGCCCAAAAGGTTGCTAACTTTACGTTGGCTCAAGCCGACAACCTACGCAAGGCCATGGGTAAGAAAGACGCCAACGAGCTAGACGGCTTGCTCGCTTCGTTCAGAGCCGGCATGCTGTCCAACGGGTACGTTGAAGAGGCTGTGTCGGCGCTTTGGGACACTTTGCTGCCCTTTGCCGGCTATGCCTTCAATAAGGCTCACAGCGCCGCCTACGGAGTCATTTCGTACTGGACCGCTTACATGAAAGCAAACCACCCGGCCGAATACATGGCAGCAGTGCTGACCAGCGTTGGGGATGCTCGAGACAAACTTGCAATTTATCTGAGCGCCTGTCGAAAGATGGGGCTAGATGTGCTTTCCCCAGACGTAAACGAGTCCATCGGTAACTTCTCTGGTGCCGACACTCGAATCCGCTTTGGCCTGGCAGCGGTTAAGGGAGTGGGGGATTCCGTTGTTGCTGGAATCATTGAGGCTCGCGAATCGAAGGGGAAGTTCACTTCCTTCAACGACTTTCTGAAGAAGGTTCCGGTGCAGGTTT
>JBEGUF010000078.1:0-9070 GCA_041179025.1 Actinomycetota bacterium | reverse complement strand
AAGGCTCACGAAAATGTTTGGGGTAGGCGAATGATTGATTTCGCTCCTGAAGTAAAGGCAGGTGCCTAATGGCTAAGGCTGAACTAATGAACTACGAGCAGGCGCTCGAAAAGTTTGAGGTAGTGATTGGTCTTGAGGTTCACGTTGAGCTCAACACGAAGACCAAGATGTTCTGTGGTTGCCGAAACGACTTCGGTGACGAGCCGAACACCAACGTTTGCCCAGTTTGTCTAGGTTTGCCTGGTGCTCTGCCGGTTGTGAACAAGCGTGCAGTTGAATCCGCCATCAAGATTGGCTTGGCAATTGGTTGTGACATCGCGCCGAACGGCCGTTTTGCTCGCAAGAACTATTTCTACCCAGACCTAGCCAAGAACTTCCAGACCTCGCAGTTCGATGAGCCAATCGCTTTCGAAGGTGGAGTTGAGGTTGAGGTTCCTTCTGGTAACACCTACAAGATCGATATTGAGCGCGCTCACATGGAAGAGGACGCTGGAAAGCTGACTCACGTTGGTGGCAACACCGGACGTATCCAGGGTGCTGAATTCTCGCTGGTTGACTACAACCGTGCCGGAGTTCCGCTAATCGAGATCGTGACCAAGCCGGTTTATGGCGCAGGGGCTGAGGCGCCTGAGCTGGCTGCTGCGTACGTTCGTTACATTCGTGAGGTTGTGAAGGCTCTAGACGTCTCTGAGGCCCGTATGGAGCGCGGAAACGTGCGTTGTGACGCCAACGTGTCACTTCGCCTACACGGGGCTGAGAAGCTCGGCACTCGCACCGAAACTAAGAACGTTAACTCGCTTCGTTCGATTGAACGTGCGGTTCGCTACGAGATCCAGCGTCAGGCTCACATCTTGGCAAACGGTGGAACGATTATTCAGGAAACCCGTCACTGGCACGAAGACAAGGGAACCACATCTGCTGGTCGCCCGAAGTCGGATGCCGACGACTACCGTTACTTCCCAGAGCCAGATTTGGTGCCGGTTGCTCCTTCGAAGGAATTGGTTGAAGAGCTTCGAGCTTCGCTTCCAGAAGACCCAGCAACTCGCCGCAAGCGTTTAGCCGAGGCCTGGGGTTTCAGCGACCTAGAGTTCCGCGATGTTGTGAACGCTGGTCTGATGGACCCAATCGAGGAGACCGTAGCCGCAGGTGCTTCACCGCAGGCTGCTCGCAAGTGGTGGAGCGGTGAGATTGCTCGACAGGCGAACGCCGATGGCAAGGATGTTTCTGAGCTCAACGTAACTGCCGCTCAGGTAGCGGAGTTGGCTTCACTGGTTGAGTCTGGAAAGATCAACGACCGCATTGGTCGAGAGGTTTTGGCGGCTGTAATGAACGGCGAGGGTAACCCTGGCGACATCGTTGCCTCAAAGGGTCTAGAAGTCGTTTCCGATGACGGCGCGCTAATGGCAGCCATCGACGAAGCCTTGGCCAAGCAGCCAGACGTGCTCGAGAAGATTCGCGAAGGTAAAGTTCAGGCCGCCGGCGCAGTTATCGGCGCTGTCATGCAGGCGATGAAGGGTCAGGCAGACGCGGGTCGTGTGCGTGAACTCATCATCGAGCGTGCTGGTCAGTAATTGCGTCAAAAGCAAAACCCCTGCGGATTACTCCGTAGGGGTTTTTGTTTGGGGTGAGTAACGGGGCTTGAACCCGCGACCCCCTGGACCACAACCAGGTGCTCTACCAGCTGAGCTATACCCACCAAATGTCGCTTTAGCAACCTTTAGAGTTTAGCACTACAGAGACTCTGCTGCTGCCTTAGATTCTTCGGTGGTAGGGCCAGGCTGCTCCACGAAAACGGTTTTGCGATAGTACCTAAGTTCTTTGATCGACTCGAGGATGTCGGCGAGGGCGCGGTGGCCGCCATCCTTCTTTGGTAGTTGGAAGTAAACCTTCGGATACCAGCGACGAGTGAGTTCTTTCACGCTGGATACGTCGATGTTTCGGTAGTGCAGGAAGCCGTCGAGGGTTGGCATGTAGCGGTTGATGAACATGCGGTCGGTGCCAATCGAGTTGCCGGCAAGGGGAGCCTGACGTGGTTCGGTTACCCAGCGCTGGATGTATTCCAAAACCATGCGTTCGGCCACTTCTAGTTCGTGACCTTCGTTTAGCTCGTTGATGAGACCTGAAGTAGTGTGCATTTCGGTAACGAACTCGCCCATGTTGGCAAGTGATTCGGGGTTGGGTTTGATAACTAGGTCTAGCCCTGGGTCGAGCACATTCAGTTCGGAGTCGGTAACGACAACGGCTATTTCAACCAGACAGTCTTTTTCAACATTCAGACCGGTCATCTCGCAGTCGATCCATACCAGGTAGTCGCTAATCGTAATCACGCCTTAAAACTAGGGGAGGCCCCAGACATCAGTCTGAGACCTCCCAATTCTAACTTCTGGCTAAGCCTTGGCGGTTTTTACTCGCTTCGGCTTCAGCGCTTTGCGCTCCTTGCCACCCTCAACCAACCAGTAGAGAACTGGCACGATTACTAGGGTCAGCACGGTTGAACTGAACAATCCACCGATTACCACGATTGCCAGAGGCTGAGAAATGAAGCCGCCGCTGCCGGTGATTCCAATTGCCAAAGGCGAAAGGGCGAAGATGGTTGCCAGAGCTGTCATCAAGATTGGGCGAAGACGCTGGCGCGCGCCGTCCATGATTGAATCTTGAATGCTCTTGCCTTCGCGACGGTACTGGTTGATCAGGTCGATCAGAACAATCGCGTTGGTAACCACGATTCCCACCAGGAGCAACATACCGATTAGCGCGGAGATGTCTAGCGCGGTGTCGGTTACCAGAAGTGCTACGAACGCTCCGGTTGCAGCAAACGGAATCGAAATCAGTAGCACCAGCGGTTGACGGATGCTTCGGAATGTTGCCACCATAACGATGAACACGATTGCGATTGCGGCGAGCAGAGCCAGACCTAGATCTGAGAACGACTGCGCCTGAGAAGCGGAAACACCACCGAGTGTTGCGGTGACGCCGGCTGGCAGGTCAAGTTTCTCGAGTCGCTTGTTTACATCCGCTGTGGTGGCACCTAGGTTTTCACCGTCTGGGGTCAGCATCACCTTGGCAGTGCGGTCACCCTTCTCGGTGGTAATTGAAACAGGAATTTCAATTACCGAAACCTTGGCTAGAGATGAAAGCTTCACGTTACCCGCGAGAGTTGGAACCGAAAGGTTCTTGATCTGGGTGAGGGTCGTTGCTGGCTTTTTTGGAACGATGTAAATGTTGGTCTGAACGTTCTCGATGTTAATTGAGCCGATGTTGCTCGGTTGCATGAGGCCGGCCACGATTCCGCTGAGTGCGATTTCGCTCAGACCCTTGGCAGCGGCCTTTTTGCGGTCGACGGTGATCTGAACAGTGCGCTGCTTTTCAGCTAGCGAGGTGTTGGTTTCAGTGGTGCCCACCGCGCCGTCGAGAGCCTTGGCAACCGCCTCAACTCCAGCCATCAGCGAATCACTGTCGTTGGCGGTGACCGTGACGTCAACGGTGCTTGAACCACCGAATGAGCCGCCACCGGCAGAACCAAACTCAACCTCACCGATTGATGGGTCGGCCTTGGCCGCTGCTAAGACCTTGTCTTGGAAGGCTTGAAGGTCTTCACCCTCTTCGAGAGTGATCTGGTGCTGAATTCCTCCGGCGGCTAGACCAAGAGCGGTTCTAGAGTCGCCAGAAGAACCGATGGTCGTGAGAATTACCTTCACCGACTCTTCCTTGGTGATGATTGCCTCTAGCTTTCCAGCCGCAACCGACTGGTCTTTCAGCGTGGCACCGGCAGGAAGGGTTTGGTTAGCGATTACCGAGCCAGAACCTGAACTTCCAATGAAGTCGGTCTTGAGTAGACCAGAGATGCTGAATGTTAGAACCAGAATCACGAAGCTGGCGACCAGGGTGATTACCGGGTGCTTTTGCGTGCTTCGAATGATTGGCAGGTAGCCGCGCTGCAGGATGCTCTTGCGTTCCTTCGCCTCTTCGGCTTCACGAACGGCTTCCTCGTGCTTGCGAGCGGCAGCCTCGGTCTTGAACGCCTTTTGCTCAGGAGTCTTTAGGAACCAGTAGGCAACCACCGGAACGATGGTTAGCGAAACAAACAGCGACGCAACCAGCGCTAGCGCGAAGGTGAAGGAGAACGGACGGAACAGTTCTCCAACGATGCCGCCAACTAGAGCCACCGGCAGGAACACGGCGACGGTGGTGATGGTAGCTGCGGTAATTGCGCCAGAAACTTCCTTCACTGCGCGAAGGATTGCCTTCTTCTTCGGTTCGCCGTAGGAGAGGTGGCGGTTGATGTTTTCGATAACCACAATCGAGTCGTCGACAACACGTCCAATTGCAATCGTTAGCGCGCTAAGAGTTAGCAGGTTGAGCGAATAGCCCAGGGTGCTGAGGCCAATGAAGGTAACTAGAAGCGAGGTCGGAATCGAAATCGCAGTAACCAGAGTGGAACGAACCGACATAAGGAAGATGAGGATGATCAAGATTGCAAAGCCAAGGCCCAAAAGACCTTCGGTGGTTAGCTGCTCGAGAGATTTTTCAACGAACGAACCCTGTTCGAAAATAACAGCAACTTCAACGTTTCCGCCGAGCTCCTTCTTAAGTTCTTCGATGCGCTCTTCAACTCCGTTGGCAACGGTAACGGTGTTTCCGTCCTGAGTTTTGGTAACGGTAACCGCTAGCGATTCTTTTCCGTTCACGCGTGAAATGGTGGTGACGTCGGCGTAATCGTAGGTGACCTTAGCCACGTCGCCGATGGTGTAAACCTTAGGGGTGGTTGGAACGGTAACCGGGCCGGCCATCGTCATGGTGGTGGTGAAGTAGGCGCTGGCTGGAGGCGTTAGAGCAATCTTCTTGAGCTGAGCGATACTCTCAACCGGAGTGCCAACCTGAAGGCTTAGCTCGCCCTTGGTGTCGCGAATGCTTCCTGCTGGAACAACGAACCCGCTCTGCTGTAGAGCCTGGGTGATCGACTGCTGGCTTAGGCCATTCTTGGTTAGAAGAGCGTTATCGAGTTTGAGGTTGATGCGCTTTACCTTCATGCCGGTAACGCTCACACCGCGCACGCCGTCGATCGAACCGAAGACGCTTGGAGCTACATCCTCAAGCAGTGGACCAAGTTTTTCATTGTCGTCGCTTGAAACACCGATCGAAATAATCGGAACCGAATCGAACGAACCCGAAACAACGTTTGCGTTTGCTTCTTTTGGTAGTGAACTTTCCACCGAAGCAATGGCAGCGTTCAGGTTCTCTTTCACCTTGGCCGATGAGGTGCCGTATTCGAATTCAACTCGAACAATTGACAGGTTGTTTTGAGAAGTGGAGGTGGTGGTAACCAATCCATCTAGGGTGCGCACCTGAGCCTCAACCTTTTGGCTAACCTGCTTGTCGATAACCTCTGCCGAAGCACCAGGGTAGGAGGTAACAATAGCGGCCTGAGGGGTCTCAAATGATGGAAGGAGTTCCTGCTTCAAACCACCTAGGGAGAGCCCACCGAAGGCCACCACAATGATTGTTGCTAGGGCCACCACAGAACGGTTGGCGAGGCTGAGTTTGGCTAAACGATACATATATACTCCTAGGTGTTATCCATCAAGACTAACCGCCCCGACGAAGTTGAAAATTCCTAACCAAAGACGGTTGGAATGAAATCCGTGACCTGCACGGTGAACATAAAGACAGCAATTCCGCCGGCAATAGCGACCCACTTCTTGCCCGTGCGCTGCCACAGTTTGTCTTCTTGTTTGGCAAACATTCCGATGATGGAAATCAAAATCACTGGAAGTGGAATCAGGATGAAGGAAAGTTGCCCGTAGAGCTCGGAAGTTCCAAGCCAAGCGTTAACCAACTGCCCGCTCCACGCCGAAATTAGGGTTGCGAAAGCCAGTGCGCCAATTCCGCCAGGTATGAACTCGTGAATCCATCGAACGCTAGGAAGGTTTGGGAAGACCATTCCGATGATTCCAGGCAGGAAGATCAGGAAAGCGCCAACCCAGAGGTGCCAACCCATTCCAACCATTCCGCCGATCATCACGATCAGGGTGGTGAACTTCAATACCAGCGACGCCCACGGCTGCCAACCAAACGTCGGCGGCACCTCGGTGGGGTTGAGGCGATCCAAACGGTTAGGTGCTAGTTTCGCGGAAATTTCTTCCAAAACCACGCGCCCAACGGCAACCGCAGCGATTGCGAAGGCGATCGACGTGGTGTCTTGGCTGATTGGAACAGTAGCACCGGCGAACGCGGAAACCGAACCAACCAAACTCATCACGGTCAACACTGAAATGAATCCGATGAGGGCAAGGTCGGTCACTCGTTCCCACGCATCGCTTAGGTTCTCAACTGCCGGCCGTCGAATCTTTCGGAAAGTAGTTGCCATGATGCTTGGAGCAAATCCGAGAATGAACATCGCCAATAGGTAGCGAATGTCACCGATGCCAGAAACTGGCATTGCAACCAACGACGTGATCACGAACGCCGACATGGCAACTATTCCAAATAGCGCATCCAGAGTTCCGAAGGCCATGATCAAAACCAAAAGGCCGATTTTTCCGCTAGTGGCTAGGCTCGGCGCACCAGTGTCTACCGCTGCCACGCCGAGGGTTACCGCCGCTAGGTAGGCCAAGCCCATTAGAGAACCAATTAGTGCTCGCAGGTATGAACCATCATTCAGAACGCGACTCAGAACAGGGGATACCTGCGCGACTCGTTCAATCCAGCTGGTCAAAGGTTTGTCGAGCACTGTTAGCGCGCCGACGCGCCAGATTGAGAGTCGGTCGACCGGCCCGGCACCATCGGTTTCGAAATCGTCGTGGTCGGCTTCTAGGTTTCCGTAATCGGCACTGTCATTCTCGGAGTCGCTAGACCCATCTCCGCTGGTTGTGCCGCCACCGGCGCCAGAAGAAGAGGCGCTTGTGCCTCCACCTGCCCTGGCCCCACCGCCAGAACTCGAAGAGCTGCTGGAACTTGTAGGGCCACCGGTTCGCGCGCCACCACCCGAACTTGACGCACCACTGGCGGCTCCACCGGCTGCCGAAGCAGCGGCTGCAGCACCAGCAGCGGCTGCTGACACGAGAGCAACCGAGGCCACTACCGAAGTTACCTGCTCAACATGGTCGGCGACCGCTTCTGCTGTAACAGTTGCCGCTGGGTCGATTCCGAGGCGCGCGTAAAATTCTGGGTCATTCACGAGAGCATCGGTTCGCTGAGCTTCGGTTGGCGGTACCTCGGAAATCTCTTCGAGTAGTAGCGTCTCGGTTACCTGGAAGTAGACAGCTTTCTCGAAGAGCGTGCCATCAGATTTAGTTGAAGTGAGCGTGATTGAGTGCCATCCAGGTTCAAGCCCGCCAGGGATTCTTGCCTGTTCCTCAACGGCACCAATTGACGTTGTCTTACCTGAGGCAATTGTTTGCGGAGTCGATCTCAGAATAACTTCGTAATCAATGAGCGGCTTTAGCCCCTTGCTGGCAATGGCAATGGTTTTACCCGTGATCTCGTCGCCGATTTTTGCACTCACGGCAATTTCACTAGTAACACCGATCACATCGACTGTTACCGGCTTGAAGTTAGTGGTCGCTAACTCATTGGTGGCACCGACAACAAATGTGAATTTACCTCCGTTAGAAGCAATTCCGGTAATCGTTCCCGAGTTGGCATCTAGCGACAAACCATCCGGCAGAGCTCCATACGTGAGGCGATAGGTGGGCGCGGGGAAACCGGTAGCAACAAACCTTGTGGCAACTGTGTCTCCCACATTAAGTGTCGTGGGGAACTCACCGGAAACTACGACGGGAGGGGCCTGAACTTCTACTTTGAGCGGCATGACTGCAACACCAACCGAGTTACTGGCTTCAATCGTGAAGTCGAAAACTCCAGTGCTGGAAGTGGTTCCGGTAAGGGCACCGGTCGTTGGATTTAGTTTCACCCCGGCAGGAAGCGACCCGGACGAAACTCGATAGGTCGGTAGCGGATAGCCGGTTGCGATTACCGCGTCCGTGTAGGTTTTACCGAGCTCGGTTTTCTCAAGAACTCTTTCGTCGAACTTAGTTGGAACCTGGTTCACTGTGACCGTGTAGTTGTCGGTTATAACCTGACTATCTCCGCTGACCACTTTCAGCTTGAAGTTGTAAAGGCCGCCGATGGTTGGGATTCCCGTGATCGACCCATCGTTCGCACCAAGAAGCAGTCCAACTGGAAGTGCACCTTCGGAGACCGAATAAACCGGCGCAGGGAATGACTCATAGCTAATTCCATCTACATAGGCGCCACCAGCCAAAATTTCTTGAAGAATCCCTGTTTCCAGGGCTCGGGGCGGAGCGTTCACAGTAATCGATTTAGAAACTTCGTCGTTATCTATTGAGTTCGAGGCACGAATGGTGAATTCGAACACACCACCAACCGTTGGAGTTCCTGTGAGTCGGCCCGTCGTCGGGTTTAGGCTCATTCCGTTGGGAAGGCTTCCGCTAGCCACCGAGTAGGTAGGAGCGGGGTAGCCGGCAGCCTCGAAATCGTAGCTGTAGGCAGTGCCCTTGCTCAATCGCGTGGAAACCGTAGAATTCGTGAAACTAGGTGCTCTTCGCACGGTTATGGTTGAGGTTGCCGAAAGATCGTTTCCGCTTGGGTTGGTTGCACGAATTCGGTAGGTAAAGACGCCGGATTCGGTTGGTCGGCCAGTAATAGCGCCTGTGCTGGGGTTGAGGCTAAGTCCGCCCGGCAGATCCCCAGAAGCCACTGAGTAGCTGAGAGAAGAGCCAAGGACGGTCGGCGAGAGATTCACTTGCGCGCCAAAGAATGTGGTGGTTGTGTAATTTTGGTCGTCGGTAAAAACCGGGGCGGCTTCAACCGTATAGGTGTAGTTAGTGGTCGAAACCGAGTTCACAAAGTTATAGCCGCGAAGTGCAAATGTGTAAGTGCCCGCGGTATTTGGAGAACCGCTAACTGTTCCGTTTGACGATATCGTGATTCCCGGAGGTAAATCGCCACTGGCCTTAACGACGGTTGGGGTGGGAAAACCTGTGAAAACGGCTCGGTCAGAAACCGATTCGCCAAGCCAGAGCGTTTTGTTCTCTAGTCCTTCTCCGCC
>JBEGUF010000077.1:0-4752 GCA_041179025.1 Actinomycetota bacterium | reverse complement strand
CAAGTTTGCCAGAGCCTAGAGCTCTTCCCCGATAACTCCAGCATCGGATGCCTCAAGAATTTCGAACTTGCGGATGTCGCTCATGAGGTCGGTGGTCGCTTTTCGAAGGGCCATTTCAGGGTCGATGCCGTTTACGCGGGCTGCGGAGACGATTGCCAGGAGAAGTGCGCCGAGTTCGTCGTCGGTTTCTACATTGATTGGGCTTTGGCCTTTTTCTAGAACGCCGAGCTTCTCGGCTTTTCCGATTACCTTGTTGGCAAGGGCAAGCGATGGCATTGCCAGAGGAACGCCGTCGAGCACTGATTCGCGTTCCGGCTTTTCCTTCTTCTTGTGGTTATCCCAAGACTTCATTACGTCTTCACCGGTTTCGGCGGCGAACTCTTTGAGTTCTTCTTCGGTGCCGAAGACGTGCGGGTGGCGAGACTTCATTTTGTCTTCCATGTATTTGGCTACGTCTTCGATGTTGAATTGACCGTTGGCTTCCGCGATGTCGGCGTGGAAAATGACGTTGTAGAGAACGTCACCGAGTTCTTCCTTGATTGCCTGCGGGTCTTTGCTCTGAACGGCGTCTACTAGTTCGTAGGTTTCCTCGATGAGGTAGGTGAGAAGAGAGTCGTGAGATTGCTCGGCATCCCAAGGGCAACCACCTGGGGCTCGCAGTTTATGGGCGGTGGCGATCAGGTCTGTCATGTTGCTCACTTCATTACCTCCAGTTGCTTGGGCCTAACGATTGTGAATAGGAAGAAAATACCGAGCGCAAGGAAACCAACGATGGCAACACCTAGCCCCATCGATGACTCGTGATCGAGCACAGCGTAAAGAGGCCCGGCCAGCGTTGCGGCAAATGTGCCGGAAAAGGTAATCACCGCTGCTGCTGTGCCAGCTTCATGGGGATGCGAATCCATGGCGAGGCCCAGCAACGGAGTGATTGAGGTGCCAAAAGACATCACGAACAGCGCCATCGTCACAGTGAAAACAAGGAATGGAAGTTGCATCACCGCAACTACGATCATCATTGCCCCAGAGGCCACACCAAGAATGAGTGTTCCAAGAAGCACGAATTGCGGTTTAAAGATGCGGCTGAGCGCTGCGCCAATCTGCACGCCAACATACGATGACGCTGAGTTGGTGGCAAGGATGAATCCAACTTGGAGTGCGCCGATGCCAAACGCATTGTCGTAAATGAACGTGCTGATGCTCAAATAACCGTAGAGAGTAATGCTGATGGTCATTTGAATCAAAACTAATCCAAGGAAAACCCTGTCTTTTAAGAGTCGACCGAAACCGGTGATCACATCTTTTGCGGATGACTTGGTTCGATCTTCGAGAGACATGGTGTCGGGTAATTTCCAATAAACGACCGCTAAAAGAAGTAGCGAAGTAGCCGCCAATAGTGACCCGAGTCCGCGCCAATCGGTGAAGCTCTGCAAAACAGAACCGAATATTGGTCCAAGAAACCACGTAGTTCCGAGAAGTAGCATCGACCGTGCAATCGCCTTGATTAGTTGAAGGCCCTGGTATAGATCACGCAACATAGCGTTGGCAACCACCGCAGCACAGGCCGCGAAGAAGCCCTGCGCGGCGCGCAGCGCGAAGAACACCTCGTAACTGGTTGCGAAGGCAGTGGCAAAGGAGGCAGCCGCAAAGCCCAGTAAAGCTAGAAGCACTGGTCGGCGTCGGCCGATGGCATCACTCATTGGGCCCGCTACGACCAAACCCACCGAAACTCCAAGGGTAAGAAAAGTTAGGTTTTGCGCGATGAGCGATGGCTCGACGTTTAGGTCGGTAGCAATTGCCGAAACGTTAGGTAAGTAGGGATCTAGCGCGAGAGGTTGGAAAATACCCAGAGCTCCAATGAGCAAAATTAGGCCATTACGGAGTTTGGTTTGGGTCATGCTTTCAAGGCTAACAAGGCTTTAGGCGGTTGGTTGATTAGCGCGGTGTAGCTGTTCCAACAAAGCCCAGGTCCAATCGATCATCTCGCGATCGGAGGTCACCTTAGGTGTTGGGGTGTTGAACACCTTTGCAGTGGAAAGGTAACGAGAGCCTGGGTATAGCTTCGAGAAAGCAACCTGAGTAGCTTCGTCGAATTCAATTGGTGAGATTCTCGCCATCTGACCGATGAGCAGCACGTCTTTGAGGCCCATGCGGTTGGCAGTTTGCCTCAATTCGGTCACGTCGAGCAGGTTGATTACCGATTGAGGAGCCACTCCGTAGCGGTCTTCTAGTTCGGCCTTGATCCGGTCGAGGTCGGCTCGGGTGTTGCTGGCATTACTAGACGACGAAAGCTTGTGGTAGGCCTCTAGGCGAAGGCGCTCGGAATCAACATAGGTGGCCGGGATGTGAGCGTCGATTGGTAGCTCGAGCTTCAGTTCGGCAGGTGTTTCCACCTTGATTCCCTTGAAGTCGGCAACCGCTTCACCAATCATTCGGAGGTATAAATCGAAACCAACACCGGCGATATGACCGGATTGTTCGCCTCCAAGGAGGTTTCCTGCGCCGCGAATCTCTAGGTCTTTTAGGGCAACCTGCATTCCTGAACCCAACTCGTTGTTGGTAGCGATGGTGGCTAGACGGTCGTGGGCGGTTTCGCTGAGTGGTTTTGATGGGTCATAGAAGAAGTAGGCGTAGGCGCGTTCACGGCTGCGACCAACTCGCCCGCGGATTTGGTGAAGTTGGCTGAGCCCAAAGTTCTCGGCGCGGTCCACGATAAGGGTGTTGGCATTTGGAATGTCGATTCCGGTTTCGATGATCGTGGTGGAAACCAACACATCAAACTTCTTCTCCCAGAAATCAACCACCACCTGCTCGAGTGAGTTCTCCCCCATCTGCCCGTGGGCAACGGCAATTCTGGCTTCAGGAACCAGTTCACGCAGATGGTCGGCTACGAGCTCAATGTTTTCCACACGGTTGTGAACGAAGAAGACCTGACCCTCGCGCAATAGTTCGCGGTGAATGGCGGCTGTTACCTGCTTGTCGGAGTAACCGCCAACGAAGGTGAGAATCGGATGGCGATCCTCTGGTGGTGTGGCCAGGGTAGACATTTCGCGAATTCCGGTAACGGCCATCTCGAGAGTTCTTGGTATTGGGGTGGCCGACATGGAAAGCACGTCGACATCGGCTTTTAGTTCCTTGAGCTTCTCTTTGTGCTCAACCCCGAAACGCTGCTCCTCGTCGACGATGATGAGCCCGAGATTCTTGAACTTCACGTTGCCAGATAGCAGGCGATGGGTTCCAATCACCATGTCAACGCTTCCCTCAAGTAGACCCTGGATGGTTGCCTTCACCTCTTTCTCGGTTTGAAAACGTGAGAGGCTGCGAACGGTGATGGGGAAACCCTCGAAGCGATTTTCAATGGTGTCGGTGTGCTGGCGAACGAGCAGAGTGGTTGGTACCAACATGGCCACCTGTTTGCCGTCTTGGATGGCTTTGAATGCTGCGCGAACCGCAACCTCGGTTTTACCGTAACCAACGTCACCGGCTAGCAGGCGGTCCATTGGCACGGTGCTTTCCATATCGCGTTTCACTTCGTCGATGGTTGTGAGTTGATCTTGGGTCTCGACGTATGGGAATGCTTCTTCCATCTCTCGTTGCCAGGGAGTGTCTGGACCAAACGAATAGCCTTTGGCCTGCATTCTGGCTGAGTAAAGTTTCACAAGGTCGATGGCAATCTTGCGAACGGCTTTTCTGGCGCGACCCTTTTGGTTAGCCCAGTCGGAGCCTCCCATTCTGGAGAGAACCGGAGCTTCGCCACCAACGTAACGGGTGAGTAAATCGAGATGGTCGGTGGGAACGTAGAGGGTGTCGTTGGCCTGGCCGCGTTTTGAAGGAGCGTATTCCACCAGAAGGTATTCGCGTTCGTGCTGATTGCCGCCCACCCCGCTCTTGCGAGAGATGAGTTCCACGAAACGGCCGATGCCGTGGATTTCGTGAACGACGTAATCGCCACCTTTGAGGGTCAGCGGGTCAACGGCTGCGCCTCTTCGGGCAGCAAGTTTTCTGGCCTTCGGGCTTACGTAGCTGGAGTTCTTGCCGTAGTAGTCGGCTTCGGTGAGCATGATCAGTTTGCTCTCGGGGGCGGCGAAACCTTTTCGGAAACTCGCTTGGCCAACCAACACCTGATTCCGGTTTTCTTCTGGCGATTCAAACAGCCTGGCCGGGATGTTCTGGCTGTTGAGTTTCTCAACGAGTCGTTCGGCGGTGCCGTGACCAGGAACCACGATGAAGATGTTTTGCTCGGCTTTCAACTGGTCTTCCAACCATTGGTCAACCTTGGTTTCAACCACGGTGAAGTTTGGAATGTCTAGAAGATTCAAATTGATTTCGTCATCGCTTCCAGACGGCAGTTGGCTAATCTCGATCTGCTGATGACCGCTGAGCCCGTCTAGGAAAGTTTTGATTGGCAGAAATCCGCCGGCACTGAGATCGATGGGAGCAATTGCGCCTTCGGCTGCAGCATCCCAGGCAGCGTGTAGAAACTCGTCATTGGTTTCCACCAGCGAAGCTGCTCTGGCGCCTGCCTTCTCCGGCCCGATGATGGCAACCGATGCGTCCTTGGGAAGGTAGTTACTGAACGGAACCATTTTGTCGACGAGCACCGGAGCCAGAGACTCCATTCCTTCAACGGGAATGCCTTCACCGATTTTGGAAAGCATTGTGGAAAGGTTCGGGAACTCGTGTTCCATCTCTCGAGCCTTGGCCGCAACGCTTGGTGTGATGATGACTTCGCGAGCCGGAAAAATCTCGATGGAC
>JBEGUF010000076.1:0-3873 GCA_041179025.1 Actinomycetota bacterium | reverse complement strand
ACGAGCCTGAATTCCCGGGCGACGAAACAGTAGAGCGCACCTACCGCGCCTGGATGCGCTGGAATGCCGCCATGTTGGTGCACCGAGCCCAGCGTCCCGGTGTTGGAGTGGGTGGACACATCTCCACTTTCGCTTCTAGCGCTTCACTCTACGAAGTTGGATTCAACCATTTCTTCAAAGGTGCCGACCACCCTGCCGGAGCCGACCAGATCTTCATCCAGGGACATGCTTCACCGGGTCCTTACGCTCGCGCTTTCCTTGAAGGACGCCTAAGCGCCGACCAACTAGACGGATTCCGTCAGGAGAAGTCACACGCTGGTGGTGGCTTATCTAGCTATCCACACCCTCGTTTGATGCCTGACTTCTGGCAGTTCCCAACCGTGTCAATGGGTCTTGGACCAATCAATGCCATCTACCAGGCTCAGTTCAATCGCTATCTATCGGGACGTGGTTTCGCAGATACCTCCGAGCAGCACGTCTGGGCATTTTTGGGCGATGGTGAGTTAGATGAGGTTGAGAGCCGTGGAGCCCTCCAACTAGCGGCCAACGATGGTCTAGACAACCTGACCTTTGTGGTCAACTGCAACCTTCAGCGACTAGACGGACCTGTTCGAGGCAACGGCAAGATTATCCAGGAGCTGGAAAGCTTCTTCCGCGGTGCGGGCTGGAACGTAATCAAGGTTGTTTGGGGTCGCGAATGGGATGCCCTTCTAGCCAACGACGGCGAGGGCGCGCTGGTTGACCTAATGAACAAGACCCCAGACGGCGACTACCAGACTTACAAAACCGAAAACGGTGGCTTCGTTCGCGAAAACTTCTTCGGTCGCGATCCGCGCACTCTGAAGATGGTTGAGAGCATGACCGACGACCAGATTTGGGGCCTAAAGCGTGGTGGCCACGATTACCGCAAGGTCTACGCAGCCTACAAAGCGGCAGTAGAACACAAGGGTCAGCCAACTGTAATTCTTGCCAAGACCATTAAGGGATTCACCCTAGGTAAGTCTTTTGAAGGACGTAACGCCACCCACCAGATGAAGAAAATGACTCTGGACAACCTAAAGGGTTTCCGCGACGAGCTAAAGATTCCCATCACCGACGCTCAGTTGGAAGCGGATCCTTACCAGCCTCCTTACTTCCACCCGGGAGAAAACGCACCGGAAATTCAGTACCTGCACGAGCGCCGACGCGCTCTTGGCGGATACCTACCCGAGCGTCGCAGCAAGTATGTTGACTTCAAACTTCCCGAAGATAAAACCTATGAGATTTCCAAAGCTGGAAGCGGCACGCAAGAGGTTGCCACGACTATGGGCTTTGTTCGACTTCTTAAGGACCTGCTTCGCGCGCCAGAATTTGGTGAGCGTATTGCCATGATCATTCCAGATGAGGCTCGTACCTTCGGTATGGACGCGTTCTTCCCGAGTGCCAAGATTTACAACCCGCAGGGTCAGCACTACCTATCTGTTGACCGCGATCTGCTGCTTTCGTACAAAGAGTCGACGTCTGGTCAGATTCTTCACACGGGAATCAACGAGGCCGGATCGGTAGCAGCTTTCGCTGCAGCCGCCACCAGCTACGCCACTCACGGCCAGCCAATCATTCCGTTCTACGTCTTCTACTCGATGTTCGGATTCCAGCGAACCGCCGACTCAATCTGGGCCGCC
This sequence comes from Actinomycetota bacterium, assembly GCA_041179025.1. GTDB lineage: Bacteria > Actinomycetota > Actinomycetes > Actinomycetales > Microbacteriaceae > Rhodoluna. The sequence goes on along the minus strand of JBEGUF010000076.1, from coordinate 2,212 downwards.
GCCGACCAACTCGGTCGTGGCTTCCTGATTGGTGCTACAGCCGGACGAACCACCCTTACCGGTGAAGGTCTTCAGCACGCTGATGGGCACTCGCCGATCATTGCAGCCACCAACGATGCCGTTATTAGCTACGACCCTGCCTACAGCTACGAAATCGGGCACATCGTGCGTTCCGGTATCGAGCGTATGTACGGCGGCAGTCACGTGGATCCAAACGTTATCTACTACCTAACCGTTTACAACGAGCCGAGTATCCAGCCGGCCGAACCTGAAAATGTTGACGTCGACGGAATTGTTCGCGGCATTCACAAGGTTTACAACAACCCTGCCGAAGGTAGAAAAGCTCAGATTTTGGCTTCCGGTGTTGGCCTTGGTTGGGCGCATGAAGCAGCCGAACTACTATCCAAGGACTGGGGCGTTTCCGCTGACATATGGTCGGTTACCTCGTGGACCGAACTTCGTCGTGACGGTTTACGTCGAAACGAAAAGCAGTTCTTGAACCCAGGAACCTCCGTTGAGGAAGCTTATGTTACTCAAAAGCTAACCGGCCACCACGGCCCGTTCCTTGGTGTTAGCGACTACCTACACCAGGTTCCAGATCAGATTCGCGAATGGGTTCCTGGCGACTACGCAACACTTGGTGCCGAAGGTTTCGGCTTCTCGGATACTCGCGCAGCTGCCCGTCGACACTTCAAGATCGACGGACCGTCGATCGTGGTGCGTGTGCTGGAGCAATTGGTTGCGAGAGGCGAAATCGACGCTAGTGCTCCGATTCAAGCCATCGAGCGTTACCGCCTGCACGACGTAACCGCTGGCAACAGCGGAAGCGCTGGCGGGGAAGCCTAGAGTTCACTGATGCTAGCGATTGTTTGCCCGGGTCAAGGTTCCCAAACCCCTGGTTTTCTAGCGCCGTGGTTGGAAATCGATGCATTTAAAGAATCGATCGAATCGTCATCGATAGCATCGGGCCTAGACCTAACCACTTTCGGAACTTTGGCCGATGCCGACACCATTCGAGACACCGCTATCGCTCAACCGCTAATTGTGGCTGCGTCGCTTGCGGCCTACGAAGCCTTAAGGGCTTCTGGCCTCACATCGTTTCAAGGAGTTGCTGGTCATTCGGTAGGCGAAGTGGCAGCCGCTGCCATTTCCGGTGTTTTCGACTCGTCAAGCGCAATGGCATTTGTGGCCAAGCGCGGCAGCGAGATGGCAGAAGCAGCGGCAATCTCTGAATCTTCAATGGCTGCGGTGCTCGGAGGCGAACAGGCTGAGGTTGTTCGATTCCTTGAAGACTTGGGTCTCTCCCCTGCCAACTACAACGGGGCTGGGCAGATTGTAGCCGCTGGCTCCGCCGAGAAGATCGCGGAATTGGCAGCCAACCCCATGGCTGGCACCCGAGTGATTCCACTTCAGGTTGCTGGGGCATTCCACACCGATTTCATGAAGCCGGCAGTGCAAGAACTATCAAACTACGCCTCGGGCATTGCGACTAACGATGCCAAGGTAAAACTTTGGACTAACCGCGACGGCTCGATCGTCGAATCTGGATCTGCTTACCTAGATCTATTGGTAAACCAAGTATCCAATCCGGTTCGCTGGGATCTTTGCATGGACGCTATGTTAGCTGCCGGGGTCACTGCCATCATCGAACTTTCGCCGGCAGGCACCCTCTCTGGATTGGCTAAGCGAGGAATGTCGGGCGTGGAGACATTGGCGCTGAAAACACCAGACCAGCTCGACGCCGCAATTGAGCTAGCAAAGAACCACGGGTAGGAGAACTAAGGTGACCGCAACACTGAACCAGTATCAAACGGTGAAGTACTCCAGAATTTATTCACTGGGCGCAGCACGAGGCGATCTAACCGTGACCAACGATGACGTTGCCGGGCCCATCGACTCCAGCGACGAGTGGATCAGACAGCGCACCGGAATCGTCACTCGCAAACGTGCCAGCAAAGACTTGAGCCTAATGGACATGGCAGTAGCAGCCTCCGAGGAAGCTATCAAGAAAGCTGGGATTGACCCTCAGGAAATTGGCGCGGTTCTTTTCAGCACGATTACTCACCCGTTCCAGACCCCATCGGCAGCAACATTATTGGCCGACAAAATTGGCGCTAACCCAGCGCCCGCTTACGACATCTCGGCTGCCTGTGCCGGCTACTGCTACGGTATTGCCCAAGCGGATGCCCTCGTGCGTTCTGGAATGGCAAAG
>JBEGUF010000075.1:0-23128 GCA_041179025.1 Actinomycetota bacterium | reverse complement strand
AGTTCGGCGAAACAGTAACACTTTCGAGCTTTAAGAATGAGAAAAATGTCGTGGTGGTTTTTTACCCGCTGAGTTTCTCTGGAATCTGTACCGGTGAGCTGTGCGAAATTCGAGATAACTTCGCCCAGTTTGAAAGCGCTGGAGTTGAACTGTTAGCCATTTCTGTGGATTCAAAGTTTGTTCAGAAAAAGTTTGCCGAGGAAGAGGGTTACAAGTTTTCGGTGTTGGCCGATTTTTGGCCACACGGTCGGGTTGCCCGAGACTTTGGCGTATTTCTTGAAGACAGTGGAATCGCGAACCGCGCCACTTTCATAATCAATAAATCCGGTGAATTAGTTGCGAAATTCGTAACCGCGCCCGGTCAAGCAAGATCTCTAGACGAGTACAAAAAAGCACTAGCAACGCTTCACTAGCGGAAAAGGATTTGCGCGGAAGTGCCAGCGCCAAGTATTCTTTTCTCTTGTTGGGCCTTTAGCTCAGTTGGTAGAGCGCCACGTTTACACCGTGGATGTCATCGGTTCGAGCCCGGTAGGGCCCACAAAGGGATACCCGCGCATCAAGAGTAATTCTTAGTGCGCGGGTATTATTTTTCTCATGGAACTTAGCGAATTTACGCCGCCGTCAAGACAGTCGATGACCGACGAAGAAATCAGTCAGAAACTTGGCTCAGCCTCTGCCGATGAGGCGGGCATGCTGGCCGCCATGGAGTTCTTGGAAACTCAAACTAATCTTCGAGAGCAAGACAACGCCGCGGTCGCCGCTTGGGTCGCGAAGATGAATGCCTCCGAAGACCCTAGAGCAAAAGTTGCCGTGGAGAATTTTGAGCGAGCGAAGTTAGGCTTAACTCCTCTTCCTCTCGAGCAGCCGGTTGGCTCAGCCGAAGAAAACGCGGAAGCTTTCGAAGAGATGATTCAAGAGTCGCAAGAGGTCATTCCGGAGCCTGCTGAGGCAATTGAAGATACTGCGGAAACAACCCTAGAGACGGTTGCGGAAGAGATTGCTCCCGAAGAATTCGAAACCTCGGTCGAGACTCACAAGTCCTTAGAAAAACCGGTAACCGGCTACCGCATGGTTTCGGCTGCTAACTGGATTATCGGCATTGGCGTTTTCGCCCCCGCCCTTGCCGCTGTGCTTGCAAATCTTTTTGGTATGAATTTTGTTACCTCAGTGCTTGCAGGTCTGGTTGGTATTTTGGCCGGCGTAAAGGTAAACGTCATTGGCCTGCTTACAGCAAGACGAACGCACCGAGGGCTTGCGGTTGCTTCCCGATCTACTTTCGGGGTTTTTGGATCAATAGTTCCTGGAATCGCCCTCGTGCTCTCTGGGCTTTTTGCACTAGCGGTGATTGCTTTCGGTGCCGCCATCTACCTCGATGGTCGCATTCAGGGGATTGACTTGCCATTTGCCGAAAAGCTTCTCACCCTAGGGTCGGTCGGGTCGCTGACCCTCGGTGGCTTAGTGGCGATTGGGTTCGTACTAGTGGCGGGCGTCCTCGCAATTTTCGGTGGCAAGTTTGCGCGTTTTGTGAAAATCTCGCTGGCGAGCCTGACTCTGGGTGGTTTTCTGGTTGTAGCTTTCGCCACCACCTCTAACATAAATTTCCTTAATCTCGCTGGCGTCTTCCAGCTTGAGAGTTTCCTAATTGGAGCCCCACTGTTTGCACTTGCGGTCAGCATCCTCACCTACGGCCTAGACGGCGAATCGTTGTCGATTGCCAGCTGGGGAGCGTCTCGGAAGCGGTTGACCTGGCCGGTTTTGGTTTTCGGTTTCATCTTGCCCATGCTTTCCTATAGTCACGTTGCTGCGCTCTTGAACACTATGCCTCGTGGCTTGAAATCAAGTGGTCAGACCACTATCGATTTCCTACTTGAAACCGGCGGTCCTATCGTGGGTACGGTGATGCTTGATCTGGCCATCGTTTCGGTTATCGGGCTTCTGTACCTAGGGCTAATGAAAGTTATCGAAGCCCTGAAGACCCTAGGCACAAATCACGTTGGTTATGGGTCGGCAATCCTTTTGATTTCTGTTTTCATCGTTTTGGTTATTGCTTTGAGCCTGTTCGTGGCTGAGCCGGTGTCTCTAAGTCTTGCTTTGGCCGCAATCGCAGTTGTTCCCGCTGCAGCCTGGCTGGGTGCAGTACTAACCGAATCGCTGATGCGCAGAGGTTCTTACCATGACGCTTCGCTAACCCGCAGCTATGGTTTCTACGGCTCCTTCAACTGGATTGCGGTTTCTGTCTTCGTGGGCTCGACAGCGGTTGGATACGGCTTCAGCCAGCCATTCGGTGTGGATAGTTGGTTCGGTTTCCTCACAGTAAGCACAGGATTCTCCGTACCATTTGCTATTGGTTCGCTCTTAGCTATGGGCAGCGCCGCGGTTCTTACTTTGCTGACAAGTTTCCCAAGCATCTCTCGTCAACAGCGTGAGACCAAAGCGGTTGAAGAGCGCAAGTTCGATCTCGTCGACGTTGTGGTTGAGTAACTTTGCGACTTGCTGAAATAATCGCGAAGTTTGAGTCTTACTGGCCTTCTAGCTCGGCGGACGACTGGGATCGAGTTGGTCTGGCTGTTGGTTCCCCGCAGGCAGATGTTCAACGTGTTTTAGTGGCAGTCGATCTCACCCAGCGGGTGATCGAGGAAGCCGTGCAGAAAAGTTGTGAACTGATTCTGACTCATCATCCGGTTCTCTTGCGCGGAGTGACTTCTTTGGCCGAGGACGAATTGAAGGGCTCTCTAATAACTAACCTGATCAAATCAGGAAGGGCTTTATTCACTGCCCACACAAATGCGGATGTTCAAGTTGACGGAGCGTCTACCGAAATGGCACTGGCTTTTGGACTTACCAATCTAAAACCTATCGTTGCCGACCCGAGTGGTTTTGGCCACGGCGTGATTGGCGATTTACCCGCTGCAATGACTCTCTCTGACTTCGCGAAAGAGGTTTCTAAGAGTTTGCCCGAGGTAACGCGAAAGGTTGCCTTCGCTGGATCAGCACAAAAAGTGATTGAGAAGGTTGCCATTTGCAGCGGCGCCGGAGATTCATTCCTTCCCCAAGTCCTGGCCTCAGAAGCCGACGTTTACGTAACCAGTGACCTGCGCCACCATGTGACCTTAGACGCTCTGGAGGCTCCAAGAGCGAATGGTCCACTTGCACTGATCGATGTGTCACACTGGGCAGCGGAGTCACTCTGGGTAACCAGCGCTTTACGGCGCTTGGCTGAAATTGATTCTTTAGAGGCGATTGAGAGTGACGTTGTCACCGATCCATGGACGGAAGAGGTGGCCTAGTGCTAACCGCATCAAAACAGCAGCAGCAATTTCTACTTGAAATCGCAACACTTGAGTTGGAGATGGCCAAGAGCCAACGGGCAATTTTGGTGCTTGAGAAAAACGATGAAGTTGAGGCTGCTAGAAGCGCGCAACTTGAGTCGGCGGAATCTCTTCTCGAGGCGCACTCCAGCCTTGAGAGGTTGCAGGGTGAAATCACCAAAGTGCTCTCGGACATCGAGTTGGTTGATCAGCGAATTGTTCAGGACGAGAAAAAGGCTAAGGCAGTTAATTCAGAACGTGAATTGAAGGCGGTTGAGTCTGAACTGAACTCGTTGCAGGCTCGAAAGACGCTGCTTGAAGACAACGAACTTAAGCTTATGCAGGCAATCGAGGATGCTGAAAAACTGATTGCTTCGCTAACCGCAAGTCGATCGGAACTGAACCAAAAACTTGAAGCACTATTAGCGGCTGTTCGCTCTAAGGCGCAAAATCTTTCGGCTGCCTCGAGCGAGCTCAGCCAGAAGCGCGACGCTACTGCGAAGAAACTTGATCCCGCACTTTTCGACGCCTATCGCCGAAAAGCCGAGCGAGGTGTTCCGGTTGGGCAAACCTTAGGTAGAGACTGTTCGGCCTGTCGCCTTGCCATTAACGGGGTGGAGTTCGACGCCATGATGGCACTTCCCGAGGACGCACTGCCAACCTGTCCAAACTGTGACGCATTCATTATTCGATGACCTTACAAAAACTTATTGTCGAAGCCGATGGCGGTAGCCGCGGGAATCCGGGGCCGTCCGGATCAGGAGCCGTGGTCATCGATGCCGAAACGGGTCTAGTCGTTACCGAGATTTCGACTTTTGGAGGCATCGCAACTAATAACGTGGCTGAGTACAAAGCAGTCTTGGCTGGTTTAGTAGAAGCCTTCAAGCACAATCCCAGTGCGAGCGTAACCGTGCGAATGGATTCAAAGCTGGTTGTGGAGCAAATGTCGGGTAACTGGAAGATGAAGCACCCAGACATGCAAGTGCTTGGCATCGAAGTGCAGAAACTAATTTCCGGCAAAGACGTTACCTGGGTTTGGATACCTCGAGAGCAAAACTCCCTGGCCGATGCGCTTGCTAACGAGGCGATGGATTCTGAAGCCAGCGTGGTACGCCACATCGACCAGCGGGAAATCCCAACTAGTGCGGCGATTGAATTCAACCCAACCTTCCCGAGCTCAATAAGAGCACCCGGCGAAGCAACTGAGCCTATGACGACTCTGATTTTGGTTCGTCACGGCAGGACTCCGCTCACTGAAGCGCACAAGATCTCGGGAGGCACTGGAGATGACCCGAGTTTGTCTGAACTCGGTCGCGCTGACGCGAAATCGGTAGCGCAACTGATTTCTAGTTTCGGCAGGGGAGGAGCCTTTGCCCATATTCCTGCTCCCACTGTCGTGGTTAGCTCTCCAATGAATCGAACACTCGAAACTGCAAGGATCATCGCCGAACAATTGAACGTTGGGGTGAGTTCCGAAGAAAATCTTCGAGAGATTTCTTTTGGAGATTGGGATGGCCACACCAACGATGAGGTAAAGCGACTCTGGCCGAATGAGTTTTCTTCCTGGCGCGGGTCTTGGGAGCTCTCGCCCCCAAATGGCGAGTCATTGGCCACCTTTGACGCTCGAATCCGAGTCGCACGGGAGTCGTTGTTGCAAAAATTTTCCGGCAAGACCGTGGTGGTGGTTGCCCACGTCATGCCGATTAGAGGCTTCATCGGCCTCACCATGGATGCGGGACCTTCAGGCTACTGGGTGACGCAAGTTGCACCCTGTTCGGTCACTGTAGTCCGACAGTGGGGCACCGATCTCTCAGAGTTGGTTGCTGCCAACTTCACCGGTCATCTATAGACCGAGGTTGGGTAGTCTTGTACGTGGATGGGTTGACTAGGCGATCGCGTTAGCAATAACGAGGAACGTCCGGGCTCCACAGAGTGAAGTGGTGGGTAACACCCACTCGAGGCAACTCGCAAGATAGTGCCACAGAAAACAGACCGCCGTGCAAACGGTAAGGGTGAAACGGTGGTGTAAGAGACCACCAGCAATTTGGGTGACCGAATTGGCTAGGTAAACCTCACTTGGAGCAAGGTCAGACAGAAAGTGTTTGAGGGCTACTCGCCCGAGCTTTCGGGTAGACCGCTAGAGGTTGTCGGTAACGGCAATCGTAGATAGATGATCGCTCACGACAGAACCCGGCGTATCGGTCAACCCATCCACCACTCAAATGTTTTTGCTAGCTACCCTGGCTGCTCCGATGATGCCGGCGTTATTTTTGAGGACGGCTGGAACAATTGGAGTTTTTAGTTTCAGCAAAGGAAGAAACAGCTCGTGCTCCTTCGAGACTCCGCCTCCCACGATGAACAAATCTGGAGTAAAGAGCGCCTCTAGTTTTGAGTAGTAGCGTTGCAATCGCTCAGCCCATTGGTCCCAATCGAGATTTTCCCGTTCCTTGGCAGAAAAAGCCGCCTTGGTTTCGTAATCCACACCGTCGATTTCCAGGTGCCCCAATTCGGTGTTCGGAATGAGCTCGCCGTTGATAAACAGTGCAGTTCCGATGCCGGTGCCGAGCGTGGTCAGGATAGCTAAACCTCGCTCTTTTTTCCCAGCGCCGAACTTAATCTCGGCAACGCCGGCAGCATCGGCATCATTAATGAGGTGAACCTCGCGTCCAACTACCTTTGTGAACAGTTTGTCGGCGTCGAGGTTAATCCATTCCTTAGAAACGTTGGCTGCCGAAAGAGTAACGCCGTGCTGCACCACCGCAGGGAAACAGATTCCTACCGACTTCGCAACACATTTTGGATCAAGTGTCTCAATGAGGCTTCGAACGACCTCGGCGATGTCGTCTGGGAGGCCGCCAGCAGGTGTTTCCACGCGTAGGCGCTCTCCAACCAACTCACCCGCCTTCACGTCGACCAGGGCCGCCTTGATGCCGGTTCCACCGATGTCTATTCCAACTGATACTTTTGCCATTTTTTCGCCTTAGGGGAGGGTGAGAATGTCGTAACCGGTCTCGGTAACGGCAAGGGTGTGTTCAAACTGCGCGGTAATGCTCTTGTCTTTGGTGGCAACGGTCCAGCCATCCTGCCACATGTCCCACTGATGAGTGCCCAGGGTCAGCATCGGTTCAATAGTGAATACCATGCCGACTTCCATCACGGTCGCGTAATTGGGGGAGCTGTCGTAGTGAGGAATGATGAGTCCGGAGTGAAATGCCTCACCAACTCCGTGTCCGGTGAAGTCTCTAACCACACCGTAACCAAATCGCTTAGCGTAATTTTCGATCGCCAGCCCGATGGTGTTGACAGCGCGACCTGGAGCCACTGCCATGAGCCCTCGGTTCAGAGCTTCTCGGGTTCTTTCAACCAAGTTGTGAACCTCTTCAGATACCTGTCCAACTTCGATGGTGTGATTCAAATCTCCGTGAAATCCATCTAAATACGCGGTGATGTCGATGTTCACAATATCCCCGGCTTCCAGCACGGTGTTATCGGGAATGCCGTGGCAAATGATTTCATTCACCGAAGAACAAATCGATTTTGGATAGCCGCGGTAACCGAGTGTGGACGGGTATGCGCCGTGATCAATCACGTATTCATGAGCAAGTTTGTCTAGGTGATCGGTTGACACCCCGGGAACAATTTCGGTACGCAACATTTCAATTGCACCGGCGGCGATTTTACCTGCCGCGCGAATCTTTTCGATTTGTTCAGGCGTCTTCACGTCTGTTCCGGTGAAAGGCGTTGGAGCAGGTCGACCGACATATTCCGGAGCCTTGATGTGCTTCGGAACCGACAATCTGGGGGATACTGAACCCATAGTCAGGAAACCAGAAGCATTCTTGGGCATATTGCAATTTTAGGAGTGAGCATGAGTGATACCCCGTTGGACTCAGCAGGTAATCCAGAAGAGTTTTGGTTTAACCTAAAAACCAACTCGGTTGAGTTCGGGCGCCAGAGCGCTGCCAGCTATCGCGTTGGGCCATTTGCCAGCGAGGGCGAAGCTAAAAATGCCTTAAAACTTTTGGCCGGTAGAACTAAGAAATGGGAAGAAGACGAAGACTAGGAGTCAAACTCATTTTCTTTAGCGGGAAACACGCCGGCCTGAACATCGGAAACGTATTCCTTGGTGGCGTTAGCTAGTGCCTGATACAAATCCGCATACTTTTTGACGAATTTCCTCGGCTTTCCGCCGTGCAAACCTGCAAAGTCGGTCCAAACCAGAATCTGTCCGTCTGTGCCAGCCCCGGCTCCGATGCCAATCGTCGGAATTGAAAGTTTGCGGCTAACCTCGGCGGCGAGTTCGGCTGGAACAAGTTCAAGCACCACGGCAAATGCTCCGGCTGCCTCTACGGCTAGGGCATCTTGAATGAGTGCCTCGGAGTCTGAGCCGCGCCCCTGAACCTTGAACCCACCCAGAATATTCACGCTCTGCGGGGTGAAGCCGATGTGTCCCATTACCGGAATGCCGGCTTCAACGATTGCCTTTATCTGAGTGGAGCTACGAACGCCGCCTTCAAGCTTCACCGCTGCGGCATTCGTACTTTTCATCACACGGATTGATGTGGCCAAGGCATCGGCATCACCAGTTTCGTAACTTCCGAATGGCAGGTCAACGACCACCAGTGCCCGACTGACGCTTCCGGCAACCGCGCGACCGAATGGAATCATTTCGTCGACGGTAACCGGCAGGGTGGAGCTGTATCCCAGAACGTTATCTGCGGCCGAATCTCCCACCAGAATCACGTCTATGCCAGCCTGGTCGAATATCCCTGCAGTGAGAGCGTCGTAGGAGGTTAGGCAGGTGATCTTGCGACCGGCTCGCTTGAATTCCAGTAACGTGCTGGTTCTAACCTTTTTCGGCGTTAGTTCGCTCACTAGTTTCGCTTCCAAGCATCAACTTCAATCTCAACCAGCATCTCCGGATTGATGAACTGAATTCCGGCGAGCATCGTGGCCGCCGGTCGAATTTCGCCAAACACTTTGCCGTGCGCTTCGCCAACGCGGTCCATGTCGTCGGCATTTGCGAGGTAAACGCGTGTGCGAACTACATCGTTCAATGTGTAGCCAACCTGCTCGAGAGCTTTGGCGATCACGGTTTCGAGGGCAACCAGGGTCTGGCCATAAGCATCGCCCCGGTGCTGCAATTCGCCTTCTACCGTGGCGGTACTTCCAGATACGTGAACGTAGTCTCCGGCTACTACAGCACGCGAGTAACCGATCTTGGCCTCCCAGGGCCCACCTGATGAAATTAGACGATCTGCTGCCATTTTTATCCCTTGTACTTGTTGGTGATTGGTAGTCGGCGGTCACGGCCAAAAGCCATCCCGGTGATTTTCGGGCCGATTGCTCCCTGCCGTCTTTTCCATTCTGCCCTGTCAACGAGGCTTAGAACTCTATGAACTGTTTCTCCATCGAAGCCGGCAGCGATAATCTGGTTGGCACTCATTCGCTTTTCAACGTAGGCATCGAGAATTGCGTCTAGCAGGTCGTACTCAGGAAGTGAGTCCTGGTCGGTTTGATCCGGTCTGAGCTCCGCAGACGGTGGCTTGCTGATTGAGTTTTCTGGGATTGGGGGAGTTTCACCGTTCTCAAGTGCGAAGGTATTTCTCCATTTTGCAAGCTGCCAAACGAGAGTTTTCTCCACGTCTTTCAGCGGCGCGAACCCACCAACTGAATCGCCATAGATTGTGCTGTAACCAACTGCCAGTTCGCTTTTGTTGCCGGTGGTGAGAGTTAGGTGCCCGTAGGTGTTGCTCTCAGCCATGAGGATTACTCCGCGCATGCGTGCCTGCAGGTTTTCGCGGGCTACATCACTTAGTTCCAACTGAGCCTCGAAGCTCGCAACCATGGTCTCGATGGCAACAGTTGAGTATTGGCAGCCGATGTTCTCAGCCAGTTTAAAGGCGTCGCCTTTGGAGTGCTCTGAAGAAAACTTCGACGGCATCGAGATGCCAAATACGTTCTTTGCCCCGATGGCATCCGAGGCAATTGTTGCGACAACCGCCGAATCTATTCCACCGCTGAGGCCAAGTACCACCGATTTGAAGCCATTCTTCTCGACATAGTCGCGCAATCCCAAAACCAGTGCATTCCACACCTGCCAGTTGTCATCGGCTTTCGTCTGAGTGTGCTCGCTAGCCAAGGTCGCCGTTTCACCGTCGAAGTCAATCAGCACTAGATCTTCCGCGAATTGCTCACCTCTGGCAACCAGCGAACCGTCGGCGGTGACAAAAATGCTGTCACCATCAAAAACCAAGTCGTCCTGTCCGCCAACCAGATTCACGTAGGAAACTGCGGTTCTCTGAGACTTTGCCAAATCCTGCACCAATTGCCGACGTCGATCGTCCTTGTCGATTTCAAAAGGCGAACCGTTTAGTACCAGTGTTAGCTGGGTGCCGAACTCGCTAATCCTAGAAACAGGCCCGCCGACCTGCCAGATGTCTTCGCAGATTGCCAAGGCGAAACGGACGCCGAATAGTTCAAAGCAGCCGTGCTCATCCTCGGGAACGAAGTTTCGGTATTCGTCGAAGACTGAGTAGTTGGGGAGGTGGTGCTTGTTGTAGGAGGCCACCACTTTGCCCTGATGAAGAACGAATGCTCGGTTGTTCGCAATTGCCCAGCCATTTGGAGTCTTGGCCTTGCCTGGCGCTCCAACAACTACCGCTAGGTCGCCCAAGTCGCTGGAGACGAGAACACGAGCCAATTCTTGAACGGCTTCCTCGGCGGCGGCAACGAACGCCTCACGAGTAACAAGGTCTTCAACCGGGTAGCCCGTGATTGACATCTCGCCAAATTGAACCATGTTCGCGCCCTGAGCGGACGCCTGTTTTGCCAACGCAACCAGCTTGGAAAGATTGCCCGAAATGTCTCCGACAATCGGGTTACTTTGAGCCATGGCTAGGCGAATAAACGGCATAACGACTAGCCTAGTAGTAGGCACAGAGAGAGGCAGTTCCAGTGGACAAACAACGAGATTTTGTACTCAGAACAATCGAGGAACGTTCGGTTAAGTTCGTGAGACTTTGGTTCACCGATGTTGCCGGAACCCTGAAATCTGTGGCAATCGCCCCAGCCGAGGTTGAAGGTGCATTCAATGAGGGCCTCGGGTTCGACGGAAGCGCCATCGAAGGCTTGGCCAGAACCTACGAAGCCGATATGCTGGCCATGCCGGATCCTTCCACTTTCCAGATTTTGCCTTGGCGCGGGGAAATTGACCCAACCGCCCGCATGTTCTGCGACATCCAGACCCCCGACGGACAGCCGGCTGCAGCCGACCCGCGCAACGTGCTTCGCCGCGCTCTTAGTAAGGCGAGCGACATGGGATTCACTTTTTACATTCACCCAGAGATTGAGTTTTACCTGCTGAAATCGTCGCAGTTGAACGAAGACGGTGAACCGGTACCAGTAGACAAAGCAGGCTATTTCGACAATGTTCCCGGTGGAACCGCACACGACTTTAGGCGCCGCGCAGTTCAGATGTTGGAACAACTGGGAATCTCGGTTGAGTTCAGTCACCACGAAGGTGGCCCTGGTCAGAATGAGATCGACCTTCGTTACGCGGATGCCCTAACCATGGCCGACAACATCATGTCGTTCCGCACGGTAATCAAGGAAGTCGCAATTGAGCAGGGCGTCTACGCCACCTTTATGCCTAAGCCGTTCACTCAGCACCCTGGTTCGGGCATGCACACCCACATGTCGCTTTTCGAAGGCGACACCAACGCGTTCTTCGACCCAAGCGGCCAGTACCACCTTTCCAAGACCGCTCGCCAGTTCATGGCCGGAATACTGCGCCACGCTCCAGAAATCACGGCGGTTACCAACCAGTACGTGAATTCTTACAAGCGCCTATGGGGTGGCGGTGAGGCTCCGTCATTCGTATGTTGGGGTCACAATAACCGTTCTGCACTGTTGCGCGTTCCGCTCTACAAACCAGACAAGGGTCAGAGCTCGCGCATCGAATACCGAGCCATTGATTCGGCCGCGAACCCGTATTTGGCTTACGCGCTCATTCTCTCGGCTGGCCTAAAGGGCATCGAAGAGGGTTACGAGCTTCCAGCGGAGACTGAGGACAACGTTTGGGATCTAACCGATTCCGAACGACGTGCCATGGGTATCCAGCCTCTACCTCAGAGCCTGGACCACGCGATTAGAAAACTTGAAGAGTCGGAACTAGCAGCGGAGGTTTTGGGTGAGGAAGTGTTTAGCTACGTCCTCGCAAACAAGCGCCGCGAATGGAGCCTCTACCGCTCACAGGTTACTCCTTTCGAGCTTCACCAGAACCTAGAGACCCTCTAATCTGTCGTGGCTGGCCTGGGGCTTTCCGAGCTGGCGAGATACGGCTTCGTTGAACTCGAGGCTACCATCGCCAAACTTGATCAGTTGGTTGCCGCCATCGGCGACTCGGGTCATTCGGCCCTAGCGGAGCTAGGTTTAAGCGCCAATCCCGATCAGGCGCTAAATGCACTTTTGGATTTGGCCGCCATCGACAAATCGGCCATCAAGAAGTTGCTCGGAAAAACCGACTCGGCCGCTCGCCTCGTTCGAACCATTGGAGCTTCGAGCGCCATGGTAGACCTGCTAAGACGACGACCCGAGTTACTGACGATCTTCGACGCGAAGGAATCAAAGCTTCCCGCGCCTAGTGAACTTAGGAAGAGATTTAGCTCGGCGGTTAGCAGTTCGAGTGGGCCGGTGGAGCATCGTTGGGGTTCAATTCGATTGCTATACCGAACCGAGTTGCTTCGCCTCATCGCCCATGACGTAACTCATCCTGAGCCCACCGAAGCTTTTTCGGCGGTGTCTAAACACCTATCCGATCTAGCTGGAGAAGCCATTGAAGCCGGTCTTCAAATTGCGCGTTGGGAACTAACCGAAGGCACCGAACACGGCACATTCAGCAGGGATGAAGTTGCCAACACCAAACTCTCGGTAATTGCCATGGGTAAATGCGGAGCGAGGGAACTCAATTACATCAGCGACGTAGATGTTATTTACGTCGCAGACACCGGTTCGCAAAGCTTAGAGCGGGATCGCGCTCTCGAAATTGCAACCAGGTTGGCTACTCGCATGATGCGTGCGATGGATGGAACTGCTAGCGAACCAATGCTCTGGCAGGTGGATCCAAACCTCCGACCAGAAGGCAAAGCCGGTGCATTGGTGCGAACCGTTGACTCCCACGTGATTTATTACGAACGCTGGGCTCAAAACTGGGAGTTTCAGGCTTTGCTAAAAGCGCGCTTTATTGCTGGAGACGCCTCTCTCGCAGAAGATTACCTAGCACGAATAAAGCCATTGGTTTGGTCGGCAACCGGGCGCGAGGGATTTGTGGAAGCAGCGCAGAAGATGCGTGAGCGGGTGATGGAGCACATCCCGACCAACGAGGTGAATCGTCAAATCAAGCTTGGTCCAGGCGGATTGCGAGATATTGAGTTCACGGTTCAGCTGCTTCAACTCGTTCACGGCAGAACCGATGAGAGTGTTCGCGTTGCCGACACCCTTTCGGCCATAGACGTATTAAACGCCGGAGGCTACATCAGTCGGCAAGACGCAACGGTGTTTGCGTCACACTACAAGTTCCTACGTGCGATTGAGCACCGAATCCAATTTGCACAAATGCGTCGAACTCACCTAATGCCCGAGTCGGATTCCCAGATTCGTTCCATTGCCAGGGGTTTAAACAATCGCTGGACCGCGGCACAACTAATCGAGCGCTGGAAAGAAGTAAAGCTCGAGGTTCGTTCCCTTCATCAGAAGGTGTTTTATCGTCCACTACTCAGCGCGGTTGCGAAACTGGGTGACACCGCACAACTCTCCAGCGAGCAAATCCTCGACCGCCTTAAGGCGATCGGTTTCGATGACCCAAAATCTGCGCTGACGCATATCGAAGCGCTGACCAGCGGGTTGTCTCGAAGGGCAACTATCCAGCGTCAGCTTCTTCCGGTTCTCTTGGAATGGTTTGCACAAGGTAGTGACCCGGATTCTGGCCTACTCGCGTTCCGCCGCCTGTCTGAGGATTTGGGGGAGTCGCACTGGTACTTGAGAATGCTTCGAGATTCCAGCGGCGCCGCTGAGCGCATGACGCAGGTGCTTTCAACCAGCCGTTTGGCTACTGGATTGTTTGAACGGCATCCTGAAGCAGCCGCCTGGTTTGAGGACCCTGCAGATCTAAAGGCTCTTACTCTCGAGGATTTGCGCTTCGAGATGGGGGCCATCGTTGAACGCCACGACGAAACCGAGAAGGCGGCTAATAGTATTCGAGGCATTCGACGACGTGAGACTCTCAGACTTGCAATGGGTGCTGTACTCGGCGCACTAACCATTGACGAAATTTCGCAAGGATTGAGCGACATCACCGAGAGCTACTTACTGGCTCTCAAAGACTTGATTGACGACGGAACGATCGATTTGGGCATTGTTGCGATGGGTAGATTTGGCGGAGCCGAACTAGGGTTTGGGTCCGACGCCGATCTGATGTTTGTCTACAGCGCTCTTGATTCGGATGATCCGCAAAAGTCCGCTGAACGCCAGATTTCACTGCTACGCAAACTTGCTGCTGACCCCGTGTTGGAATTCGAGTTGGACATCGATCTTCGACCAGAGGGCAAAAACGGTCCGGTTGCAAGATCCTTGGAGTCTTACTCGGCTTACTACGAGAAGTGGGCCAATACCTGGGAAGCTCAGGCGTTATTGCGGGCAAGAGTTATCGCCGGAAGCCCCGGCCTGGTATCTGCGTTCACCGAGCTAATCGACCGCTACCGCTACCCGTCCGAAGTTCAGCCTTCTGCACTTACGGAAATTCGTCGCATGAAAGCACGTATCGAAACCGAACGTTTGCCGCAGGGGGCTGACCCTAAGCGCCATCTCAAACTAGGACGAGGCTCGCTAAGCGATGTTGAATGGCTGGTGCAACTGATGCAACTATCAAATGGGGCAAAGCATCCTTCGATTCGCACACCGAAAACCCTAGAGGCTCTTGCGGCTTGCGTTGCCGAGGGGCTAATCGAGCAGCACGACGCGACTGTGCTTGAAGAAGCCTGGAAGTTGGCTTCTCGAGTTCGTTCAGCCGTGGTTTTGTGGGGGAGTCGGAGAAGCGATGTTCTCACCACCGATCGCCGACAATTAGAGGGAATGGCTAGGATTCTCGAGTACCCGAGAGGTTCGGCTGGAACGCTCGAGCAAGACTATCTAGCGTTCACCAGACGCTCGAGAATGGTGTTTGAGCGTCTGTTCTACGGCGCGTAAGCAAAAGGCCCCAGGATCGCTCCTGAGGCCTTTTTACTTAGCTGATTAGCAACCGAAGTAAAGCTCGAACTCGTAAGGGTGCGGACGAAGCGACAGCGGCTTGATCTCGTTTACACGCTTGTAGTCGATCCAGTTCTCGATTAGGTCCTTGGTGAACACGTCGCCCTGTAGAAGGTAGTCGTGGTCTGCCTCAAGTGCCTGAAGTACTGACTCTAGGTCGCCCGGTACCTGAGGAATGTTCTTTGCTTCCTCTGGTGGTAGCTCGTAAAGGTCCTTGTCCACCGGTGCCATAGGCTCGGTGCGGTTCTTGATACCGTCTAGACCAGCCATCAACATCGCCGCGAAAGCGAAGTATGGGTTGGCAGAGGCGTCTGGAGCGCGGAACTCAATGCGCTTTGCCTTCGGGTTGGTTCCGGTCATCGGGATGCGAATCGCAGCCGAGCGATTACCAGCCGAGTAAACAAGGTTTACCGGAGCTTCGTAACCAGGAACTAGGCGGTGGTAGCTGTTTACGGTTGGGTTAGTCCAGGCCAGCAAGCTAGGAGCGTGCTTTAGGATTCCACCGATGTACCAGCGTGCGATGTCTGACAGACCGCCGTAGCCGTTCTCGTCGTAGAACAAAGGCTTGCCGTCTTTCCAGAGAGACTGGTGAACGTGCATACCGGATCCGTTGTCGCCGAACAGCGGCTTAGGCATGAAAGTGGCAACCTTACCGAACTGGTCGGCAACGTTCTTCACGATGTACTTGAACTTCAAGATATCGTCGGCAGCCTTTACCAGGGTGTCGAAGCGGTAGTTGATCTCGCCTTGACCAGCGGTACCAACCTCGTGGTGGCTACGCTCTACCGAAAGGCCGGCGGCCTCAAGCTCTAGAACGATCTGGTCGCGCATGTCAACGTGCTTGTCAACTGGTGATACTGGGAAGTAACCACCTTTGTATGGGGTCTTGTTGGCTAGGTTGTTGCCGCGACCGGTCTGTGGATCAATCTCAACGCGGTTCGAGTTCCAGGCAGCTTCGTCCGAGTCAATGAAGTGACCCGAGCTGTTCTGACCGTAGTGATAACGAACGTCGTCGAAGATGAAGAATTCAGCTTCTGGTGCGAAGAACGCGGTGTCTGCGATACCGGTTGACGCTAGGTAAGCCTCAGCCTTCTTGGCAGTCATACGTGGGTCGCGACCGTAAACTTCACCGTTGCGAGGGTTGTAGATGTCGAATACAACAACCAAAGTCTTCTCAACGCGAAACGCGTCAAGGTAAGCGGTGGTTACGTCTGGAATAAGCTGCATGTCTGACTCGTGGATCGAAGCGAAGCCACGGATTGACGAACCGTCGAACAACTGACCGTCTACGAAGAACTGCTCGTCGATCATGCTGGCTGGAAGGTTGAAGTGCTGCTGAACACCTGGTAGGTCGGTGAAGCGAACGTCAAGGAACTTAACGTCGTTCTCCTTGATGTACTTCACTACCTCTGATGCGGACTTGAACATTGGGTAATCCCTTCAAAAAGTTGCCGGATTTTGAGGCACGTCGTTAGGCCTACCGTAAAAGTTTACCGAGCCACAAAGGTTACCCATCGCCAATTATGTTTCGGCAATGTAAAAAGTTTTTGAGTTTTACTTTCTAACCGGGCGGGCGCGACGAGGGTCGATTCCCTTTGGAAGAGGAATGTTGATTCCCAGTGCAGTGAGCCTAGAAGAGACAGCTTTGATTTCGGCGCGGTTTAGTTTCTTTCCGAGCTTTTTGATGGTCTTCCTGAGTTCTGAAAGTTTTACGGCACGTTCAGATTCGGTGACGTAAATCGAGTGGACTGGAACGCCTGGCGCAATCTTCTGAAGCTTTTTTCGCTCAACATCAACCAGTGCCTGGGCCCCCGCCTGGTGCCCTTCTCCGATAAGCACAATTCCAGGTGCGCCAACAATACGGTAGACCAAGTCCATCGACCTGGCGTTACCGCCTACCGGCTGGTCGCTTCCGCGCCAGTTTCTTCTGAGAAGAGTTGAGATAACCGCACCGGTCGCGCCGGCCTGTCCTTCCCAAGACCTGTAGGCAGCTTTTTCCGCACGACGTGAAAGGACCAAACTGAACACCACGAACGTTGCCAGAAGGGTGAGGATGATTAGAAGGATTCCACTCAACCATTGACCGGTTGCGAATGACCAAACAATCGCTGAAACACCCGAGCCCACAACTAGAAGCACGGCACCGAGAATGATCCAGAGGGTCTTTCGGTCTAGCTGAATGGTTCGCTTAAAGACCGCAATGATCTGAGCGATTTGACCGGGTTCTTTTTTGTCGTTGTTAGTTGCCATAGTGCAAAAGTTTAGTCGCCGACGGCCTGTGAAAAGCCCTGTTTCATGGCCTGTTCGGCCAAGTGTTTCAATTCCTCTGGAATCTCGAGGCCCTTCTTCATCATCGACGAAGCCCACAGCCGGCCAGCGCGGTAAGAGCTTCTTACCAGTGGCCCACTGAGCACTCCGAGGTAACCGATTTCCTCAGCCTCTTGCTTGAGTTCAACAAACTCTTCCGGCTTTACCCATCGCGTAACCGGGTGGTGCCTAACTGATGGGCGCAGGTACTGAGTAATAGTGATGATGTCTGTTCCCGCTTGGTAAAGATCGAGAAGAGCCTGGGAGATTTCCTCTCTGGTTTCGCCCATGCCAAGTATCAGGTTCGATTTGGTCACCATTCCGGCGGCGCGGGCTTGGGTCAGCACATCGAGCGAACGGTCGTACCTAAACGCGGGACGAATTTCTTTGAAGATTCTAGGAACAGTTTCCAGATTGTGCGCGAAGACCTGGGGGTTTGCGTCAAACACCTTTTGTAAATACTCAGGATTGCCAGAGAAGTCGGGTACCAGAATTTCAACACCGGTGCCAGGTGACTGCTGATGAATCTGGCGAATTGTTTCGGCATAAAGCCAAGATCCTTCGTCTGCGAGGTCGTCTCTCGCAACACCGGTGACTGTCGCATAGCGAAGTTTCATGCGCTGAACCGACTCACCGACACGACGAGGTTCGTCCGCGTCGAAATCATCGGGTTTACCGGTGTCGATTTGGCAGAAGTCGCAGCGACGGGTGCACTGCGAACCGCCAATCAGGAAAGTCGCTTCTCGGTCTTCCCAGCATTCGAAAATGTTTGGACAACCGGCTTCCTGGCAAACGGTGTGCAAGCCCTCGTCTTTGACCAAAGCCTGTAGGGCCTGATATTCAGGACCCATCTTTGCTCGGGTTTTGATCCATTCTGGCTTTTTCTCAATCGGAGTCTCAGCGTTTCTGGCTTCGATGCGCAGCAGCTTGCGCTCTGGCTTTACTTCACTCACTGATTGACCTTGCCTATTTCTCCGAGATGACGCTGGATTACTTCAGACGCCATCGCGGGCGTTATTTCTCGTCCTAGTAATTCTGTCAGGGTGCTGGTTTTTGCGTCGGCAATACCGCAGGCGATTATGGTTTCGTATGGTTCGAGCGAGTTATTGCAATTCAGAGCGAAACCGTGCATCGTGGTGTGTTCGGCAACTCGAATTCCAATAGCTGCGACCTTCACATGCGTGTCTTCAATCGGTGCCCACACACCGGAACGCCCAGCCACTCGCTCGGTTCGCAAACCAAACTCGGCGATGGATTCGATCAGCACCTGCTCCAACCACCGCACGTAGCCAACCACGTCGATTGGTCGGGGGAGCCGCATGATTGGATAACCAACCAGCTGTCCTGGCCCGTGCCACGTAATCTTGCCACCTCGGTCGGTTTCGATAACGGGTGTGCCGTCTTTGGGCAGTTCAATGTCGTCGGTGCGCTTGCCAGCCGTGTAAACAGCAGAGTGTTCGAGTAAAAGTACGGTGTTATCGCGTTGACCCGAAGCTACTTCGGAATGAATTGCTTTCTGTAAATCCCAGGCTTCCTCGTATCCGATGTAATTCGGAGCGAGTGCGACTTCAGTGAATTCGGGCATTGGTCAATTCTAATTCGGTTGAAGTTACTAACATTTGCGGGCCTTCCACTATTTCAAGAGGTTTGCTTTCTCAAAATGTAGATATGCCAAATCATCGTCAACTCTCGGTCAAATCTAAAGTTCATCGACTTCGTTGGGTAAAGATCCAAAGTCATACGGATGGTTGCGTTTTGGGCTTTGGGTATTTTTCCAAAGGGTGGCCTGTGATTGCGAAAAAACTTACTTCTCTGGGCTTCAAAGTGAACCCAAAGATGGCTGGAACAAGGGTTCAACTGCATACAAATGCAAGCGTTGACGAAGCACGCAGCGTGGTCCTTGGAAGACGACGCGGAACGCGATCTAAATTAGTCTGGATGGGTTCGCTTGCGCTCACAATGGTCTTGGGTCTGGCGATAGTTGTTCTGGTATCAGGTTCTCAGGTTCACACGGTGAAACCAATTATCAAGCTTGACCATTGCTCGGCGGACACTGTCGCCCTAGCCCTCCAAAATGAGTCTCCGAAGAGCCACATTTCCGTGGAAACGGCATTCGAGGTTGGGGGAGTAAGAGCGGGGACGTTAATGTGCGGGGGCTCCAGCTACAGTTACGCGCTCGAACTCAATGAGTCCAAGCGCGTACTGAAGTTGGAGAAACTAGATTCCTAGGTTTCCCTCGAAAGCGGCATTCTCGAGTCTGCTCTTCACATCAACCAAGAAGCGAGAGGCATCTGCGCCGTCTACTAGACGGTGATCGTAAGAAAGGGCAAGGTAAACCATGCTCCTGATAGCGATTGAATCGTTTCCGAACTCGTCGGTCACAACCACAGCGCGCTTGCTAACAATTCCGGTTCCGAGGATAGCTACTTGCGGAAGGAATACCACTGGGGTGTCGAAGAGCGCTCCACGTGAACCGGTGTTGGTTAGGGTAAAAGTTCCTCCGCCAAGTTCGTCCGGCTTTAGCTGATTGCTGCGAGTTCGGGCTGCCAGATCAGCAATCTGCTGCGCAATCTGAGCAATATTTAGGTTTCCCGCTTCGCGGATCACCGGAGTTAGTAGGCCACGCTCGCTGTCAACCGCGAAACTGATGTTCTCGGTCGGGTGATAAACAACGTTCTCACCGTTGATGGAAGCGTTTAGCTTTGGGTGGGCCTTTAGGGCTTCGGCCGCGGCCAAAGTGAAGAACGGCATGAAGTTTAATTTCACGCCGGCACGGGCAGTGAAATCCGCCTGAACGCGAGCGCGAAGTTGAGCAACCTTGGTTACATCGACCTCAACCACGGTCGTTAGCTGAGCGCTCTGCTGCATCGAAGCAACTGCCCGCTCTGCCAATACTTTACGTAGGCGCGACATCGGTTCGGTCTGTCCACGAAGTGCCGATACCTCAACAACTGGCGCTACTGTGGCTGCAGGAACAGTATTGATTGCTCCCGTGGCGGCAGCAATGATGTCGTCCTTGCGAATGCGTCCGCCCACACCGGTTCCAGAAACCGCGTTTAGGTCGATGCCATTCTCTGAAGCAAGCTTTCGAACCAGTGGAGTTACGTATCCGGCATCGGAAGACTGGGCCACAGGGGCTACAGGAGCGGCAACGACAGGCGCTGCTACAGGCGGGGCCACCACAGGGGCAATCGGCGCATCCATTACCGGAGCTTCAACCGGTGGAGCAACTGGAGGTGCGGCAACCACCGGAGGTGCAGCCGAAACTACTGGCTCTGG
Organism: Actinomycetota bacterium; assembly: GCA_041179025.1. Classification (GTDB taxonomy): domain Bacteria; phylum Actinomycetota; class Actinomycetes; order Actinomycetales; family Microbacteriaceae; genus Rhodoluna. The sequence continues at coordinate 2,930 of JBEGUF010000075.1, read as the reverse complement.
CGCTGCTACTGGCGCGATGACAGGTGCTTCTGCCGGAGCAGCCGCACCGGAACCGGTTCCGATCACAGCCAAGGCTGCACCAACCTGAGCGGTCTCATCTTCCTGCACCAAAATCTGCTCGAGGACGCCTGCAAACGGCGACGGGATCTCGGTGTCTACCTTGTCGGTTGAGATCTCAACCAGCGGCTCGTCAACGGCAACGGTGTCGCCGACTTTCTTTAGCCAACGGGTAACAGTACCTTCGGTAACGCTTTCTCCAAGCGCTGGTAGTAGTACGTTGTCGCTCATTACTTACTCCTTGATTTGGTTTCTAAAACTTTATGCGTGTGCGTGTAGCGGCTTGCCGGCAAGGGCTAGATGCGCCTCACCGATTGCTTCGTTCATGGTTGGGTGTGCGTGGATAAGCGCAGCTACGTCTTCTGGGTAAGCTTCCCAATTCACAATTAGTTGTCCTTCACCGATTTGTTCGCCAACTCGGGAACCGATCATGTGAACACCGATGACCGGGCCATTGTTCTTTCGAACCAACTTGATGAAGCCTGCGGTTCCCAGAATCTGGCTCTTTCCGTTTCCACCTAGATTGTATTCGTAGGTTGAAACGTTGTCGGCTCCGTAAACTTCCTTGGCCTTTGCTTCGGATAACCCAACGCTGGCCACTTCAGGCTCACAGTAGGTGACCTTAGGAATTCCGATTTCGTCGATGATCGCTGGGTTCAACCCGGCAATCTGCTCGGCAATGAAGATTCCCTGACCAAAACCGCGGTGTGCCAGCTGCAGACCAGGAACGATGTCTCCGGCTGCATAAACGTTTGGGATGTTGGTCTGTAGACGGTCGTTGGTGAGCACGTATCCGCGGTCCATGGCGATACCTTGCTCTTCGAAACCTAGGCCTGCGGTGTTTGGACCGCGACCTACAGCAACCAGCATCAAGTCGGCCTCTAGGCGAGTGCCGTCTTCTAGCGAAACAACTACTCCGTTAGCGTGCTGCTCTACTCCGGAGAAGCGAACGCCCAGTTTGAAGTCGATCCCACGCTTGCGGTAGGCGCGCTCTAGAGCTTTGCTAACCGCTTCGTCCTCGTTCGGAACTAGGTGAGGAAGACCTTCAACAATCGTTACTTCGGTTCCAAATGACTTCCAAATCGAAGCGAACTCAACACCGATCACGCCACCACCCAAAACAATTACGCGGTTCGGTACATAGTCGAGTTGAAGTGCCTGGTCAGAAGTGATTACGCGGCCGGTGATTTCTAGACCTGGTAGCGAACGGCTGTATGAACCGGTTGCAAGAACTAGGTCCGTTCCGGTGTAGGTGTCACCGTTCACGGTGATTGTGCGAGGTCCCGTAAGTCGTCCATCTCCAGCTATAACGGTGACGTTCTTGCTGGTAACAAGGCCCGTAAGACCCTTGAACAGGCGGTCTACGATGCTGTCGCGGTACTTGTTGACCTGGTTCATGTCGATCGACCCGAACTGAGCCACTACTCCGTACTGGCCTGCCTCGCGAGTAACGTCGGCGACTTCAGCAGAGTGCAGTAGGGCCTTGGTTGGAATACAACCACGGTGTAAACAGGTACCACCCAACTTGTCCTTCTCGATTAGCGCTACGCTTTTGCCGAGTTGCGCTGCTCGAAGCGCTGCAGCGTAACCGCCGCTTCCTCCGCCGAGAATTACGATGTCGAAATTGTGGTCAGCCACAGATACTCCTAAAAAGTTACAGAACCAAAACTAAAGTTTACTAGCCAATGCGCTTGGCTATGGCAACCAAAGTTCGAACGTGCGAACCCGTGGCTCCCTTAGGTACAACTCCGTAGGCAGAGCCAGCATTGTGTGCGGTTGCCGCGATGTCAAGGTGAGCCCACTTGATGTTGTCGGTTTCACCCTTAGCTCGGTTGCCAATGAACTCGTTTAGGAAAAGCCCACCAATGATTGTTCCACCGGCGGTGTTTCCCATCTTCACGTTCGCAATGTCTGCAATGTCAGAGTCGATTAGGCTTCGAAGATCGGTAGCCAGCGGGAGTTGCCATACGAGCTCTCCTACTTCTTCAGCTGCTTCACGCACGATGTCGACGGCCTCTTGGTCTCCCATAAGGCCTGCGTGACGGTTACCTAGGGCAATTTGAACAGCACCGGTAAGGGTAGCAACATCCACGATGTAGTCCGGCTTCGCCTCCGAAGCCAGTGACAGCCCGTCGGCCAGAACCAAACGGCCCTCAGCGTCGGTGTTTAGAACTTCGATGGTCATCCCGTTGCGGGCTTTGATCACGTCGTTCGGGCGTTGAGCGGTGCTGCTCGGCATGTTTTCGGCGATGCAAAGCCAAGCGGTAACTCTAATTGGGAGTTGAAGTTTGGCAATGGCGATGGTTGCTGCTGCAACGCTCGCCGCTCCAGTCATGTCGAAGTTCATGCCCAACATGCTGATTGACGGCTTCAATGACAACCCACCGGTGTCGAAAGTGATTCCTTTACCAACCAAAGCTAGGTGCTTCTTTCCTACCTTTGGTTTATATTCCAGCTTCACCAGGCGAGGGCCACGGGATGAGCCTTGACCAACACCAAGAATTCCGCCAAGTCCTTCTTTGGCCAAACGGTCCTCTGCCCAAATCTGCACGGTGACGCCGCTACCTTTGGCGGCAGACTGCACGGCCTTGGCTAGAGACTCCGGGTACAAATCGCGACCAGGCATGTTCACTAAATCGCGAGTAAGGTTCACGCCTTCGGCCAGAACGGTGATTTGATTTAGTGCGGCTGCCGATGGTTTGTGGCTGGAGATTACCGTCACGGTTTGCAGTTTGATTTCGGTGCCCTTGGTTAAACCCTTGTAGGCGTTGTGGGCGTATGTGCCTAGCGCCGATCCCTCCAAAATTGCGGTGGTCTCGGATGCGTCTTTGCTAGGCAACCCGATGACAATGTCTTTGAATGAGCTCAACTTG
>JBEGUF010000074.1:0-20231 GCA_041179025.1 Actinomycetota bacterium | reverse complement strand
CTCAACGAGCGCTGGTAGGCGCCGTCGTGGCTAGTTTGCTAGATCAGGTTGATGCAAACCGGCAAGACAAACTATTGCTCGCCGGAACGGCAAATCTTGCTCGTTCCGAAGGGGATTTTGGAGGAAACATCACTCCACTTTTGGATGCGATTGAGGAACAGGTAGTGCTCCTTCGTTTGATTTCAGAAATGGAAGCAGACCAGAACGGAGTTAGCCTTCTGATCGGTTCGGAGAATTCAATTGCCGGTCTAAATCAGGCCAGCGTTTTGGTTTCCGGCTATGGCAGTGTTGATGAACCAATGGCCAAAGTAGGACTACTCGGCCCAACTCGCATGGATTACTCGACCAACATTTCCGCGGTTCGTGCAATCGCACGCTACCTTTCGAAAAGTATTGGAGCCTAATGGCCGACCACTATGAAGTTCTCGGTGTCGCTCGCGATGCCAGCGAAGATCAGATCAAGAAGGCTTACCGAAAGCTAGCTCGTGAACTACATCCCGATGTAAACCCCGAGCCAGCCGCTCAGGAGAAGTTCAAACTCGTCACCCATGCCTACGAGGTTCTAATCGATGTGGACCAGCGACGAAACTATGACATGGGTGGGCAGAATCCATTGGGCGGTTCGGCCGGCTTCGGCTTTGGCGATATTTTCGACTCATTTTTCGGGGGCGGCCAGCAACGTGGGCCACGGTCCCGTGCACAGAGGGGAGAAGATGCGCTACTTCGCATCGACTTGACCTTACAAGAGGCTGTATTCGGCATTAACAAGGCAATTGACATCGAAACGGCCGTGCTTTGCGAGACCTGCAACGGTTCTTGTTGCCAGCCGGGCACAGACCTGAAAACTTGTGACGTCTGCGGAGGTCTAGGTCAGATATCCCGTCAGGTCAGAAGCCTGCTCGGCAATGTGATGACTTCGCAACCCTGCAACTCATGCCGAGGGTTCGGGCAGGTGGTTGAAAACCCTTGTATCGGTTGCCGTGGTCAGGGAAGAGTTCGCGCTGCAAGAACTCTTGATCTAAACATCCCAGGTGGTGTGGAAGACGGGCTGCGCCTTCAACTACAGGGTCAGGGCGAGGTAGGTTTCGCCGGCGGTCCAAACGGCGACATTTTCCTAGACATCCGTGTAAAGCCTCATGAGGTTTTCGGACGCGACGGCGATGATCTCACCTGCACTCTCACGGTGCCGATGCATGAGGCAGCTCTCGGCTGTCGCGTGCCGATTGAAACCCTAGACGGGCCAATCGAACTCGACGTTGCTCCTGGTTCACAAACCGGCGACTTGATTTCGATCAAGGGCAAGGGCTCGCTCAAGTTGCGCGTTCAAGGCAGGGGAGATTTGAAGGTAACTCTGGAAGTTTCGACACCAGAGAAGCTCGACAGTAAACAGAAGGAACTTTTGAGACAACTCTCGAAACTTCGTAAGAATGAGGCACCTGCATTGAAGAAGCATTCACACGGCCACTTCGGAAAACGTCGTTAGAAATGGTTCAACCACTGTTCTTTAGCGCCTTGACTAGGCAACTAAAACTGGGTCAATCCTTCGTTCTCTCAGGCGATGAGGGAAAGCACGCTGCCACAGTGAAAAGAATGCGTGCTGGGGAGAAACTCCAGCTTGGCGACGGCACTGGTGTGCGCGTTTGGGCAACCGTCCTGCAAAACCTCGGCTCGACTCTCGAAGTTTCGATTGATGAGATTCACGATGAGCCTCTACCTCCGTTGCAACTAACGCTTGTCCAAGCATTAGCCAAAGGTGACCGCGATGAACTCGCCGTTCAGGCGGCCACGGAACTAGGAGCGTTGCAAATAGTTCCTTGGCAGGCAAATCGGTGTATTTCGAAATGGGACGGACCGAAATTGGTCAGGGGCGTCACGCGCTGGCAGACGATTGTTTCTGAGGCAGCCAAGCAATCTCTCCGAGTCTGGACTCCGAAGGTTTTGCCCGCTGTAGATACCGCTGCCTTGGCGGAACTGGTGGCAGATTTCGATGTGGTGCTGGTGCTCGACCCAACGGCTCAGGTTTCCCTAAAAACTATGATTCCCGCTAAGGGCCGAGTTGCCGTGGTCGTTGGGCCAGAAGGTGGAATCGATGACTCTGAGCTGACCGCGCTTGTAGAAGCGGGAGCCAAGCGGGTTCACCTAGGTTCGGGTATTTTGAGAACGTCAACTGCCGGCCTTGCTGCCATCTCGGCTATTTTGGCCTTTGGCTCGGCTTGGGACTAGGCGCCATAAACTTGTGACCATGACAGATTGCATTTTCTGCAAGATCGCTAATCGCGAAATTACCACCAACTTCGTTGCGGAATCGGAGCACGCGGTTGCTTTTCATGACCAAACTCCGAGGCAACCAATTCACGTTTTGGTAGTTCCAAAGCAGCACTTCACAGACGTCGCAGATTTAGCGTCAAAAAATGAGGAAGTTCTACTCGATCTAATGAAACTTGGAACCAAGGTAGCCGCAGAACTTAGCACCGGTTCATTCCGTTTTCAGTTCAACACCGGCGCCGAGGCGTCTCAAACGGTGTTCCACGCGCATGGTCACATCACCAGCAGAACTCCAAGAGCTAGGGCCAATTTTTGACCATCGAAATAAATAATGAGTCGGGCGTCGAAGTTGATGAAACCCGAGTCTTACGCCTGGCGAGTTTCGCACTTGATTACATGAAGATTCACCCAGATGCTGAACTTGCAATCCAGTTTGTGAATGAAGACACCATGACCACCCTGCACGTTCAGTGGATGGATGAACCCGGGCCTACCGATGTGCTTTCGTTTCCCATGGACGAACTTCGTCCTGGAAGCGATTTGGAGCTTTCAGCTCCAGGGTTATTAGGCGACATCGTAGTTTGCCCGCAAGTGGCCGCGGCTCAGGCAGTTACAGCGGGTCATGACACCATCAATGAGATCTTGTTACTGACTACTCACGGGGTGTTGCACCTGCTCGGTTTTGACCATGCTGAGCCGGATGAAGAGAAAGAGATGTTCGGAATTCAAAGACAGATTCTTGAACAGTTTTACGCTTCGGAAGTGAACTGAAAGTGCTAGTTGTTACCGTGTGGGGAGCAGTGCTCACCGCAATCGCAGTTCTCATCCTTTCAGTGCTTGCAGCTTCCATGAAACGCGAGCTCAATGAATTCTCTAGACATGAATCGTTGGGATTCCTGAGACTGTCTTTCGTTGGAGCATTCGCAGTGCTGGTTGCCCAAAGCATTGTGCCACTCATGTTCAGTTGGTGGCTATCGCTTATGGTTTCACTTGCCAGCACAGCGGTGTTACTGATCGCGTCACAACTCTTAGCCAAAGCTCTCGGGCATCGGAAACTTGGGCAGTGGTTAGGAAAGGCTCTGCGGCCTCTGGTTCGATCAATTGACATCGCATTTTCGCCAATTGCCTCAAAGAGTATTGAGGCCTTGGAAGAGTTCGAACAAGAGTTCATGGAATCCGTTGAAGATTTCGGTGAGACGGTGGTTCGCGAAATTATGGTGCCGCGCATCGACATGGAAACTGTAGCTGCCGACGCAAAACTTGCTGCGACTCTGAAGGAATTCATGCGCACCGGTTTTTCTCGGCTTCCCGTGCGCGGAAAGAATATCGACGATCTGGTTGGCGTTCTTTACCTCAAAGATGTGGCCAGGGTTTTTAGTGAATCCCCAAGCGGTCTAGAAGATCGGGTGGCCGGCCAGTTGGCGCGCAAGCCAATGTTCGTGCCAGATTCGAAGCCTGTAGAGGAACTTCTGAAAGAGATGCAACTAAACGCTACTCACGTGGCAATTGCCGTTGACGAGTACGGCGGCGTTGCCGGTTTAGTAACCATGGAAGACGTTATTGAAGAGCTGGTTGGCGAAATTACCGACGAGTACGACCGGGAGCGCCCAGACATCGAACCTCTGGGAGAAGATCGCTATCGAGTTTCAGCGAAGTCGTCGTTGTTTGAACTTGGTGAGCGCATTGGTTTAGAACTCGAAGACGAAGATATCGATAGTGTTGGAGGGTTGGTTACCAAACTTCTCGGAAGACTTCCTAGAGGCGGAGACCAGATTCACACATCTGGCCTCACTTTCACTGCAGAGCGTTTTGAAGGTAAAGATCATCGTCTGGTTACCGTTCTGGTTGCCGTAGACCCCGACGTGATAGCTCTAAGAGAAGAAAAAGAATGACGTTCAGATCTGGCTTTGTATCGTTTGTGGGTCGGCCAAATGTTGGCAAATCAACACTTACCAACGCTCTGGTTGGTGAAAAAGTTGCCATCACGAGCGCCAAGCCCCAAACCACCAGGCGTGCGATTCGCGGAATCGCTAACCGCGAGAGCGGCCAGTTGATTTTGGTTGACACCCCTGGGCTTCACCGCCCGAGAACTCTGCTCGGCGAAAGACTGAATGATTTAGTTGAGACCACGCTTGGCGACATGGACGTAATTTGTTTCTGTATCCCAGCCAACGAGAAAATCGGCCCAGGCGATAACTTCATCAACGAGCAATTGTCGAAGTACCGACGCACCAAGCTTGTCGCCGTGGTAACCAAGTGTGAAACGGTTTCTCGGGATCGGCTTGCCGAGCAGCTTCAAGCAGTCTCTGAACTTCGTGATTGGAACTCGGTTATCCCGGTTTCTGCGGTGTCTGGGGAACAGGTTGCCGAGCTTGCCGAGCTATTGATCACCCTTCTACCTGAATCAGAAGCCCTTTACCCGGTAGACATGACCACCGACGAATCAATGGAGCAACGCATTTGCGAGTTGATTCGCGAGGCCGCTCTGGAGGGTGTTCACGAAGAACTGCCGCACTCCATCGCGGTGACCATAGACGAAATGGGCGATCGAGAGAACAGCAATCTTTACGATATTTTTGCCAATGTTTGGGTTGAACGAGACTCCCAAAAGGGAATCATCATCGGCAAAGGTGGTTCTCGCCTCAAAGATGTGGGCTCCAAATCTCGTGCCGAGATCGAGGCTCTACTGGGTCGCAAAGTGTTTCTAGGCATCCGCGTAAAGGTCTCACCAGACTGGCAGCGAGACCCTAAGGCGCTTGGACGGCTGGGTTTCTAACACTTTGGAGTGCTAACCTAAAACCATGTTTGTTCTGCTCCTGCTTAGCGGCCGCGACGAGGCTTAAACCTAGCCATCCTTCGTCGCGGGTATTCGCCTTTCAGCTAGAAAACTTTCGACAAACATTCAGGAGCACAGATTGCGCAATCAGCAAAAACCATCGGGCATGCCGATTCACAAATACGAGCCTTTTCACGAGCAGATTCAGGTGGATCTTCCAGACCGCACCTGGCCAACCAAGAGAATCGACAAAGCCCCGGTTTGGTGTGCTGTGGATCTTCGAGACGGTAACCAGGCGCTAATTGACCCGATGAGCCCAGAGCGAAAGCTCAAGATGTTCAAACTGCTGGTCACCATGGGCTACAAAGAGATTGAGGTTGGTTTTCCAAGCGCCAGCCAAACCGACTTTGATTTCGTGAGACTCCTGATCGAGGAAGGTCACATCCCAGACGACGTTGTTATTCAGGTTCTAACCCAGGCGAGAGATCACCTAATTGAACGAACCTTCGAGTCGTTGCAGGGTTCCAAGCAAGCGGTTGTGCACTTCTACAACTCAACTTCTGTGTTGCAGCGACGAGTGGTTTTCAACCAGGACAAAGCCGGCATCATGGAGATCGCTCAACACGCGGCGCGAAAGTGTAAAGAGCTAGAGCCCACGCTGGTTGGAACCACCGTGTTCTACGAGTATTCGCCAGAAAGTTACACCGGCACGGAGCTTGAATACGCGGCCGAGGTTTGCAACGCGGTTGTTGAAATTATCAACCCCAGCCCTTCTCACAAGATGATTTTGAACCTTCCGGCCACGGTTGAGATGATCACCCCAAACATCTACGCCGATTCAATTGAGTGGATGAGCAGAAACATCACCCGTCGCGATAGCGTTCTTATTTCCTTGCATCCGCACAACGACCGCGGAACCGCAGTTGCAGCGGCTGAACTGGGCTATCTAGCCGGAGCAGACCGAATTGAGGGCTGCTTGTTCGGTAACGGTGAGCGCACTGGAAACGTCGACTTGGTAACACTTGGAATGAACCTGTTTAGCCAGGGAATCGATCCGCACATTGATTTCAGCGACCTAGACGAAATCAAGCGAACCGTTGAATACTGCAACCAACTTCCTGTCCCAGAGCGTGCTCCATACGGTGGAGATTTGGTTTATACCGCTTTCTCCGGCTCGCACCAAGACGCCATCAAAAAGGGTTTCGAGCTCATGGGTAAAGAGGCGGAAGCCAAGGGTGTTTCCGTTGATGATTTGATCTGGTCGGTTCCTTACCTGCCGATTGACCCGAAAGACGTGGGTCGCTCCTACGAAGCAGTTATTCGCGTGAACTCGCAATCGGGTAAGGGTGGAGTTGCCTATCTACTCAAGAGCGATCACTCGCTCGACCTTCCTCGCAAGTTGCAGATCGAGTTCTCTCGAGTGGTTCAGAACAAAACTGATTCTGAGGGTGGAGAAGTTTCCAGCGACAAACTCTGGGAAATTTTCACCGACGAGTATCTTCCGGCCGCGACTGAAACCCAGAAGTGGGGAAGATTCGAGTTACGCAAGATAGCCACCCAATCCGACATGGACGGCAAGGTTGAACTAGACGTTGTGCTTCGCGACGGTTCAGGTGAAGTTGTGAAACACGGCACTGGCAATGGCCCGATTTCCGCTTTCATCGACGTGCTCGGTCAACTTGGCGTGAACGTGAGACTCCTCGACTATGTGGAGCACACGCTAAGCGCCGGCGGCGACGCACAGGCGGCTTCCTACATTGAGCTTGAAGTTGAAAATCAAAACCTTTGGGGTGTTGGCATCGACGGCGACATCGCCACTGCGTCGCTAAAGGCTCTTATTTCGGCAGTGAACCGCAGCTTGCGCTAATCATGCCGGTCTATCGCGAAGAGGCTGTGATCATCCGAACCCACAAGTTGGGGGAGGCCGACCGAATCGTAACCATGCTCTCTCGATACCGCGGTCTGATTCGTGCGGTTGCCAAAGGCGTTCGCAGAACCACATCAAAGTTTGGGTCTCGTCTGGAACCATTCATGGTGGTGGAAATTCAACTTCACGAGGGTAAAAACCTCGACACCGTAAATCAGGTAGAAACCCTCAACGCCTACGGCGGACAAATCATCGAAGACTACCCAGCGTTCACCGCGGCGACAGCCATGGTGGAAACCGCTGAAAAACTTGCCAGCGGCGATGGGTCACCCCAGCAGTATTTGCTTCTCGTGGGAGGGCTAAGAGCGCTAGCCAATCGTGATCACGATTCGAGTTTGATCCTCGATTCATATCTTTTGAGAGCGCTTTCGGTAGCGGGGTGGGCTCCAAACTTCACCGAGTGCGCGAGATGCGCGAAGCCCGGCATCCATCGTGACTTCGTTTTGCAAGCCGGTGGAATGGTCTGTGAAGATTGCCGGATTCCTGGGTCGGTGAAACTGGATGAAGCCAGCGCGCTTTTGCTCGGCGCTCTTTTGGCGGGGGATTGGGAGTACGCCGACCAAACATCGCCACAAACCAGAGCCTCGGCGTCGGGCGTGGTTTCGGCATATTCGCAATGGCACATCGAACGAGGGCTAAAATCGCTACAACATGTCGAACGTACCTAAATTCTCGAAAGTGCCCACACACGTGGCCATCGTCATGGATGGAAACGGTCGTTGGGCCAATGAACGCGGCCTTACTCGCGTAGAAGGTCACAAAGCCGGCGAGCTAGCCCTACTGGACGTTGTCGAAGGGGCAATAGCCGCGGGAGTGAAATATCTCACCGTGTATGCCTTTTCTACAGAGAACTGGAAGCGATCTCCCGAAGAGGTGCGTTTTCTCATGGGCTTCAATCGCGAAGTTCTGCAGCGACGTCGAGACACCCTGAATGGGTGGGGAGTTCGAATTCGTTGGGCCGGTCGCCGCCCAAAGCTTTGGGCGAGTGTTATTCAAGAACTCCAAGATGCGGAGAAACTAACCGCAAAAAACAAAACCCTAACGCTCACGATGTGCGTGAATTACGGAGGTCGGATTGAGCTTGTTGACGCGATGAACCAAATCAGTCAAGACGTAGCAGCTGGAAAACTACGAGCCGGCAGCATCACTGAGAAGACCGTTCAAAAGTATTTGCAGACCAGCGCCATTCCCGACGTCGATTTGTTCCTACGTTCATCTGGCGAACAGCGAACCTCAAATTTCTTGCTCTGGCAATCGGCATATGCCGAGTTTTCATTCGATGAAACCCTGTGGCCCGATTTCAGGAAAGAGCATCTATGGCAGGCGATTGAAGAGTTTGGAAACCGTTCCAGGCGCTTCGGCAAAGCAATCGACAGCCCAAAAGGTCACTCTTCTAAGTAGAATTGAGACTTCACACAGATTGGTTTGCATCCAGTAAGCCGATAGAAACATGGAGTTCAAGTGGCCACCCCAAATCGTTTAGATTCGGTAATTTCCCTCGCAAAACGCCGAGGTTTCGTATTTCAAGCCGGAGAAATCTATGGCGGGTCTCGCTCGGCCTGGGATTACGGGCCACTAGGCGTTGAGCTCAAAGAGAACATCAAAAAGCAGTGGTGGCGAACCATGGTTCAGAGCCGTGAAGACATCGTTGGTCTCGACTCCTCCGTAATTCTTCCTAGGCGAGTTTGGGAGGCTTCCGGTCACGTACGCGAGTTCTCAGACCCGCTAATCGAGTGCACCAGCTGCCACAAGCGTTTCCGTCAGGACCACCTGGAAGAAGCCTTTGAAGAAAAGAAGGGTCGCGCTCCTGCGAGCATGGCCGATATCGCGTGTCCAAACTGTGGCGGTAAAGACTCCTGGACCGAGCCAAAGGCGTTCAACGGCCTACTTCAGACCTTCCTAGGCCCAGTTGCTGCGGAAGAGGGGCTTCACTACCTGCGTCCTGAAACCGCTCAAGGTATCTTCGTGAACTTCGCTAACGTACTTGGCGCAGCGCGCATGAAGCCCCCGTTCGGCATCGGCCAGATCGGTAAATCGTTCCGAAACGAAATCACCCCTGGAAACTTTATCTTCAGGACTCGCGAGTTTGAGCAGATGGAGATGGAGTTCTTCGTAGAGCCGGGCACTGATGAGCAGTGGCACGACTATTGGATTGAACAGCGCATGAACTGGTACACCGATCTAGGTATCAACCCAGACAACCTGCGCCTCTACGAGCACGCCAAGGAAAAGCTGTCGCACTATTCCAAGCGCACCGTTGACATCGAGTACAAGTTCGGTTTCCCAGGCAGCGAGTTCGGTGAACTTGAGGGCATTGCCAACCGCACCGACTTCGACCTAACTACTCACTCACGCGAGTCTGGCACCGATTTGAGTTACTTCGACCAAAACAAAAATGAGCGCTGGACACCTTTCGTCATTGAGCCGGCGGCTGGCCTAACTCGCTCGCTAATGGCGTTCTTGGTTGACGCTTATCACGAGGACGAAGCGCCAAACACCAAAGGTGGCGTAGACGTGCGCACAGTGTTGCGCCTCGACTATCGTTTGGCTCCGATCAAGGCTGCGGTTTTGCCACTAAGTCGAAACGAAGAACTGTCGCCAGTTGCCCGCAACCTCGCACAGGAGCTTCGCGGCTACTGGAACATCGATTTCGATGACTCCGGTGCCATCGGCCGCCGCTACCGTCGCCAAGACGAAATCGGAACACCGTTCTGCATCACTGTCGATTTTGAAACCCTAGAAGACCAGGCAGTTACCGTTCGCGAGCGAGACAGCATGCAGCAGGAACGAGTGTCTCTCGACAAGCTTCGCGGCTACCTCGCCGAAAGACTACTCGGCTAGAAAGTGACTCAGGTAAGCCTTAAGCCAGCATTAACCTACGGGAATCTTGCCATCGCAACTCCCGTGGTGCTGGCGCCTATGGCTGGTATTACCAACACCGCTTTCAGAAGGCTTTGCCGTGAGTTTGGCGGGGGTCTCTTCGTCTCAGAAATGGTTACCTCGAGGGCTCTGGTAGAGCGCACCGAAGAGTCGATGCGTCTGGTTGGTCATCACGAAAGCGAAGACATTCGTTCGGTTCAGCTCTATGGCGTCGACCCTAAAACCATCGCCGAGGCAGTGACCATGTTGGTTGCCGAGGATCGGGCAGATCACATTGATTTGAACTTCGGTTGCCCGGTACCAAAGGTTACTCGCAAAGGCGGGGGAGCAGCTCTGCCTTGGAAGTCGGATCTTTTTTCATCGATCGTGAATGCCGCGGTGAAAGCAGCCGGTTCTGTGCCGCTCACTGTGAAAATGCGTAAGGGGATCGATGCCGATCACCTAACCTATTTAGACGCAGGGAAAGCAGCCCGAGACGCCGGTGTAACGGCCATTGCACTGCACGGACGAACCGCAAGCGACTACTACAGTGGTAATGCCGACTGGGATGCGATTGCCAAATTGCGCGAATCATTGCCGGATGTCCAAGTTCTCGGTAACGGGGATATCTGGAGTGCGGCCGACGCGATTCGAATGATGCGTCAGACCGGTGTAGACGGTGTTGTTGTAGGAAGAGGTTGTCTCGGACGTCCATGGCTATTTGGAGACCTCCAGGCGGCTTTTGATGAGTATCAACGCGACCCTAATTCGGAGGCCGCTGTAAACCCGATTCAGCCGAATTTGGGTGAGGTGGCGGATGCTTTCAAACGTCATGCGGAACTTCTAGTGGAATTCTTTGAGAACGAGACTCATGCCTGCCGAGACATTAGGAAGCACGTTGCCTGGTATTTCAAGGGTTACCCGGTCGGCGGCGAATTCAGAGCCTCTCTAGCTCAGGTTCAGTCACTTGATCACATGGACGAAATCTTGGCCACCCTCGATCGTTCGGAAGAATATCCAGGCGATGAGGCCGAAGGGCCACGAGGTCGTCTCGGTAGCGCCAAAGTGTGCTCGCTTCCAGAAAATTGGCTGCAGTCACGTACTCTCGATTCCGACGGTGCCGCACTGCTACTCGACGCGGAGATCGGCGTTTCCGGTGGCTAATCTAACCCCGCACGGTTACACCGAATTCGATGAACAGAGAATTTTGCCCGAGATTCGCAAAGGAACGCAGGGCAGAAGCGAGTTCGCTAGAGACCGAGCCAGAGTTCTTCACTCATCGGCTCTAAGGCGGCTAGGTGCGAAAACTCAAGTTCTGTCACCAACTGCCGGTGATTTCGCGAGAACCAGGCTAACCCACTCGCTTGAGGTGGCTCAGGTAGGTCGCGAGATGGCCCAAAGCCTCGGAATCGATCCAGATTTGGTTGATATGTCTTGCCTAGCTCACGATCTAGGTCATCCACCATTCGGCCATAATGGCGAACGAGCCTTGAACGACTGGGCGAAGGAATTCGGCGGCTTTGAGGGAAACGCCCAAACTCTTCGGTTGCTCACGCGAATCGAACCGAAGGTGTTCCGCCAAGACGGCAGTTCTCTCGGACTAAACCTCACGAGAGCGTCGTTGGATGCCGCTTGTAAATACCCATGGCCCCGCGAGAGTGCGGTTTTCGACGATGGCGGTGGAGCAAGATCCGACAAGTTCGGCGTCTACTCAGACGATCTAGAAGTTTTTGAATGGCTGCGTCAGGGCGCTCCGCTTCGTCAAAAGAGCATTGAAGCCCAGGTTATGGATTTCGCCGACGACGTTGCATATTCCGTTCATGACTACGAAGATGCCGTGGTTGAGGGATGGATCCAGCTTGAGGAAGTCGCTCAATCGGGAAACCGGCAGCAGTTAATCAAAGACATGCTGCACTGGGCAGGTTCTAGCCAAGATGCAGCTGCTCTGGATGCGGCGCTAATGAGACTGCAGGCATTACCAGAGTGGGTTGTGGCATTCGATGGAAGCGTGTTTGATCACGGCAAGCTGAAAAACCTCACCAGCGCTCTTATCGGTTCATTTGTGAGTAGAAGCACAAAAGCAACCGTGGCCGCTAACCCAGGAGAATTGGCTCGCTATCAAGCCTCGGTGATAGTGCCCGAAGAAGTTAGAAGCGAAATTGCTGTTTTGAAGGGCCTGGTCTCTTCATTCCTAATGTCGCATGAATCACGTCAGCCTTACTACGAACGTCAACGTGAATTACTTACCGAACTTGCCGACGCCCTTTTACGTGCTGCAGGCAAGGAGCTAGACAGTTACAGCGCCCTTGCTTGGAGTTCTGCCTCAAACGAAGAGCAGCAGCGCAGGGTTATCGTTGACCAGGTTGCCTGCCTCACCGATCAGGCCGCTCAGAAGCTTCACGATAAATTGGTTCGAGGGGAGAACTAATGGCTAAGAGAATTCCTCAGAGTGACATCGACGAAGTGCTGTCGCGGGTATCAATTGTTGATGTGGTTAGCGACTATGTTGCGCTCAAAGCCAGCGGCAATGGCGAGTTCAAGGGGCTTTGCCCATTTCACGGTGAAAAGTCTCCTTCATTTGGAGTATCCGCCACCAAAAACCTTTGGCACTGTTTCGGCTGCGGCGAAGGTGGAAATCTATTCCAGTTCCTGAACCGAATTGATTCACTAAATTTTGTGGAAGCAGTTGAAAAACTGGCAGCGCGAGTTGGCTACACCCTCAACTACGAAGAGGGAGGCGAGTCGAACCCCAACCTAGCAATCCGCGCAAGGGTGCTTGAGGCGAATTCGTTTGCGGCAAAGTTCTTCGCAGAGCGTCTTGGTGATGCCGAGGCTGAACCCGGCAGAGCTTTCTTGCAGAGTCGCGGCTTCGATCAGGCCTCCTCCGCCCACTTCGGTGTTGGCTGGGCTCCTAAGGGTTGGTCTGCTCTCACCGACCACCTGAAATCGCTTGGTTTCACCGAGGATGAGTTGGTTACCGCAGCTTTGGCGAGCAAAAAAGAAAAGGGCGCATACGACCGCTTTCGCGGACGTCTAATTTGGCCGATCAAAGACAGTACGAACGCCGTCATCGGATTTGGCGCGAGAAAAATCTTCGACGACGACCAAGGGCCAAAATACCTAAACACAAGTGAAACCCCCGTCTATCACAAATCGAGCGTGCTCTACGGCATCGATTTAGCTAAACGTGAAATCTCCAAATCACAGCAGGTTGTTGTCGTTGAGGGGTACACCGACGTGATGGCTTGCCATCTAGCCGGTATCACCACGGCCGTGGCAACCTGCGGAACCGCGTTCGGCGATGAGCACATCAGAATCTTGAACCGAATTCTCGTTGCCGACGCCACGAAGCCGGCCGAAGTAATCTTCAATTTTGACCCGGACGAAGCTGGGCAGAAGGCCGCCATGCGAGCCTTCGCGTCTGCCCAGAAGTTCAACGCTCTCACCTACATAGCCATTGGCCCTGAAGGCCTTGATCCCTGTGACTTGCGCAAGGCCAGGGGTGATGGGGCAATTGTCGACATGATTGCCGCAAAGCGTCCGCTGATCGAATTCGCCCTCGAACGTTCCATCTCAAAGTTCGATCTCGCATCGAGGGAGGGTCAGGTGGCTGCCGTTCGAGCCGCAGCAACTATTGTGGCCGAAATTGCCGACCCCACGCTCCGTTCAAGTTACGAAAAGCACCTATCGGAGCTAACTCTGGTGGATCGTGCGGCTGTAAATCAAATGGTGTCCGATGCGGCCAAGGGAATCCGTCGCTCAAATGTTGCTCCAGAAGTTCAATCGACGCAAAATGAATCAACGGAGACTCGCGGGGGATCCTTACCGCCGGTGAATCTTGCTGACCCGATAAATCGAAATGAGCGATTTTTGCTCGACGTAATCGCTCAGATCCCCAACATCATTGACTCGGCAACTTTGAAGCGAATCTTCCGAAGTTTCTTCTCTGCCCCTCGACATGCGGCAATCGCTCGTGTGATCGAAGCAAACTATGCAGCCGATAACTTTACCGAAGCTGTTTCTAGTGATCTTCCGGTCGAGCTAGCGTCGCTCTGGCGTGAAATGATTCTTACTCCGCTGCCGATTATGGCTGGAGGAGATCCAGTGCCCTATGCCACCGGTGTAATCAAAAGCTCACTGATTTCAACCATCGAGTTTGAAAAGCAGGTACTTATTCAAGGTTTAACTCAGGCCAGAGCTGCAAAAAATGAGCAACTTTCCGACCAAATCGCCAAGAAGTTGATTGAACTGGATTCAGAGCTAATCGAACTTCGCGCAAAGCGGTAGAAAATTTGGTAATGTTAGAGGCTGCGTAAGCAACTTTCCTCGGTAGCTCAATTGGCAGAGCAATCGGCTGTTAACCGATAGGTTCTTGGTTCGAGTCCAAGCCGGGGAGCCAAGTTCCAAATTTGGAGGCCAGCACATGATTAGTTGGATCCTCAACCGCAACTGGCTCTCTGTAATCGTCTTTTCTCTCATGATTACCTTCTTCTCTTCCGGATTTGAACTGCTCAGCGGAGACTATCTGGGCCTTATTTTTTCTGCGAGCCTTCTTTGCGCAATTCTGCCTGTGAGGCACAACGCTTGGGTGTCCTTGGTTCTTATTGCAGTTTCTACTGCCTTTTTGATTCTGTTCTCAAGTACACAACTCATCGGTTCCCTGCTCCTCGCGATTGTGTTCGCTCTAGTTGCAGCCTTCGGAAAAAGGACAGTAAGACTCATCAACCTCGTCCTGGCCGCGATTTCTGCTGCGGCTATTGCATGGTTCCTGGGCTACGAGGGCTCACTTGTTGCCGAGATGGTTGGTAGCGCGTCGTCGTCGGAGTTGGTGCGAGTAAATTCCTTCATAATTGTGTTCTCGATGGTTTTCGGAATTTTTGGTATCGCTGCACTTGGAGGTCGACTTGCTTATCTCAAGATTGAGCACATTGGAAGCCCCAAGGATCGCGCCGTTCAGCTGATTTCCGGTGAACGACTTCGTTTGGAAATCGCCAAGCAAAACGAGCGTTTGGATATCGCGAAGGACCTGAGTGAATTGCTTGTTCAGAAGGTTTCCGGTGTGGTGAGCGTCACCGAGGGTGGTCGCTATGCACTGCAGGCTGACCCATCGGTTGCCGATCGAGTGCTGCAACGGGCGCACGATTCCGCACGAGATGCTCAGAGTGAGCTACGCAGGCTCTTCGACTATTTGAATTCAAGCATCTTCTCAGAGTTGGCAACGTTCAAGATTTCTGATCTTCAAGCTCTTACGGTCGCTTTCCGAGAACTTGGTTACAACACGGTGATTGAAGAGCAGGGGTCTGCATTCGCACTCAACGACGGCATGGAACTCTGTGTTTACAAGATCGTGTTTGAGTCTCTCCAGAACGTTAGAAAGCATTCTCCAGTTGGTACTCAGGTTTCGGTTACTTTTCTGTGGGTTGAGGATGGGCTTCAGATTCTGGTCAAGGACAATGGCATCGAGACTGTTAACCGCGAGAAAGAGACCCTGGGAGAACTGGTTGAGGGTTATTCGGTACAGGATGATTTAGAGGCGCTGGTTTTTGAGTTTGATGGCGCTACTCTAGCGGCATTAAAAGATAGGGCCGATATTTACGGTGGTCGAATTGAAGCCACCAAAGTTCCGGGAGTAGGTTTTACTCTCTCTGCGATTTTCCCTAATCTAAAGTCTCTAGCTGCCGAGAATATTTAATGACTGAACTCAGAATTGGTCTGGTCATCAACAACGATTTGGTTCGTTCTGGTCGCAACATGGTGATCACTTCTCAGCCCGACATGCGAGTGGTTCTAGAGGAATCCGACGCACAGGTGGCAATTACAAGAGCCCCAGACTATTTGGTTGATGTCCTTGTTGTCGCGCACAGCCAGCATGGCTTCACTGGAAGCGGTTTTGTTGACAAACTCTCTTCTGCTCTATCCGCCTCTGGCAACACGGCTTCAATTTTGGTTCTGGCTCCATTTGCCACCGAACAGGCTCGGTGGGAGGCCATTCAAGCCGGTGCCGCCGACTTAGTTGGCCTAGAGGCTAGCGGAGCGGTATTCCTAAAACAGGTGCGATCGATTGCCAAGCCTGATTACCTGGCAGATCCAGAGTTCATAAGGTCTTTCGGCTCAAAACAACCCACGCTAACTGCGAATAGAGAGCTCGAAGCGGCAATTGGTTCACTGACGAAAGATCAGCGCACTCAACTTTTGCTAGCTCTCAGCGGGGACAGTGATCACGAAATCGCCAAAAAGTTCGACATTTCCAAACTCCGCGTTAGGCAACTTGTAGATTCACTTTCACAGATAGCGGGGGTTCGCACTAGAAGCCAACTGTTGATTCTTCTGCGAGACTTTAAGGCATGACTACATCTGCTGGGAAAGTCTCCAACGTTGCATTAAGTGTTGGTTTAGCGACCGGCGTTTACGGAATATCCTTTGGTGCGCTCTCGGTTACCGCCGGTTTCGACATCTGGCAGACTATCGCGCTGAGTGTTCTAATGTTCAGCGGTGGCTCCCAATTCGCATTCGTGGCTGTGGGTTTAGCGGATCTCACAACAGCAGCAACGTCCGCCTGGTTGGTTGGGGTTAGAAATGGTTTCTACGCTCTAAGTCTCGCTCCAATTCTTGAAACCAAGGGCGTTCGCAAAATCTTGGCGGCTCAGTTAACCATCGACGAAAGTGCTGCCGTTTCAACCTCACGAGAAACACTTGCGGAACAGCGAAAGGGGTTCTGGCTCACTGGAATTTCGGTTTTTGTCTTCTGGAATCTAGCCACTGTGATGGGCGCTTTCCTTGGGCAGCAGATCGGTGACCCAGAGACTTTTGGTCTCGACGCTGCGGCAGCTGCTGCTCTGTTCGCTCTAGTTTGGCCGAGAATTCAGAAGAGTGCCGGGGCCATTATTGCTGGCACAGCCATAGTTACTAGCGTGCTGTTCTCACTCGTTCTGCCATCGGGGCCGCCAGTTCTGATCGGTGCATTCATAGCCGTTGTGGTGGGCTTCCTCTTGAATCGAGGCAAAGGTGAATAGCTGGTTCGCGATTCTGGCAGCGTCGACTGCTGTTTTCTCTTGGAAGTACTTTGGGCATCTCGTTCCAAGGAGGTTTCTGGACTCTAAATTCCTGCAAAAGCTTGCGGGATTCTTAACAATCGCGCTGTTGGCTGGTTTGGTAGGTGTTCAGACTTTTGTGGGCACTAATTCAAAGACGTCCGCCCCAGAGGTCGTGTTCGATGCCCGTTTCGCAGCTCTGATTCTGGCGGCGATTCTGCTAAAGCTTCGGGCACCGTTTATCGTGATTGTTATAGCGGCAGCTGCAACCGCGGCTTTGCTGCGTTTAGCCTTCTAAATTATCTCGGCCGGGCAGCCAGGAGATTCCAGGTTTTCCCCAACCTCGTTCTTCAATCATCAGTTTGCGTTCTGCATGCCACTCTTTATCAAGACGGTCTAGGTAAAGCAGACCATTGAGGTGGTCAAATTCGTGTTGCATGATTCTGGCGAACCAGCCGCTGGCTTCGATTCTCACCGGGTTTTGGTTCAGATCAACTCCGGTGACCACCGCGACTTCAGCTCTTTTTAGAGGGAAGCGTTCGCCTGGCGCGGATAGACAGCCCTCAACTTCAGTGTCTTCGTCCGCTGAGCCGGGCTCAATGGGCCCAAGTTCAATAACTGGATTGATTACTTCGCCACGGCGAGGATTGCCCTCATCGTCGTCGTAGTCGTAGACAAATACTCTCAAACCCACACCAATTTGAGGAGCGGCTAAACCAACGCCAGGCGCCTTATCCATGGTCTCGTACATGTCCTGCACCAATTGCACTAGAGTCTCATCGAAAGCGGTAACTTCGGCTGCTCGCCGGTGTAGCACAGGCTCACCAGTGATAACGATTGGTCTAATGGTCATTCAAAAATGATACCCAGACGTTCACCGCCCGAGGGTCAAAATGGTTAGGCTTAAGTGTTCACCCAGAGGAGTTAGATGTTTCGCGCAATAGCTATCTCGCTTTCGCTTTTAGCAGCCGTGGCTCTGGCATTCGGAGCTCAGTTTCAAAACGACTCGGTCACTAAAAACAGCGATAAGAAAGCTGGCGAGAAAAGCGGAGTTGGTTTCAGAAATCTCTTAAAACTCTTCGGCGACAAGCGCTGGCTCACCGGAATGTCTTTTCTGTCGGCTGGAGCAGTTTTGCAGATTGCAGCTCTCACAATGGCGCCGTTGATTGTGGTTCAGCCAATTGGCGCTCTAGCGTTGGTAATCACTTCACTGCTCAATGCAAGAGCGACCAAAACCCGAATTACCAGGGCAACCTGGATTGCCATCGGCATTTGCACCGCGGGAATCGCCGTTTTCGTATCGCTGGCCACAACAATCGGCGATGACCAGCGTTCGCTCACCGACGGCGACCTAGTATCACTTCTAGTAGTCATCTCCGCAGTGCTAGCGGTATTTGGGGCACTCTTCTTCGCCACTCGTAAAAAAGCCACCGCACTTAACTTCATTCTCGGGGCCGGCGTTCTCTATGGCTTTGGAATCGTCTTTATCAAGGCTGTGATCCAGAGAGTAGCTCAGGGTAATGTTGAGTGGCTAACATTTTGCTGTGTAGCCGCGGCGATCGGGGCCATCATTTTGGGTGCTTGGTTTGTGCAGAATGCTTACGCGTCTGGCCCTCCCGATTTGGTTATTGCAGGTCTCACGGTAATTGACCCGATGGTTGCAATTTCAATTGGAATGATCATTTTGGGCGAGGCTTCAAACGCCTCACCTCTTAACATGCTCGTGTTTATCGCATCCGGTGCCACTGCAGCACTTGGTGTTTGGATGCTGTCTAAGGTTCATCCGGAGCTTCGAGGAAAGTAATGAGCACAAAAACGGTAGTGATTGCTTGCGATACCTTCGCGCCCGATCACAACGGTTCTGCTACTTTCGCTAAAAATTTGGCCTGTGAGCTTCAAATTCGAGGTTACGAAGTTCACGTTGTAGCTCCCGCTTTTTCGAAACTCTACGGTACATTTCGAGAGAAGCACGATGGCATTCCAATCGTGGTTCACCGGCTGAAGAGCCACGCAATACCCTTCCAGCCGACCCAGAGGTTCGTTAGCCCGGCAGGCCTCACTCGGAAGTTGGATGGTTTGATTTCGGCCATTAAACCGAATGTGGTGCACATCCAATCGCATCTAAACGTAGGGCACCACGCTGCGGCCGCTGCCACGTCAAATAAAATTCGGTTGGTAGCGACAAACCATCTCAACGCCGAGAGCTTCGTAGATAACGTTCTGCTAGCGCCAAGCTTTGTGAAAGAGTTCTTGGCCAAGATGCTCATGCGAGATGCCGCTACCGTATTTCGTTCAGCGGATTCGGTTGTTGCCCCCACGCTGCGCTCAGCACAGCTTCTCGAGAGTGTGATCCCGAACCTTCCGGTATACGCGGTCTCCGGTGGGGTAGAAGTGGCTCGATTCAACTCATTGCCGCCCGCCAGCCAGGAATCAAAAACCATCACTTACGTTGGTCGACTCGATCGCGAAAAGCATGTCTACGTTCTCTTGGAGGCGCTGGCTAAGTTGCCGAGCGATCTGAAACTTGAGCTGATCGGGTCTGGTAGCCAGCAGGGAGAACTAGCCGCGCTAGCAAAGCAGTTGAAACTGTCCGATCGTGTCACTTTCTTCGACGATCTCAGCGATGACGAAGTGGTTCTTCGCTTAGGTAAGAGTTCGGTTTTCGTAATGCCATCCATTCAAGAGTTGCAGTCGATGGCTACCCTAGAGGCCATGGCAGCTGGGCGGGTAATTGTTGCCGCAGAGGCCATGGCATTGCCTTATCTAGTGGAGTCTGGCGTCAACGGATACCTGTTCCAACCCGACTCACCAAGCAATTTAGCCGAGAAGATTCTGAAGGTTTTCAACCTGCCTAAGGCCCAATTCGACGCAATGGGTTTGGAATCCCGCGCACGGGCTGAGCAACATGACCTCGCCGACACGGTAACGAGTTACGAGCGTCTTTACGCAGGGGAAAGCCCGCTTCCTTCTGACATCCACACCGAACGCGGATACACGGCTCCAGCGGGCGTAGGGGAGCGCATCGGTGATTTGGTTCGCAAGAGCACTTCCTCGCTAGAAAAGGGCGCTAACGGCGTTCTGGAGCGCTTAGACGACGTTCGTGGGTCAGTTGTTGAGACTTTTGAGGACGTACGATTCAAGATCACTCGTCGCA
The DNA here is from genome assembly GCA_041179025.1 of Actinomycetota bacterium. GTDB lineage: Bacteria > Actinomycetota > Actinomycetes > Actinomycetales > Microbacteriaceae > Rhodoluna. The sequence continues at coordinate 219 of JBEGUF010000074.1, read as the reverse complement.
GCAAAAGAGTGTCTAGAAAACTGAGCGCTTCACTGCGTAAGGCTTTGGAGCGAATCAGAAGAGACGACTAGGCTAGTGTCTTGTGACCAGGGGAGTTAGCTCAGTTGGTTAGAGCAGCGGACTCATAATCCGTCGGTCACGGGTTCAAGTCCCGTACTCCCCACCAATCAAAGGTGGCCCATGAACAAAGAGCAAAAACCATACGAGGTTGGAACCGAG